>NZ_JAPJQP010000023.1:0-26161 GCF_030825015.1 Mediterraneibacter sp. | reverse complement strand
TATAGAGCGAGGGCATCGCTCAATCATCTAATCTGATGATTTTGCGACACCCTCATTTTTCTTATTCTCTTTTTCTATTTCACATCTTCATTTCTAAAAAGGTCATCTATAATCCGCTCATACACAACACATTTTTCTGCTTTTTTGATTTTTTTCATATATGGTTTGCTGTTCGTAAAAGAAGCGCCCAAATAAAACCACAATTCTTTCATCTTATATAAAACCGTTCTCTCACCTGACATCTCCTCACAATATGCCGCATACAGCAGATCATGGAAACAGCGCATTTCCTCCTTGTCCGCACCCGGTCCGCCTTTCATCTTGCGGGCGAGCGCAGGATCGGCAAGAACACCTCTTCCGATCATTATCCTCTCCACTTCAGGAAATTGTTCTGAAAACGCTTCCACCTGTTTTACAGCGGTGATATCTCCATTATAACAGATCGGATTTTTTCCCATTCCAAGAGCTTCCTCAAACACATCCATCTGCGGAGTATTCTTGTAGAAATCTTTCTGCGTACGCGGGTGAATGATCAGTTCCTTGATCGGATACTTGTTATAAATTTCCATAAGCTGTATAAATTCTTCTCCACTTTCCATACCGATCCGGGTTTTTACCGAAACATCAATAGGACACTTTTGAAAAACTTCTTCCAAAAAAAGATCCAGCTGTTTCGGAAATGCCAAAAAACCGGCTCCGCGCCCTTTTGTTACAACAGTCTTCGAAGGACATCCTACATTCAAATTAATTTCTTCATAGCCATACTGTTTTACTCTTATTGCAGTCTGAACAAAGTCATCTGCACAATTTGTCAAAACCTGCGGAACCGCATACATCCCTTTATTATGTTCCGGCAGAATATCTTTTTTCTCCCTTGCGCTGAAACGTCCCATCTGATTCGGTTTTATAAAAGGGATAAAATATTTTTCAAATCCTCCGAAGCATTGATGTACAGCGCCACGGTAGATCCATCCTGTGATCCCTTCTAACGGGGCTAAATATAGATTCATAACAAAACTCCTTCAGTCATTATACGATCAGATCACTAGATTATTACAGTCTCCCTGCCTTGTCAAGTAAAATCGCATGTGCTAAGATATCATCAGAATTTTGATTATGAGGAGCATACTTATGAACACATTAAAAAAATTTATCACTTACTATGCCCCGTACAAGAAGGTTTTCTTTCTTGATCTTCTTTGCGCTGCATTTATCAGCATAGCGGATCTTGCTTATCCGCAATTTCTCCGAACACTGACGAATTCCTTATTTACAAAAGACAAAAACCTCATCCTTCAGGCGCTCCCCTTCCTCGCTGCAGGACTTATCCTGATGTACCTTATACAAAGTCTCTGTAAATATTATGTCAGCTATCAAGGACACATGATGGGAGCCCGTATGGAACGTGATATGCGCCGGCAGTTGTTTGATCACTACGAAAAGCTTTCTTTTTCTTATTACAGTAAAAACAATTCCGGGCAGATGATGAGCAAACTTGTCTCTGATCTGTTTGACATTTCTGAATTTGCGCATCACGGTCCTGAAAATTTATTTATTTCCATCGTAAAGATCATCGGCTCTTTCATCTTTCTTTTCCTGATCAATCCACGGCTTGCCCTTCCTCTTGCCGCGCTTGTTTTATGCATGTTCATTTTTTCCGTACGACAAAACAAAAGGATGCAGGAAACATTTATGGATAACCGCCGGAAGATCGGCGATGTCAACGCCAGCCTGCAAGATACGCTTGCCGGAATCCGCGTCGTACAGTCATTTACAAACGAAGACATTGAACGTGAAAAATTCCGAAAGAGCAACCATGCATTTCTTCTGTCCAAAAACGAAAACTACCATTGTATGGGAAGCTTCATGGGCTGGAACTTATTTTTCCAAGGATTAATGTACTCTGTCACCCTTGTATATGGAGGCTATCTCATCTCAAAAGGTCTTATGGATGTTGGGGATCTTGCCCTATATGCGCTTTACATCGGCATTTTCATCAGTCCGATCCAAATCCTTGTCGAACTGATTGAAATGATGCAGAAAGGATTAGCAGGCTTTCGACGCTTTCTTGATGTCATGGAAACAGAACCGGAAATCAAAGATGCGCCAAATGCGGCAGAATTAACTGATGTGAAAGGCAGAGTCTGCTACGAGGACGTCTCTTTCCATTATTCTGACGACAACACCCCCGTCCTCTCCCATGTATCCTTTGAGATTCCGGCCGGAAGATCCATCGCCCTCGTTGGGCCGTCAGGCAGCGGAAAAACTACGATCTGTTCCCTGCTTCCACGCTTCTATGACGTAACAGGCGGAAGGATTACCATCGACGGAAAAGATATCCGAACTTTAACATTAAAAAGCCTTCGCAGCCATATCGGAGTCGTTCAACAAGATGTCTATCTGTTTTCCGGAACAATACGGGACAATATTGCTTACGGAAAACCTGACGCATCTGACGAAGAAATCATCAACGCCGCAAAACGTGCAAATATCCATGATTTTATTTCCGAACTTCCCGACGGATATCACACCTTTGTAGGCGAGCGCGGTACCCGTCTGTCAGGAGGTCAAAAACAGAGAATTTCCATCGCCCGCGTCTTTCTTAAGAACCCACCGATCCTGATCCTTGACGAAGCCACAAGCGCTCTCGATAACGAAAGCGAACGCCGCATACAAAAAAGCCTTGAAGAACTTTCAAAAGACAGAACAACGATCACGATTGCTCACCGCCTTTCTACAATCCAAAATGCAGATGAAATCATCGTCATCACCGAAGACGGTATCACTGAAAGGGGCACTCACGAAACGCTCCTTTCGGAGAATGGAATTTATGCCCATTATTACAATGCCTGATCTTTTCAGATTCCAGCAGTCACCGGAAGTGCCAAAAGGCACATTCCGGGATTGTAAGCAATCGCCATTTTTTAAGTCAGTCTATTCGTATTTTATCATCTCTCTTTTTAATCTCTGCATGATCTTCTTTTCTAATCTTGATATGTATGACTGGGAAATACCAAGCAGATCCGCAACTTCTTTTTGTGTTTTTTCTTTTCCTTCCGGATGATCCAGTCCAAATCTCATACTTACGATCAATTTTTCTCTGCTGTTTAACTTATTCAATGCACGGATGAGAAGCTTTCTTTCTGCCTCATTTTCCAAATCTTTATAAATCGTATCTTCTTCCGTTCCAAGAATATCTGATAAAAGCAGTTCATTTCCGTCCCAATCAACATTTAACGGCTCGTCAATCGACACTTCCATCTTTGTCTTACTGTTGCGCCTTAAATACATCAAAATTTCATTTTCAATACAACGGGAAGCATATGTCGCAAGTTTAATCTTCTTTGTCGGATTAAAAGTATTGATTGCTTTGATCAGTCCGATTGTTCCGATTGAGATCAGGTCTTCTACTCCAACCCCGGTATTATCAAATTTTTTTGCAATATACACAACCAGCCTTAAATTATGTTCAATCAGCACTTTCTTCGCTTCCTCGGCATACTCTGTTCCCAGCCTGTTTATCATCTCACTCTCCTTGATTC
Organism: Mediterraneibacter sp.; assembly: GCF_030825015.1. Lineage (NCBI taxonomy): Bacteria > Bacillati > Bacillota > Clostridia > Lachnospirales > Lachnospiraceae > Mediterraneibacter > Mediterraneibacter sp. Next base: position 22,619 of record NZ_JAPJQP010000023.1, on the reverse strand, counting down.
CTTCCAGCGGCGGCGGAAGCACCTCAGTTCCTCCTATATAATGCACCTCTCTTCCGCTCCCGAAAATGAGAGCTTTCATATCAGGGATTACTTTCAGTTTAAAACGCTGCGGAACAGCCACTTTCATCATCATGTTATCATCCTCCTATTATTTTCCAGTTTTTAGTTCTTTTTTTCTTCCCGTTTTTGTCCCCCCCCTTGATGACAAACGGAAACACTGCTTTTTTTCTGTTAAACTTCCAGGCTCACTATTTATAAAAAGATCCCGGGATTTAAAATCATCTCATACCGTTCACTCCCCGAAAGTGTTTTTTCACTTAGTCCGAGAAGAGGATTGTCGATCCACCTGTCCTCTTCCATATGGACGCACATTTTCTCAATTCGAAAAACCTTCATCACCCCGTCTCCGCCGATACTGCTGTAAGGAATCATGTGAAAACCCTTTTCCCACTCTGGACGAAGCGTAATCAACTCCGCTAATTTCGGGTCTACAATATTGACCGGATCATCCGATGCAAAATCCCGAAGTTCATTTCCCGTATCTAAAAACCCTGTCACTCTCTTGATCCCAAGGCTTGTATACAGCGTTACTTCCAGTACAGTCTGTTTATTCTGTCTCATACATGAAATCAATCTCCACACAGACAGAAACGCATAGTATGCCCCCGCAAACGCTGCATAAAACAAACTTGCAAACTTCATATACGGGCGGAACAAATACATCACTCCGCCGAAAACAACTGCCGCCGCATACAGAACAAGCATCGTTCTAAGAAACCATGCCGCCATTTCTTTTCCTCTCTTCGTACTTTTCCTTGTCACAACTTCACTCCCAAGACCAAACAACACCATCACACTATTGATCCCCAAACCGAATAAAATAAATTTTATTCCCCGTGCAAGAGGGAGTGACACTACGATACAAGTCAATAAACTTCCGATTGCTCCTGCAAGGATCATCCTCGCATAAGAATTCCGATACTGCATGACACGGTTTACAGCCATTAAAAGCAGACTGTCCAGCATGAAATTTTCCAAAAAAAATAAATCTATGTATAATTCATAGTACATATTCCACCTTCTTCCTCTTCCGTAATCATGTAGTGCGGAATCTATTATAAATCTCTGAAGGAAAGAATTTTGTCACATATTGACATGTTAGTCTAAATATATTTCGACAATCACCGAAAATTTCAAAAAAACACATTCCGGCATTGTAAGCGGTCGCCAAGTTCTCGGGCTATCCGGACTTTGGCTCGCCGCCATTGCAAAAAAAAGCAGAATGAAATTTCATAATGAAACTCCATTCTGCTGTAAGTTTTACTTTATTAAAAATGTTTTTATTTCTTAAAGAAATCCGGAATCTTAATGGACTGTTCCTTCACAGTACTGGAAGGTGTACGCGGCTGCAAAGTCGGCATTGTGCCGCCCTGCGGTCTTACAGTTCCCTGCGGTCTTGCAGAAGATACTCTGCTTCCATCGTTGTCAAGACGACTTCTCACAGTCGACTCACCGGACGGAAGGATCGATCCGACTTTCTGCTGTCCTTCTAATCTTGCTTTCAATTTTGATGCGCTTCCGCCTACATTATGTAAACCGGTTGCAATAACAGTGATCGTACATTCATCAGACTTAGCATCATCGTACATCGCACCAAAGATAATACTTGCGCCTTCTCCTGCCAATTCCTGTACATAATCAGCAGCATCAGATGCATCCATAAGAGTAATATCACCGGATACATTGACAATAACATTCGACGCGCCCTGAATCGTTGTCTCAAGCAACGGACTTGCAACAGCCTCTTTTACTGCCTCAAGAGCCTTGTCATCTCCACGGCCGGCACCGATACCGATATGTGCAATTCCCTTATCTTTCATAACTGTCTGGATATCCGCAAAGTCAAGGTTGATCAATGACGGAACATTAATCAAATCTGTGATACCCTGAATACCCTGCTGAAGAACTTCATCGGCTTTCTTAAGTGCTTCCGGCATTGTCGTGCGTCTGTCAACAACCTCAAGAAGCTTGTCATTCGGAATAACGATGATCGTATCTACATTTTCTTTTAATTTATCAATTCCGCTCAACGCATTCTGCATTCTTGTTTTTGATTCAAAACGGAACGGCTTTGTAACAACTCCGACTGTAAGAGCTCCCTGCTCTTTTGCAATACGTGCAATAACAGGTGCGGCACCTGTTCCTGTTCCGCCGCCCATACCACATGTTACAAACACCATGTCTGCACCTTTAAGCGCTGCAGAAATTTCTTCTGAACTTTCCTCTGCCGCTTTCTCTCCTACCTCCGGCTGTGCTCCCGCACCAAGTCCTTTTGTAAGTTTCTCACCGATCTGCATTAATGTCGGCGCTTTGCAAAGCTGCAGTGCCTGTTTATCTGTATTGACTGCGATAAATTCCACGCCCGCGATCTGCTCGTCAATCATTCGGTTTACCGCGTTGTTTCCGCCTCCACCGACTCCGACTACAATAATTCTTGCGGCCGCTTCTGATTCGTTGGTTTTAATTTCTAACAAGAGTACTTCCTCCTTCGTCGTCTTACTAATTTCTTATACATCCCTTATTATTGAACGATAGAATCCAATAAGTATATAATAAAGTCTTTTTGGCAAATAATCAATAGATTTTTTGCTATTTTTCTGAATTATTACACTTTTTTCACAGAAGACCACCTGCTATCCTGCTGGAACAAAAGGAATTGATTCTGATCCCGCTTCATAATTCTCCAAATGCAATGTTCCCGCCTTATCCGGATATAATTGTGTGAGTTTTTGAAGGATCGGTTCTACTTGCTGCATCTTTTCTTCATAATTCCCACTTCCGAGTCGAACTTCTACAATTCCGAAATAGATTTGAACACTTCCGTTGTCACACCCCATCCGATCCGGGGTCAGACTATATTTTTTCAGATTTTTTGAAACTTCCACAATTTTTTCAAAAATACTGTCATCTTCCACCGGAAGTCCTTTCCCTATTTTTACTTTTGCCGCGTCGAATACAAGTCCTTCAATATAAGGAACGCCTTCGATTACTTTTTTTGTCCTCAGCACCGCCGTCCCGTTTCTGTCAAAATAAAGATATGCACCATCGTAGTCTACATATCCTGCCATTTCTTTTTCTTTCACCTTCACAACAACCGTCCACGGATCTTTCAAAGAAATCCGAAAACTTTCCACCGCAGAAGGCAGATCCACATCCGTATAATTATATTTGAAAAAGACGTACAAAGAGTTTACCGAAAGAGGATCATTCTCGATCCATGTCGTAATCGTAGTCTCCCCATAATAGGAATTTCCTTCCACTTTATATGACCGGGTACGGAATAAAAACACGGCTGCCGCCGCCATTAAAAACAAGGTAACGACAACTGCCAAAACAATCGGCCATATCTTCCTCTTTTTGTGTTTTTTCCTCTTCATCTATTCTGAACCTCCATATCGTAACCCTTCGTAATTTGACACACTAAGCACAAGCCCCATTTCCGACAGTAAAAATACAACTGACGTACCTCCATAACTGATAAACGGAAGCGTGATCCCCGTATTCGGAATAGAGTTTGTCACTACCGCAATATTCAATATGACCTGAATCATCATATGAGCCATTGCCCCCGCCGCAATCAGCGCTCCAAGCAGATCGGATGCCTTTGTAGAGATTACAAAGAAGCGCCAAATCAAAATCAAAAATAAAACGATAATGCATCCCGCTCCGATCAGACCAAGCTCTTCACAAATAATCGAAAAAATCATATCGTTTTGAGCCTCCGGGAGAAATCCAAGTTTCTGCACGCTGTTGCCCAGTCCTCTGCCGAACAGTCCACCGCTTCCGATCGCATATAGTCCTTGAAGCGTCTGATACCCTTTCTCATATTGTTCCGGATGTCTCCAGATTGCCAAACGCTCTAACCGATAACTTTCCATTGCAAGGAACACCGCCATAAACGCTATTCCAATACTTCCCATCCATATAAAACGAACATATTTCGGGTCTGCAACAAAAATAAGGATAACCGCAATTCCAAGAATAATGATCGCAGTACTTAAGTTGCTTGCCCCGACCAGCCCTACGATCGGCAAAACAGGAATCATCATAAACACCATTGTACGAAACCTGCCCATCCGCCGCGCATTCGCACTTATAAGGCAGGCGAGAAAGAAAATAACGGCAACTTTTGCAAATTCTGAAGGCTGAAAAGAAACCGGTCCAAAAGAAAGCCATCTTTTGGACCCGTTATATTCATCTCCGAAAAACATGACCGCCACAGATAGAGCGATTGCCGCGACATATGCGGGAACTGCAAGCGGAATCCACTTATGATAATCGATCCGAGCGATAATCACCATTCCGATCAGCCCCAGCAATGTTGCAAATCCCTGCTTTTTTAAATAATAAAACGGATCGTGAAACTTCACCTGCCCGTTATAAGCACTCGTACTGTACAGGATCGCAAGTCCTGCCGCAGCAAGAATCAATACGACAAATATAAGCGTCGCGTCATATCGTCTTTTCTTTTCAGAACGCTTCAAACAGCTCCACTCCTTATAGTTGATCTACAAGTTCTTTGAATTTATCTCCGCGTTCTTCATAATTTTTAAACATTCCCCAGCTTGCACACGCCGGTGATAAAAGCACCGCGTCTCCCGCTTCAGCATACTTCACACATTGTTCAAATGCTTCTTCAAATGTATCTGCCATAATAATATCATCAAATCCATTCTTGCGGGCACACTGTGCAATCTTCTCCCTCGTTGCGCCGAGCAAGACAAGTTTTCTTACCTTCCCGTCAAATGACCGGATCCACTCATCGTATTCTGAATCTTTGTCATAACCTCCTCCGATCAATACAGTCGGACGGTTCATCGCCTGGATTCCTTTGATTGCCGCATCCGGATTCGTTCCTTTTGAATCATTATAATAAGCAACCCCATTTTTTTCTGCCACAAATTCAATCCGATGTTCTACCCCCGGAAAAGTAAGCAGATTCTTTCGGATCACCTCCGCCGGAACCCCATATGCATACGCCATCGCTGCAGCAGCCATCACATTTTCGTGATTATGCGTTCCAAGAATCTTCAGCTCGCTGACATCACATAACTCAATCGGTTCATCTGCCGCACAGATGATCTTTGTTCCGTCAAGATATATTCCTTTTTCCAGTTTACGCGCACTGCTGAAATATAGAACTTCTGCATGTGTTTTTTCTCCGAATTCCCGCAGCACATCATCTTCATAGTTCAGTACGCAGATATCCTCTTTCGTCTGATTCTCGGCAATACGTTCCTTTGTCTCTATATATGCCTCCATTGTATGATGGCGATTCAGATGATCCGGTGTAATATTCAAAACCGCGCTTACTTTCGGGTGAAAGGTATGAATCGTCTCAAGCTGAAAACTGCTGATCTCGGCAACGATCACTGTATCGTCCGTCGTATCTGCGGCAACACTTGTATATGGATTTCCAATATTTCCGACTACATATGTATGTTCATTATAATCCTGCATAATCTGTCCGAGCAGAGCTGTCGTCGTCGTCTTTCCGTTTGTTCCCGTAATTGCAAGAACGTCTCCTTTTCCAAACACATATGCAAGTTCTATCTCGCCCCAAACCGGGATCTCCTTTTCACGCATCGTTTCAACGATCGGAAGATCCGTCGGCACTCCCGGACTCATTATCACAAGAGCAAGCTCTTCCATCATCTCTTCCGGAAATGCCCCAAGCACGATCTGAAATCTCGTTTCCTCTTCTTTATCTTCTACAATTTTTGACCGGATCTCATCTTCGCACAGCTTTTTATTTCCATCATATAAAACGACATCTGCCCCTTTTCCAAGCAAAAGACGGCATGCCCCTTCGCCACTGATTCCGAAACCGAAAACAAGCACTTTTTTCCCTTTTATATCCATCGTTTATACCCCCATCAGCGCAACAAGACAAAGCAGCGCTGTTATAATCGAAAATACAGCTACGACTCTTGTTTCAGACCAGCCGCACAATTCAAAGTGATGATGAATCGGCGCCATCTTAAAGAATCTTTTTCCCCCCGTCTTCTTAAAATAAGTAACCTGTATCATGACAGAAGCCACTTCTACAAGATAAATCATTCCCACGATCAGAATAAACAGCGGCATCTGAAGCATATATGCCGTACCTGCCACGAATCCGCCAAGCGCCAAGGAACCTGTATCTCCCATAAACACACTCGCCGGATATACATTAAACAGCAAAAATCCAAGCAGCGCTCCCACTACAGCACATGTAACCGGCTCAATTCCGCTTTTCGTTCCGATCGCCACAACCGTAAAAAATGTCGCAACCAAAACCGTTACGCTGGAAGCCAAACCATCCAGACCATCTGTAAAATTCGTTCCGTTAACCGTCCCAATCACCGCAACAAACAAAAGCGGGATCGCCAGCCATCCGATATCCAGATAGTATCCGTTTGAAAACGGAACCAGCATCGTAAGCGGAATATCCGCCACTTTCACAAGGTAAAAAGCAAATACAGCCGTCACAATAATCTGCAGAACCATTTTCTGCATCGGCATTAATCCGTCAGAACGCTTCAATACAACTTTCAGATAATCATCAAGAAATCCGATCAGTCCAAACGCCACGGTAAGGAACAGGATCGGAATAATTTTCGGATAATCTTTCACATAAAACAGAGACGTCACAATGACGGACACAAGAATGATGATCCCGCCCATCGTCGGAGTTCCCGCTTTCTTCAAATGCGACTGAACGCCTTCCACACGTTCGGTCTGCTTCATTTTCAATTTCCGCAAAAAAGGAATCACAACCGGTCCGAGCACAAGGCTGACTGCAAATGCCACAAGAACCGGAATCACTACATGACTACTCATAACTTCACCTCTTCATCTCTTTTATCTCATAAAGTATAAACCATCCCTTACTTTTTTTCAATCCCGAGATAGGGAAGCACGTTATCATATATGCTGCGAAGCACCGGAGCTGCGATCGTTCCGCCATAATAAATTCCCTGCGGGTCATGGATAATGACCATCCCTAAGATCTGCGGATCATCAGCCGGAGCAAACCCGATAAACGAAGAAATGTATTTGCCCGCACTTCTTGGAAGCGTCTGTGAAGTTGCCGTCTTCCCTCCGATAGAATATCCTTCAAGATATGCGTTTTTCCCCGAACCCTCAGAGACAACCTTCTCCAGCAATTCCCGCATTGTCTCCGAAGTTTTCTTTGAAACGACTCCTTCTTTTGTCTCATACTTAAATTCTTTTATTACGTTCCCTTCTCTATCCTGAACCGCCATTCCTAAATGAGGCGTTACACGCGTTCCTCCATTCACAATAGAACTAACTGTCACCGCCATTTGAATCGGTGTCACCTGAAACGACTGTCCAAAGGTCATTGTAGCCAGTTCTACTGCTTTAATATCTTCCCTTTTATGCATGATCGTTCCTGCCTCTCCCGGAAGATCAATCTTCGTTAAACTCATCAATCCAAACTGCTCAAAATAATCACAAAACCGTTCCGATCCAAGTCTTAATCCAATATCCATAAATACCGGATTACAGGAATTTTCAATTCCCTGTACAAACGTTTCCGTTCCATGTCCTCCAACTTTATGACACCGGATCTTTCGATCCTCCACAATCCGATATCCCGGACAGGAAAACGTATCATCCAAAGATACGACCCCTTCCTCCAGACATGCAGCTGACGTAATGATCTTAAAAGTAGATCCCGGTTCATAAGTATCATTAATACATCGATTTCTCCACATCTTATTCAGTCTGTCCTGAAGTTCTTCATCAGACAATTCTCCTTGCGTTCCGTCATTTAATTTATACGGTTCATTCAAATTAAATTCCGGCACATTTACCATTGCATAGATTTCTCCGTTCTGCGGATTCATAAGCAAAATCGAAACACCGTCCGCCTGCTTTTCTTCCATCACCTTTTCTGCCGCCTGTTCGCAGTAAGACTGAATATTATAATCAAGACTTACCTTCAGCGTATTTCCTGCTGCCGGTTCAATCCGATCTTCCGCAATCCCTTCTAATTCGATTCCCCGGGCGTCCGTAACAGTCAGGATCTTCCCGTTTTTCCCTTTTAACTCTTCTTCATACTTCACTTCCAGACCGATGATCCCCTGATTATCACCTCCTGTAAAACCAAGTACCCTGGATGCAAGATTGTCATATGGATAATATCTTTTGAAATCCTCATCTACTTTGACCCCCGGCATATTGTATTCTCGAATCCGATCTCCGGTCTCCTTGTCGACGTTCGTCTTAATCTTTTCCATAGAAGATACTTTTTCTACTTTTTTCAGCACTTCTTCTTTATCAATCTCTAATTCCTTACTGAGCATGTCTGCCGTTTTCTGCGGATCTTTCACCTGACTGTGAATCACCGAAATCGTGCATACTGTACGATTTGTTGCCAATACAACACCGTTTCGATCTACAATTTCTCCTCTTGCAGCTTTGATCTCACGTTCTCTTTCGTGCAGTTCCTCCGCTAATTGCTGATAATATTCTGCATCAAATATCATAAGGTAGACGAGTCTTCCGATGAGACATAGAAGCACAAACGCGGCGCAAAGAAAAACAACCAACACTTTTTTCTTATTATAAGTTTTATTTTTAACATTCCCATCCGTTATATTTCTCATAAATAAAAAAATCCCCGCAGAAGATATTTTTACAGTTTATTATATCTTCTGCGAGGTTATTCCTCTACTGTGAAACATCTGATGACGCCCAATCATCTAAGTCAGGATCATAATTCTCATCAACATAAGATCCGTCTGCATTTCCATAAGTGTCTTCGTAATTTTCGTCATAGTCCGTATACTCTGTATTTCCGAAATTCTGACCTTGTGCCTGCGCATTCTGTTCGCTTTGCGCTATCGTTGTGATACCAAGATAAGGGAATGCCTCTGACATGATTTTCTGACTCAATCCCAAAACAAGGGAGCTGTCATCCTGTGCCGCCGCGTTCGGCTCGTCAATCACAACATAGATCACTATTTCAGGATTATCCTGCGGCGCGTAACCGATATACGACAACAGATATTTCCCGTTTCCTCTGGGAAGCTTCTCGGCAGTTCCTGTTTTTGCACCGATATCATATCCTTCCACTTTCGCCCGGGTTCCTGTTCCGTAATCCATCGTCGCCTTCAAATACTGCTTCAGCATTCGAGACGTATCTGCAGACACTGTTTTTCTCAAAAGAACCGGATCTTTCGTCTCGATCACATTGCCGTCTTCATCCTGAATCTGCTTTACAACATGAGGTTCATAATAATATCCGCCATTTACAAGAGAGGAAAATGCAGATACCATCTGAGTCATCGTCACATTAAAGTTCTGTCCGAAGGAGTTTGTCGCCAAATCAATCTCTGTCATTGTATCTGCCGTATAAAGCAGCCCGGATGTCTCCGCTTCTCCCGGAAGGTCGATGCCTGTATATTCCCCAAATCCAAATATGTGCTGATATTTCGTAAAGTTCTCCGGGCCGATCACAGACGCCATATCCATAAGAGCCACATTACAAGAATTTGCAATCGCATCCTGTATCGTCTCCTGTCCGTGTCCCGATCGGTAATGACATCCGATCCTCGTCCCAAGCACTTCTTTTGAACCGCCGCAATAATATGTTTCGCTTCCTGTCAGTGTTCCTGTCTCAAGTCCTGCTGCCACAGTAAACGGTTTCGCCGTCGAACCAGGTTCATAGGCATCGCTTATACAGAAATTTCTCCACAAATTATTCATCGCTTCAACCTGTTCCTCTTCACTCATAGATTTCCATTGCTCCTCTGTATAGAGTAAAGATAAGTTTCTCGGATCATTCAAATCAAAATTAGGATAAGATGCCTCTGCCAAAATCTCTCCCGTATTTGGATTCATCATAATAACAGCCGTATTTTTACTGCCGGGATTGCCGTCCTCAGCATGTTCACTGTTAAATTCTAAAATACATTTTTCCACGATATTCTGCAAAGTCACATCAATCGTAGACACAACTGTATTCCCGTTTTTTGCAGGTTTGACCGTACGTTCCACAGAAGAATCCGAATCAAAATATCCGTATTCTCTTCCGTCAGTTCCATTCAAGATCTCATTGTATGCACTTTCAATCCCGATTGCTCCTTGATTACCTCCATACACAAATCCCAGCACATCACTTGCCATAGAACCGTACGGATATGTACGCAGATAATCTTCTTCCAGCCAAATTCCTTTTACATTCGGATACTTTTCATCATCTTCATCTATTTTCTTAAACTTTTGAGCTGTGGCATAATCGATATCTGATGCCAATACTTCATACCGACTGTCTGAAGAATCTTCAATCAATTCATCGACAACTTCACCATCAATATCAAAACATTCTTTCAGCACTTTCTTCGTCGGATTAATATATTCTTCCTTATCCGTCATAACCGCAACGTCGAGAATCACATTATATACCCTCTCACTCGTGGCCATTTTTGTTCCGTTCCGATCTACGATATCGCCTCTTTTAAAAGCGATCACTCTGCTGTCATAATTTTGCTGATCTAAAACAACTTTTGTATATTTACTTCCCTTTGTAACGTTTATATAGGTTATTCTTCCTATAAGAACAACAAAAGCCAGTATTACTGCCATAAATAGCATTACCAGCTTCCGTTGCATTCTGAGCGGGAATTTTCTTGTCAAAAATTCAAATCTACTCTTTTTTCTTTTCCTTCCGGCCATAATTTTTCCCTTACTTTAATACGTCGCTGGACTTCGCGAGCACACCACTTTCCGGGATATCGTTATACTGCTTCACGTACTCCCCTTCCGGGCTGTCGTATTCTACAACTGTTCCCTGAGCTTCGTAAACCATTCCCATTTCATTCATCGCTCTGTCCCGCACTGTTTCAAGATTTACCGAGTCTTCCGCCGAATTATATGCCGTGTTATTCGCCTCTGTCAGATCCGCCAGTTCTTCCTGCATTGCTGTAACATGCTCTGATCTGATAACAACCTCAGACTGCAGATTCAAATACAAAATACAGATCAACACTGCACACACAGCTGCCACCGTAAGAAATACAGCGTACGCCGGACTGATGCTCATGGCACGATTTCGGTTTTTCACTACTCGGCTGCTTGTCCGCTTCGCCTGCTCCCTCTGCTGCGAATGCGGTCTTTTTGTTCTTCTCGGAAGAGTTTCTGCCTGACGCACAGTATTTCCATATACATAAAATCCGTTTCTGTCTCTTTCACTAAGACTTGTCTCTCTGTATTTGGATGTACGATATTTTACTGCCATGACAAATGCCCCTTCCTCGTTTATTTTTCCTTAGGGGTCTCCCCTCCCCGCGGAAATTCACTTCTATAATGATACACTCCCTGTTATGCACGTTCGAATATTCTCAATTTCGCACTTTTCGAACGGCTGTTGGATTCCATTTCCTGCTCAGAAGGCAGAATCGGTTTCCTTGTAATCACTTTCCCTTTTGAAATCTTCCCACAGACACATACGGGAAAATGGCTCGGACACGTACACGGATCCTCATTCTTTCGGAATGCACTTTTTACGATCCGGTCTTCTAACGAATGAAATGTAATGATACATATCCTTCCCCCTGGATTCAGCATCTCTATCATCTCATCCAACGACTCCCTAAGCACATCTAATTCATGATTCAGTTCAATCCGAATTGCCTGAAACGTTCTTTTCGATGGATGACCTGATGTCTTGCGAAATTTCATCGGTATCGCATGACTAATAATTTCATTCAGCTGTCCTGTTGTCTCAATCGGATTTTTCTTTCGTTCTGCCACGATATGTTTTGCGATATTTTTCGCAAATTTATCCTCCCCATAATCGCGGATCACACGATAAAGTTCCGATTCACTGTATTCGTTGACAATATCTTTTGCCGTCATTTTCTGTCGTTGATCCATCCGCATATCAAGCGGCGCATCTACCCGATAAGAAAACCCCCGTTCGGCAGTATCAAGCTGGTATGACGAAACTCCCAAATCGATCATAATACCATCAACCTTGTCAACGCCTATATTTTGGAGCTGCGGCTTCATATCACGATAATTGCTCCGAATTATCGTAACCTTCTCCCCAAAGCCTTTCAGACGTTCTCCCGCTGCCTTGATCGCATCGGCGTCCTGATCTATTCCTATAAATCTCCCCTTGCTGCCAAGCCGGCTGCACACTTCAAAGGCATGTCCGCCTCCGCCCAGTGTAGCGTCTACATAAATTCCATCCGGTCTGACATTCAGCCCGTCCACTGTTTCGTTCAGCAGAACAGATACATGTTCAAATGCCATTGTCTTCTCCTTATCAAATACGAATTCCTATGGATTCCATACGCTCTGCGATTGCATCCAAATCTTCCTCGCTGATCTGACTGCGTTCTTCCCAAAGAGCCTTATCCCATATCTCGATGCGGTCCTGAACTCCCACTAAGACGACATCTTTTTCTAATCCAGCTGCTTTGCGGAGTGACGGCGGAACAAGAACTCTCCCCTGCTTGTCAAAACTGCCCTCCGAAGCGCTTCCAAAGAAATAACGCTTGAAAATTCTGGCATCCTTGCTCATGCGTGGCAAAGTATCGAGTTCGGCAACGAATTTATTCCATTCTTCCTGAGAGTAAACAAAGAGGCAGCCTTCCAGTCCGTTACAAATAACGAAACTGTCACCAAGATCATCCCGAAGCTTTGCCGGGATGATGAGTCTTCCCTTTTCATCAATACTATGGTTAAACTCTCCTAATAACATCTGGAATCCTTTCTCTTAATGTAGGCACCACATCGCCTCTTTTTTGCACCACTTGCCTCCACTCTTCACCACTTAGTTCCATTCTAAACCACCACTCTCCCTTTTTCAACCCTTTTTTAAGATTTTTTTCTCTTCTCTGTCCAATTAAAATCTGCCCAAAAACCTTAAATTTATGCAAAAAAAGAACATGTATGGTGCGGATCTTTCGCGCACCCTACATGTTGTGTTTTTTGTATTTTATTCAATTTACAGGTTTTAAAAAATTTCCAGGTGGAGGGATGTGGTACACCTTTTAGCGAAATCCCCCACATCATTTCTCCTTACTCTGCAGAACCTTCCGAAGCCAGCCCGTTCAAATAATCCGACACGGCGTCATAGTTCACTTCAGAAACAACTCTGTCCTTTCCCGACTCGTAAATATCATAAGCAGAATATCCAAGCCATCCGATCAATGCCAAAGCTACAAGGGCAAGTACACCTTTGCGCAGATTATTCATCATCTTCTGCTTACGCATGATCTGTTTTCTATTTGCTTTCTCCTGTTTATAACGATCAACCTTTTCCTGACTCATCTCATATTACTCCTTTCAGATACGATACTGCACATGAGAATATTCTATCACAAACCCGATTATAGTACAACTATTATTCCACCATCATTTGCATACATCGTACTGATTCCTCCGGTATCTACGATAAAGCTGTCTTTTACTTTTATTTTATCGAGGATCATCCGTTCTACTTCCCTTGCCCTTTCAGGACAATTACAGTGAGAAATCGCCAGCACTTTATCCTCTGTCCTTTTTCCGTCCATCACAATATGATCGACCATCTTTGCAATCGCTTTCTTCACACCTCTTGCCTGCCCAAGCTGACAGATCGTTCCTTCCGGCGTTGATCCCATTACAGGCTTAATATTAAGCGCACTTGCCATCAGTGACTTAATTCCCGTAAGCCTTCCATTCTTCCGAAGCGTATCCAAATTCTCCAATACAAAATAAGTGTGCTGCTCTTCAATATAAGCTTCCACATGTTCGATCACTTCTTCAAAAGACTCACCCCGTTCTTCGCACTCCTGTATCTTTCGTGCGATCAGCGTTTCCCCAACCGATGCCGATCGGGAATTAAATACATAGATCTGCTTCTCTGCGCCTTCATTCTCTTCCTTCCACAGCTCTTTTCCAAGCTGTGCGCTGTTATATGAACCACTCAATTCAGCAGACAAAGTCACTGCATAAACCCTTTTTTCTTCACCGTTATAAAGTTCCATATACGCATCCGGCGAAGGGCAGGAAGACTTCGGACATTCCGGGCTTACCGCCACTCTCTTCAGAAAATCTTCCCTGTCAAAGGTTGTGTCATCAAGGATCGTATCACCATCAACAAGCATACTTAACACTGCCGTATGATAAATCCCGCTCTCTTTCATCTTATATGTCAATTCTCCACAACTGTCTAAGACAATTTTATAATCCATAACAATTCCTCCTGAAATGCAAAATATATTCTGCACTTCTATTATATGTAGTTTTCAATACCACATAAAATATATCACACATTTCATCAGAAAGAAAGCTTTTTCATCCCTATTTTCTATTCTAATTTTATTTTCCGTGAAATACCAAGTGCAATTCCCATTTCCGCCAATAAAAATATAATCGCCGTTCCTCCGTAACTAATAAAAGGCAGCGTAATTCCCGTGGTTGGAAGAAGCCCTGTCACAACGGCAATATTCAGTATCACCTGTAACGCCACATGAGCAAATATTCCTGTTGCGATCAAGGAACCGAAAAGATCCGGCGCATTCTTAGCAATAAAAATAAGTCTGTATAACAACAGCGCAAAAAGAACTAAAATAACAATCGCCCCAAACACACCAAGTTCCTCGCAGATAACGACCAGAATCATATCATTTTGCGCCTCTGGAATAACGCCTAATTTCTGCGTACTGTTTCCCAGCCCTTTTCCAAACAGTCCGCCACTTCCAATCGCATAAAGTCCCTGCATTACCTGAAAGCTTCCTGTATCTGCCGTAGCTTCCGGATTCAGCCATGAAATCACTCGCTGAAGACGGAAGTTATCACTATTCGCCACCGTTACTGAAAGAATAGCGATTCCAACCGCAGCTATCACGATCCCGACTCCAACAACGGTAAGAAAGGGTTTCGTCTTCGGATGACTTACAAAAATCAAAATACAGGTTATCCCAGCCACAATGATCGCCGTACTAAGGTTATCCGTCAAAAACAGAACGCCTGCAGACGCCACCGCTCCAAACGCAAGTACTTGCATAATCCCTTTCAGAGAATATGCCCGCTTCCCAAGGCGGCACAATTCATAAGAAATAAATAAAATCACTGCAATTTTCGTAACTTCTGCAGGCTGAAAAGAAATATTGCCCGGAAGACCGATCCACCGTCTTGCGCCCTTTACAGTCACTCCAAGAGGCGTCTGAACTAATCCCATCAGGAACATCGATAAAATATAAATTTCAAACGCAAACGCCCCATACAGATGATAATCAATCTTTGATACTACGTACATTCCGACAAAGCCACCCACAGCAATCAGCGCCTGCTTTGAAAAATAGTACATGTCATTTCCAAAATCTGCCTTTGCCTCATAAAAACTGACACTGTAAAGCATAACAAGACCAAAACACATCAAAAAGATAATGACAAAAAGAAGATCGTAATCAAAATACTGCTCTTTTGCAGCCGCACTTCGCCTTCTCGCAATCAATGCCGCTAGACTATTCCGATTTTCATATCTTCTTTTCCCTGATGCACGAGACGAAGTCCCCTTTCGGGATGCCGGACGTTCCGAAACCGGACGCGCTGACCGTATCACTTCCCGTCTTCGATCAATCGTCCTTTGATATCCTTCATACCCTTTTCTGATCCTTGCCGAAGGCATCGGCGCCGTATCAGAAAAAGATGCCGATCTGCCTGACACATCGCCTCTGATCGGATGCATGGGCATCGTATCTCCCAAACTCCTTTTCTTCGATTTTTTTGAACTTTTCCTGTTCTGCTCGCGCCGATTAATCGGACGCACAGTCCTGCTTCTCATATTATCACACCCATTATCAATCTTATTTTCCCACATTCATGGAAGGATGCACCGGTTTTCCATGTTCAAAAAAGCGATCATACCACACAAGGAAAATATATACTGTCCAAATCTTACGGCTGTCATCCGTTTTCTCATTCGTATTCTTTCCTTCTCTGTGATCTTCCAGCATCTTCAGAAGCATGTCTGTATTGAAAAACTTTTTCGCCATTGAGGAGGCAAACATTGCTCTCACGCGATTATAATATTTTTCCTCTCTCAGCCATACCCGGATTGGAATTGGGAAACCAAGTTTCTTCTTTTCCGCCGTCTTGCTTCTGATACTACGTTCCGCCGCAGCCCGAAGCGCCACCTTCGTACGAGGTGCCTGCACTTTATACTCAAGCGGAAGACTTTCCGCCAGTTCTAAAACTTCCCGGTCAAGGAACGGCACTCTGACTTCCAATGAATTCGCCATTCCCATCTTATCCCCTTTCATAAGGATATCGTGAACAAGCCAAAGATGCAAGTCTACATACTGCATTTTCGTCACCGCATCTTTTTCTTTCACTCTGTCATACAACGGTTTCGTCACGTTTTGGATCTCCGGTTTGCATCCTCTTTTCAAAATCTTAGACGCTTCACGCTCTGTAAAAATGTTGGTCGCATTCGCAAAATATCGTTCCTCCAACGTTTTTCCATGACGCATAAGGAAACCTCGCCCTTTCATCCCCCGCGGCAGACAATATTCCGCAAATTTTCCCATAACCCGTCGGATTGGCATCGGAATCTTATTAAACGCAGTATGCTCAAGCGGTTCGCAATAAATATTGTATCCTCCGAAAAGCTCGTCAGACCCTTCTCCCGAAAGCACAACCTTCACTTTCTTCGCAGCTTCTTTGCTCAAAAAATACAAAGCGATCGCCGCCGGATCCGCCACCGGTTCATCCATATAATACTGAATATCCGACAGATTGTCCCAGTATTCCTCCGGTGTGATCACTTTCGAATCATTTTCCATATGAATACTCTCCGCAAATTCTTTTGCATCCTGGATCTCACTGTATTTCCCTTCATCAAAGCCAACCGTAAACGTATGATCCACCTGTCCGAGGTAAGTCAGATAACTGGAGTCTACTCCGCTCGACAAATAAGAAGCAACTTCCACATCACTGATCTTATGCTTCTCTACTGATTCTTTCATAACCTTTTCTACTTCATCTACTACTTCGTCAAATGATTTTTCACAGTTTCCTGTAAAATGAGGTTCAAAATACCTTGAAACCTCCATCTTCCCGTTTTCATAAACAAAATAATGTCCGGGCTGAAGGCAAAATACCCCTTTGAAGAATGTTTCATTTGTCGGTACAAATTGAAAAGAAAGATAATTTCCCAACGCAGCTTCATTGAAAACCTTATCAAACTTCGGATGTTCCATAAATGCTTTGATCTCAGATGCAAATAAAAACGTCCCGTTCATCTGCGCATAATAAAACGGCTTAATCCCGAAAATATCCCGCGCGCCAAAAAGCTGCTTTTTCTTCGTATCCCATATCACAAACGCATACATGCCCCGCAGACGATCAACGAGCTTCTCTCCCCACTGTTCATAACCATGTATCAAAGTTTCCGAATCTGTATTCGAAACAAACACATGCCCTGCTTCTATCAGTTCTTTCCTCAGTTCCTGATAATTATAAATCTCACCATTAAAAACAAGAACCATACTTCTATCTTCATTATAAAGAGGCTGATCTCCCACTGATGAAAGATCAATGATACTCAAACGGCGAAAACCAAGCGCCGCATCATCATCAATATATTTGCCCGCACTGTCCGGGCCTCTGTGTATGATCGTATCCATCATATTCACAAGTACTGTTTCCCGATCTTCCACTTCACCGACAAAACCTGCAAAACCACACATTTTTCTTCTTCCCTTCTCATAATGACTGAAATAACAGATAAGGAATCAGTTTCCGGTAGCCTTTTACCTGATCTGATCCCTCATATATACCATCTTCTTCAAAACAAAATACACTTTCTATCAGTCGGGGTGACAGGATTCGAACCTGCGACCTCACGGCCCCCAGCCGTGCGCTCTAACCAAACTGAGCCACACCCCGATGACTTAACCATTATATATAATTTAATGTCAGTTGTAAAGGATTTTTCCGTATATCATTCGCAAAAACGAGCGCTCCTCATATTATAATAATGAATTTACAGCAAAAGGAGTACCTGTCAAATGGCAACTTGTCAAACGAATAATCAAATGCGCTACATGCGCCGTACAATGCCCGATACTTCCTGTCCATGCCGTGAAACCATCCCTATGAACGGCTGTCCGAATACCCGAGATTTCTTTCCTGCAAACATGCCGATCGCCATGGCATATGTTCCGTGGCAGCAATGGCAAAACATCTACGAGCCATGCCGAGCTCTCAAAAACGGAACGATCTTCGAAGAATTAAATAAACCATTCTCCGGGAAGGGAGCGTGCTGCCGATGAAAAACTATCCTTATTCTGCCTCAAATTGTTCTGCCGTAAACAACAATCGGCAAACTTGTTCCAACGCAAACGATAGTCGGCAAACTTGCTCCGGTTCAAACAACAATCAGCAAACATGTTCTGCCGTAAACAATAACCGTCAAACATGTTCTGCCGGCAATGCTTCAATAACAAATATTCATCGGTCTATGAACCGCAGCCAGCTTATGGATCATATCAATCAGGTCAGTTTTGCAGTTGACGAAGTAAAACTTTATCTTGACACACATCCTTGCGACAGTGAGGCGCTTGCCTATTTCCACGAAATGAGCGCCCACCGCAATGACGCCTTAAAACAATATGCTTCTGCTTACGGGCCTCTGACTGTCGACACAGCCGATTATTCCTGTGCCGAACGCTGGAATTGGATCAATGAGCCATGGCCTTGGCAGGAAGGAGGATGCTGATTTATGTGGAATTACGAAAAACGACTTCAATATCCAGTAAAGATCACACAGACAAATCCTAAAATCGCCAAAATCATTATCAGCCAATTTGGAGGACCTGACGGCGAACTGGCCGCTTCCATGCGCTATCTGTCGCAAAGATATACTATGCCATACAAAGAAGTAACCGGAACACTGACCGATATCGGCACGGAAGAACTCGCCCATATGGAGATGATATGCGCCATCGTTTATCAGCTTACGAAAGATCTCTCCCCTGAAGAAATCGAACGTTCCGGATTTGCTCCATATTATGTAGACCATACTCTTGCACTTTGGCCACAGGCTGCAAGCGGAACACCATGGACTGCAACTTATTTTCAATCAAAAGGCGATCCGATCACTGATCTTCACGAAGATCTCGCAGCAGAACAGAAAGCCCGCACAACTTACGACAATATTCTGCGCCTTGTAAAAGATCCGGAAATCTGTGATCCAATACGCTTCTTAAGACAGCGTGAAATCGTACACTACCAACGTTTCGGTGAAAGCTTACGCATCGTGCAGGAAAATCTCGACAGCAAAAACTTCTACGCTATCAACCCTGAATTTGACAAATAATGAATTTGACAAATAAGTTTTTTGTATAAAAACACAATAAAAATCTGATTATCCGCTAAAACACAGTATCTATCAGCATTTTCAAGGAAACAAACACATCAATTTACTACTTATTTACTACTAACGAATGAGCCTTGATACGCAAGTTTTCCTAGATATGCAAAGATATGGTACAGCACATCAGTATTGAAACAAGAAAAAATTGAATAATTTATAGACTATGGAACGCCTAAAATGACGTTCCTTTTCTATTTCCAGCCGTTCTTATTGGACGGCTATTTTATTACCCAAAATGAAAGGAGCATTAGATTTATGAAAAAGACATTGAAACGATTGTGTACGGGCTTCTTAGCTCTTGCAACTGTCGTTACTGCTTTACCGACTACACCCGTTCATGCAGAAAGCAAGCAATACTGGACGGAAAGTGCAGAGCGTGTCGGTATCATTGAAAAAGTAATGAATGACGGTTCTATCGGTTCGACATTCAATGAGGGCTATATGAAAGTCGAGGGCGAAACTGCCTATTGTATTGACATCAATACAGATTTTAAGAATGGCTACAAGACCAGAGCTGACGCAAGCTCACGCATGAGTGCCGACCAGATTTCAGATGTGGCGTTATCCTTAGAGTATGTCAAACAGTATGGCGAAGCTCACAAGGAACTGAACTACAAGCAAGTCTATCTGTTGGAACAATGTGTAGTCTGGCAGAGATTGAGCGTACATCTTGGCTGGCAATGTGATAACGTGCGAGCTTCTTATGATGAAATTCCAAAGGCAACGCAGGACGAAGTTTTCTCTGGTGCAAAAGCCTTTGTCAAAGAGAATAAAGGACGCTATGAATGTGGCGGTTATATCTACTCTGGCGAGGGGCAGGAATTGGGACAATTCTGGGCGAAGCTGAATGTCGGAAATGCGAAACTGCAAAAGACTTCCAGTAATACCAGCATTACAGACGGTAACGGGAATTACTCTATCGCTGGTGCAACATACGGTGTCTTTGCTGATAAAGACTGCACGAAACAGCTTGCCACCCTTACGACTGATGAAAACGGAAATACAGATATTGTAGAGGTAAAAGCAGGCACAGTCTATATCAAGGAATTATCCGCACCAGCAGGATATAAAGTGGATAAAACTGTATATTCCTTAAAGGTTGAAGCTGGAAAGACAGCAACCTTGAAAGTATCAGATACACCGAAAGTAACGGACACTTTGATTGAGCTTTTCAAGATAGATATGGAAACACAGAAAGACAATCCGCAAGGGAACGCTTCTCTAGCAGGTGCGGAATTTACATGGAAGTATTATGCAGGCTTCTATAATAAAGACAATCTCCCTGCCGAAGCTACTCGTACATGGGTTACAAAGACAATCGCTGAAACAGACAGCGACGGGACAACCCACTACATCACAAAATTAGCGGACGCATACAAGGTATCTGGCGACAGCTTCTATATGCAGGACGGTAAAGCGGTTCTTCCACTTGGGACACTAACCGTTGAAGAAACAAAAGCTCCAAACGGCTACTTGTTAGACGGTGCATATATGCAGGCTGGCGATAAGTCCGAACAGATTAAGGGCTTATATGTAACACAGATTACCGAGGACGGCGACCTTGCCGTATTATCTGGAAGTAACCAGTTTTCCGTATCAGACAAGGTTATCCGTGGCGGTGTCAAAATTCAGAAACGAGATTTAGAAACGGGCGATACAAAGCCACAAGGAAGTGCCACTTTGAAAGATACTGCCTTTGACATCATTTCCTTAAATGATAATTCTGTTTTGGTTGAGGGCAAGCTATACAAGAAAAATGAAGTGGTAAAGACAATTCGTACAGATATTGAGGGTATCGCTTCTACTTCTGCTGACCTTTTACCTTATGGAAAATTCCGTATCGTTGAAAGTGAAGCTCCCGACGGTTACTTAACTGACGGTGCAAAACCGATTGATTTTACAATCACAGAAAATGGAAAAATCGTGGACTTAACCGACGAAGCCCATTCTATCTATAATCAGATTAAGCGTGGAGATATTGAGGGTGTAAAAATCGGTGCAGGCACACACAAGCGTCTTGCTGATGTTCCCTTTAGGATCACAAGCAAGACAACGGGCGAAAATCATGTAGTG
Source organism: Mediterraneibacter sp. (assembly GCF_030825015.1). NCBI lineage: Bacteria > Bacillati > Bacillota > Clostridia > Lachnospirales > Lachnospiraceae > Mediterraneibacter > Mediterraneibacter sp. The sequence continues at coordinate 1,102 of NZ_JAPJQP010000023.1, read as the reverse complement.
GTAACTGATGATAACGGGCAATTCTCCACTTCTGCTGACTGGGCTTCTCATAAGCACAATACAAACGCAGGAAAGACCAGCGAGGACGGTGTGTGGTTTGGAACTTCTGAACCAGACGACAGCAAGGGTGCAATGCCTTATGATACCTACATCATTGAAGAAATGCGTTGCGACAGTAACAAAGGCTTTGAACTTATCCCACCTTTTGAAATCGTGGTATCAAGAAATAATCTTGTGATTGATTTAGGGACTTTGACTGATGAATACGAAAAAGAAATCTCTATCCATACCACAGCGACCAGCAAGGACGGCGAAAAGACTATCCTTGCAGGAAAAGAGGTTACAATCGTTGATACTGTCAAATTGGACGGACTTACAAAAGGCACAAAATATCAGCTCAAAGGCTGGCAGATGTTAAAGGAAGAAAACGCCGAGCTTATCATTGACGGGAAACGTGTAGAAAACGATTATACCTTTGTCGCTGATGAGGAAGAAATGAAAGTGGAAATTTCCTATACATTCAATGCGTCTGCTTTAGGTGGCAAAAACCTTGTTACCTTTGAAGAATTGTATGATTTAAGCAATCCAGACGAACCCGTAAAAGTTGCGGAACACAAAGACATTGAAGATGACGGGCAAACTGTTTTAATTACAGAGCGTATCATCAAGATACATACTACTGCTACGGATAAGGACGGCAACAAAGAGATTGAAGCAGGAAAAGAGGTTACAATCATTGATACTGTAACCTTAGAGGGCTTAGAAGTCGGCACACAGTACAAACTTGTAGGCTGGCAGATGTTGAAAGAAGAAAATACAGAGCTTTTAATCAACGGAAAACGTGTGGAAAGTGATTACACCTTTACCGCAGACAGCGAAAATATGAAAGTGAAAGTTGCCTTTACCTTTGACGCTACTTCTCTTGACGGAAAACAGCTTGTAACTTTTGAAGAATTGTATGATGTAAGCAATCAAGATGAACCGAAAAAGGTTACGGAACACAAGGATATTGAGGAAAAGGGACAGACGATTACTTTTAAGGAAAAACCAGAAGAACCAGAGAAACCCGAAACACCACCGACACCAGAAAAGCCTAGCAGAC
>NZ_JAPJQP010000002.1:83515-216939 GCF_030825015.1 Mediterraneibacter sp. | reverse complement strand
TAGAGCGAGGGCATCGCTCAATCATCTAATCTGATGATTTTGCGACACCCTCTTTCGGATAGGTCATTTAGGCTTATTTTTCTATCTGCCATCATTCTATCAAGCCTTAAAATTATTGCCATAGGTAAATAGATCGGAGATATTAAGGAACTTGGCAAGCTCAAGACTGTCAGTAGATGCCTGATTGAGCATAATGATAAACTCGGAGTTTGCAAGCATTGTCCTTGCCGTATGGCTCTGTAACAGGTCATCCACATTCTGGGTGATACCTGTACAGTAAGGGATATGTGTTCCATACATCCCCTTTGCCCTGTCGGAAACAATGACTTTATATCTCTTGCGCTCTGTCATACGCTACACCTCTGCAATCACATCATCAAGGTAAGCGTCCAGTTCATCAAGCGTACAGCCAACTCTGCCTGCCTCTACTGCCAAAAGTTCCTCACGCAGCTTCAGCATTTTTTCCCTGCGGTTATAAGTTTCAATATCCATAACGACTAAATCTCCCTCGCCGTTCTTGGTAAGGAAAATCGGCTCTGCGGTCTTTCTGCACATATCGGCAATCTCGTTGTAATTCTGGCGGATTGCTGCGGATGGACGAATATTCATAACAAAACCTCCTTGCGTATATTAGATAGCAGTATTCTACCCATTTCATACAATCAAGTCAATACGCACAGAAAATTTTTGTGTTACAAACCCATCATCTCACGCACTGCTCGGTCTGCCATTTTGACTGCACCGACCAAGATGAGCATATTAAAAATCAGCTCGCCCTCATAACTCCACACCATTGTAACTGCCGCCGCATCAGGATTGACTACGGGCGGTGCTGCGGCAAAGAGTGAAAAGATAATACAGGCAAGCACAATGATTGCTCCCTCAAGGCATACCGCAGAATAGCTCTTGATAAAACTCTTGCCTACACTCTGGCTTGGCTCTCCCGCAAAGGCAGATAATGGCACAGGTGCAATGGCTGTATATAGATAAGGGATTGCTTGTACTCCTGATAATTCACTTTTGCATCTCCTTGAAATAAAATAAGCCGAGGGGATTATCGTTTGATAAACCTCTCGGCTATGTAAATTTAAGTCTTCAATTTTAGATATGTGTGTCAGCGACAAACTGGGATTTGCAGTACTAGATAATATATTTATCCAGTCGTTCAATCCACTCATTTGAGTGCAGTAATGCGTCCTCACAATGTCCTTTTCCTTTTGAACAAATAGTTATGGAATTTTTATAATTTTTCTTGATATATTTTGCTACGTTTCTAAAAACAAATTCATTTATCTTTCCACCATAAAAATAAATAATCTGTGTATTGGGTGTATCAATATCTGGGGGAAGTTTAAATTGTCCAACTGCATATAAATAATTTTTTATGGTTTCATCTGATATATTATCCAACAGTTCTAAAAACACATCCAGCATATCTTCTGTTACCATTGAATTTATTGCGTTTCGTACCACTTTTTGATTTCGTTCTCTTGCTTTTTTGGTTATAGACAAGTACTGCTTTATAAGCATTTGAGTCATATATTTTCCAAATGGTAAAAGTGGTGAACTTTCTAAAATAACTTTTTCAAAAGTAAGCTTCTTGTTTTTCCATAAATACGATGTTAAAACTCCACCCATGCTCATTCCATAAATTGCGTATATATGGTTAATAGATTTTGATATACAATAATTTTCTATCTCTTTTGCAGTATCATCAAAGGAATTGAACTCGGACTTCTCCTGCACATCATGTCCCGGCAAAATTGGCACAAGAATATGATAGTTCTCTTTATAATGCTCTATATAATCAATCCATATTTGATATGGACTTTCAAAACCATGAATAAGCATTATCGTTGGATTATTTATATTGCCATATTCCAAAATACGCATTTTAAGACCTCACTTTGCTTACACAAATTCTCATTTATATCGCTTTTCTCAGTCTCTATGTCCCATTAGCTTGCAAACCATTTTTTTAATTCTTACAACAATTCCTCCAACACCGCCCAGTCTTGATAATAAGATGCCGAGAGCAAAAAATATCACTATAACAGTAGCCATATCTAAATAATTTTCGCCCATAGTTTGTCTCCTTTACACCTTCAAATTTGCGCCTCTGATTATAGCACATCAGCCTTAGCTTTTCTATATTGATAATGTCTCTGATAGCGTGTTTCTGTGCCCTGTATGGCCGAAATCCGTAACTATGCGGATAAAATCTTGCCTCACATATAGGCTCAATAATAATTCTCACACACTCCTGTATAATTCTGTCCAAAACTGTTGGAATACCCAGTGGGCGTTGCTTTCCATTCTTTTTCGGGATATATACTCTTTTTTGCTGACTTCGGTCTGTAATTACTGAAATTATCTCTTATTCTATTGGGAAAAATGACCGCCATGATACGGAACGCATCATATAAGCCTGCCAAATAGGAATAATCAGAGTATTCCAAGCTCTGCCTATCTCTGTAATCTAAAAAAACATTACAGACCTTTCTCTGTTCTATTGTCAAATCAAGTTGTTCATAGTTTCGTTCCGCTTTATCCCTTGCATCGCTTTCTTTTTGATAATCCTCGCTGCGTGTGAGCATTTTATAAACGGTATCTTCTTTTAATTTCTCCGCTGCAATTTTCACAAGTTCAGCAAAATCTTTGTCATACATCAAAACCTCCTACACCAATACTTTTAGTTTCTTCACAGGGGCGTTTATGACTTTGACAATCAGCTCGTCAACACAGTCTGTATATCTGCCCTGCTGAATGAGTTGATTTTTCAATTCCACAAGGCTATGTAAAAGGATTGTTCTTTCCTCACTATCCAGATATGCGTGGTATTTTGTTTCTCTCATTGTCAGCACCTCCGTTCTTGACTTCATTATATAGAAGAACGGTCAGGGTACTCAAATGTGCAATAGGGGTAAAAAATAAGCGTACCACTATTTCTAATGATACGCTTATCTTATTTCATTTTTAATTAAGGTCTATGAGAACCCTTACAGTGGTATCTCTCCACTGATTTTTCCTTACATACTGTCCGTTAGCCTTTCGATCGGCTGCTGCCTGCTCAAACTCAAGCGGCAATTCAAAGGAAAGAGAACTCCTACTTATTTGCAATAGCTGCCTGTGCTGCTGCCAGTCTTGCGATCGGCACACGGAACGGTGAGCAGGATACATAGTCAAGACCAAGTTTGTTGCAGAATTCTACAGAACTCGGGTCTCCACCGTGCTCTCCACAGATTCCTACGTGCAGATTCGGGTTAACCGGTTTTCCTAATGTGATCGCCATATCCATCAATTTGCCAACACCTGTCTGATCCAGTTTTGCAAACGGATCATTTTCAAAGATCTTAGCATCATAGTAAGCGTCAAGGAACTTACCAGCATCATCACGGGAGAATCCGTATGTCATCTGTGTAAGGTCGTTTGTACCGAAGCAGAAGAAGTCAGCTTCTTTTGCAATGTCATCAGCTGTAAGAGCTGCTCTCGGGATCTCGATCATTGTACCAACTTCGTACTTCAGATCGCTTCCTGCTGCTGCGATCTCAGCATCTGCTGTCTCAACAACAAATTTCTTAACATATTTCAGCTCTTTTACATCTCCTACGAGCGGAATCATGATCTCCGGTTTTACATTCCAATCCGGATGAGCTTTCTGAACGTTGATTGCTGCGCGGATAACAGCTCTTGTCTGCATCTTCGCGATTTCCGGATATGTTACTGCCAAACGGCATCCACGATGACCCATCATCGGGTTAAACTCGTGCAGACTGTCGATGATCGCTTTGATCTGATCAACTGTCTTGCCCTGTGCGTCAGCCAGTTTCTTAATGTCTTCTTTCTCTGTCGGAACGAACTCATGAAGCGGAGGATCAAGGAAACGGATTGTAACCGGGTTTCCTTCAAGAGCCTCATACAGAGCCTCAAAGTCTCCCTGCTGCTCCGGAAGGATCTTCTCAAGAGCTGCTTCTCTTTCTTCTACTGTTTCAGAACAGATCATCTCACGGAAAGCATCAATTCTGTTGCCTTCGAAGAACATATGCTCTGTACGGCAAAGTCCGATACCTTCTGCTCCAAGCTCACGAGCTTTCTTAGCGTCAGCCGGTGTATCTGCGTTTGTACGAACTTTCATTGTTCTGTATTTGTCAGCCCATCCCATGATTCTTCCGAACTCGCCAGCGATTGTAGCGTCAACTGTCGGGATGATTCCGTCATAAATAGCTCCTGTAGATCCGTCAAGAGAAATGCTGTCTCCCTCGTGGAACTCTTTTCCTGCTAATGTAAATTTCTTGTTTGCTTCGTCCATTGTGATGTCTCCACATCCGGATACACAGCATGTACCCATACCACGCGCAACAACGGCAGCGTGAGATGTCATACCACCACGAACTGTCAGGATACCCTGTGCAGATTTCATACCTGTGATATCTTCCGGTGATGTCTCAAGACGAACAAGGATTACTTTCTCTCCTCTTGCAGCCCACTCTACAGCATCATCTGCTGTAAATACGATTTTACCGCAAGCAGCTCCAGGAGATGCTCCAAGTGCTTTTGCCATCGGTTCTGCAGCTTTCAAAGCAGCAGCATCGAACTGCGGGTGAAGAAGTGTATCAAGGTTTCTCGGATCGATCATAGCTACAGCTTCTTCCTCTGTTCTCATTCCCTCATCAACGAGGTCACAAGCGATCTTCAGAGCAGCCTGTGCTGTTCTCTTTCCGTTACGTGTCTGAAGCATGAACAGTTTACCATGTTCTACAGTAAACTCCATGTCCTGCATATCTCTGTAGTGTTTTTCCAATGTGCTGCACACTTCTTTAAACTGTGCGAATGCTTCCGGGAATTTCTGCTCCATCTCGGAAATGTGCATCGGTGTACGAACACCGGCAACAACGTCTTCTCCCTGAGCATTTGTAAGGAACTCTCCGAAGAGTCCGTTTTCTCCTGTAGCCGGGTCACGTGTAAAGGCAACACCTGTACCACAGTCATCTCCCATGTTTCCGAATGCCATCATCTGTACGTTGACAGCTGTTCCCCATGAATACGGGATATCGTTATCACGGCGATATACGTTTGCTCTCGGGTTATCCCATGAACGGAATACAGCCTTAACAGCTCCCATTAACTGCTCTTTTGCGTCTGACGGGAACTCTGCTCCGATTTTTTCTTTATATTCAGCCTTAAACTGTCCTGCAAGAGTCTTCAGATCTTCTGCTGTAAGCTCAACGTCCTGTTTAACGCCTTTTTCTTCTTTCATCTTATCGATAAGTTCTTCGAAGTATTTTTTACCAACTTCCATAACAACGTCAGAATACATCTGGATAAATCTTCTATAGCAGTCCCAAGCCCAACGAGCGTTTCCAGAAGCTTCTGCAAGAGTTTCCACAACTTCCTCATTAAGACCAAGATTCAGAATTGTATCCATCATACCCGGCATGGAAGCTCTCGCACCTGAACGAACGGAAACGAGAAGCGGATTCTCTTTATCTCCGAATTTCTTTCCTGTGATCTCTTCCAATTTAACGATAGCATCCATGATCTGACCCATAATCTCATCATTGATCTTTCTGCCATCTTCATAATACTGTGTACAAGCCTCTGTTGTTACCGTGAATCCCTGCGGTACCGGGAGTCCAAGACTTGTCATCTCTGCAAGGTTTGCGCCTTTTCCACCGAGAAGGTTTCTCATATCTGCGTTACCTTCTGTGAACATATAAACCCATTTTGCCATGTCACAATGACCTCCTAAAAAATTTTGCAAATATTTCTGCTATAATTCGCATATAATATTTTAATGGTTTTATGTCATTGCGTCAAGCGTTTTGTCGGCTTTTTGTCGGCTTTTGTCCGTCTTCCACACATATTTTCCACGTTCTGCTGTTTCATAGAAGTCTGCAAACGTAATCTGAAAAATTTTTTCCTTCAAAAAACCAATCTCAATCCGGTTTTTTATTATATATTGCCAAATCCCAGAATGCGAAATGTCTCCCTGCAACAGGATCCCCTGTACGATTCCGTTTCTTAAGATCAGGCGCCGATATCCGTTTCTGTCTTCTTCTGTGAAAACCTCGTCTTCCGCCTCTGCTTTAATCTTTCCAAGACAAAGGGTGACAAGTCCGAAGAAGTTAATCGTATTTTTCACGGCAAAAGTATCCGTATACTCAGTCAAGACACCACACATGTTCCGCGCCGCCGTCTGTCCTTGTTTCATAGCATTCGGCCAAATACCGGATAATCCGGTAACATCTCCGGCAGCATATACATCCGGCACGTTTGTCTCCATCTTTGCGTTTACTTTAATCCCCCTGTCTGTCTCTATCCCGCTTTGATCAAGGAACTCAACTGCCGGACGGACTCCCGCAGCCACAATAATCAGATCACAGGAAAGTTTTCTCCCCGTATCAAGCGTAACAGTACGGATCATGCCATCCTCTTCACATACGGCGCCGTCCGCTCTGCATCCGAGATAAAATTTCACTCCGGCCTGTTCAAACAGCTCCTGATATGCTTCTGCGCCATGAGCATCAAGCTGTACCGGAAGGATCTGTTCTGCCATTTCCACAACTGTCACCTGTTTCCCCCGCTCGATCAAACCGTACGCTGCATCCAGTCCCACAAGACCTGATCCAATGATCAGAATCTTTTCTGCATTTTCTGACATTTTATCGATTGCCTGCGCATCTTTCAAATGCCGCAGACCAAATACATTTTTCGCCTTTCGAAGATCTCCGACCGGAGGGATAAAACTGTTTGCTCCTGTCGAAATAAGCAGTTTATCATAACAGATCGATTCTCCTTCTTTTGTATCGACTACCCGATCAACTGTATCGATCGCTTCGATCTGTCCGTGAACTTCTCCAATCCGATTCTTTTCAAAAAAATCTTCTTCTACAAACGAAAGTTCTTCTGCCGTCCTTTCATGAGAAAGATATTTGTGCAGCATACAACGGGAATGCACATGCTCATCTGCAGAGATCATTGTGATCTTCGCCTTTTCTTCCAGTTTTCTAATCTCTTTTGCCGCCGTAATGCCTGCCGCTCCGGTTCCGATAATTACATATTTCATCCATCACACCTCCTCGACATGAATGGCGCCTTTTGGACACGCCTTCACACAATTCGGCTGCCCGCCATCAGAAATACAAAAATCACACTTGATCACTTTTTTCTTCGTCACCCGATCCGGTTTCAGAACACCAAACGGACAATTCATAACACACATAAAACAGGATCCGCATTTTGTCTCATCATATGTAACGATACCTGTCTTCGGATCTTTTTTAAGCGCTCCGCTCATACATGAGATGACGCATTCCGGTTCATCGCAATGTCTGCAGAACAACGGCCGATATGTACCGTTTTCTCCTTTTAAAATATAATTTCTCGATTCATTTTCCGGATCTGTCAGATCCAGATCATAAACCGAACCTGCCTCTTTGCGGTGAGCCTGCATACATGCGATTGAACAGTTCTTGCAGCCATCACATTTTTCATATTCTACAATAATCCTTTTCATGCACCGCCCCTCCTATATATGAAGCGCGGCGCGCTTTTCCAAGATAATCTCTTCCAACATATCTGCTGTTTTTTTTGCGTCCGACTCAATGATAACCTGCCCTCCGGTCAATTCTTTCATATCTTCTGTCAATATTTTTACTGCCTCGCTGCTTCCTGTCACAAAAGGCGGCAGTCCAAGATGAAGCGGCAGCCCTAATGCCAGACCGAAACATCCATCTGCCAAAGCCTGCTCTTCAAGCCACTGTGCAGCCGAAAGAACGAGGGGAAGCTGCGGCAGATCAACGCCGATCGCCTCTGCCAGTTCTGTAGCAACGATCTCCAGTCTACCGATCGCAAGACATGGTCCGAAATTAAGAACCGGAGGAATTCCCAGTTTTTCACATACAGCGCGAAGTTTCGGTCCGGCAAATTGTGCCGCTTCCGGTGTCATCAGTCCACAGTTTTCAATCCCGCCCGAAGAACATCCAGCCGTCAGGACGATCACATCGCGGGCAATCAGTTCTTTTGTAAGTTCTACCGTAAGAACGTCGTGACCGCCTGCCGTCAGATTCGAACATCCCACGACTCCGGCAACGCCTTTAATCTCACCTGATACAAGCAGGTCTATGAGAGGTTTCCATGTCCCACCGAGAAATTCCTTCAGCGAACCTTCACTTACTCCGGTAAGCGTATGATCATTTCCGTGTGTTTCCATCAGATTCAATTCAATCCGTTTCTCTGCCGCACAATCTCTGCCTCTTCGCTCTTTATAAGAAAGAAGTACCTTATCAATGATCTTATCCGTCACCTGCTCTCTGTTTTCAAAATCAAATTCTTCCAGTTCTGCATTCGCCTTTTTTGCCACACTATCAATACAGAGTTGTTTAATCTTCAGCTCATCGCAGATTGGTTCGATTCCCGGAAGCGTACAGTTAAATTCTGAGATTACAGCGTCGATCGCTCCTGTAGCAAGAATGGCTTCACTCGTGTAGTTATTTCCTGCATGTCCGTCAAACACTTCTTCGTAATGCGCCCCGCGAAGCTGAAGATCCTGCCCCACGCAAGTACATCCGACAAGCTTAAACCCTTTCGCTCCCGCTTCTTTTGCCTTTTTCGTAATATCTGCATCTGTCAGCCTTTCCTGAAGATAAGTAAACATCGAATGCTGATGCCCTGTGATCATAATATTGATATAATCCGGATCGATCACCCGAAGACCGACCGGCGCCATACGAAGCTTCGGTTCTCCAAGTACGATATCATTCAGAAGATTCGTCAATGTCAGACCGTAAATTCCTGTAGAAATCCCGAGTTTCAAACAATCTTTCAGCATGTCCGCCGGATCTGAATTCAGGTTTGTAGAACATTTGACAACGCCATGACAGACTTCGGATTTTGCACCGCCCGGAAGAATCCCCAGTTGTTTCCACTTTTCATATCTGGGCGCATACGCCATTTTCCTAATCAGTTTCATTTCCTCGAATTCCGGAAGATACAGATCTGCAAGAACGGCATCTGCAACTTTTTCTGCGCGGACATAGATGTCTTCCTCTTTGATCTCAAATAATTCTGCCAGACGATTCAATGTATTTTTCCCTTTTATCCCGCTTCTCTTCTGTGCTGCATTTTTCACATTTCTTGCTGTATTTTCCACAACGTGAATATAACATGCTGACCCGGACGCCACGGCGCGAAGAAAATTTCTTGCGACAATCGTATCTGCATTTGCTCCACATATTCCGCGCGGCGCTTCCGGCGTAATTCTGCACGGACCGTTTGAACATAATCGGCAGCATACTCCTTGAAGTCCAAAACCGCATTTCGTACTCTGCCCATCTACCCTGTGATGCGACGTTTCTAACGGAAGGTTTTTAATAAATCCTTCCAAAGGCTTATCTGCACTTTCACAAGTAGTACATCCATAACATTGATTCATCTGTTCTTCCTCCTTAAGATCTGAATAATTTCCTATAATTGATTGTATGTGAGTCTGTTTTCAGCGAGTATTAATAGATATTTTTAATCCACTTTGTGTCGGAAAGAAAAGTGGGCATACACCCACTTTCACAACCTATATGAATTTGTTCCTATAGATTCTGTTTCATAAATTATTTCTTTAAAATATCAGCTATTGTTTTTCGTTTCAAAAGTTCTTCTACCGAACATTGAATTTCAAGAAGTTCTCTGTGAACGAGACATCGCTCCCCGCTTTCATTTCTGACACAGGGGCGATGGACGCATTCCATCACCGCAAAATCCGGCTCAATCGCTGTCACAACATCATATAATGTAAACTCACTGCTGTCCTTTGCAAGCTGATATCCCCCTTTAGGGCCTCTTCGAATCTCAATCAGTCCGGCTTTGTTCATCTTTTGGAGGATCTTGTATCCAAATGCTACCGGGATCTGTTCAAGTTCGCATAATTCTTTTATTGTCTTCTTTCCGCCATCCTGAAGAGCTCTCACAACACGAATGGCGTAATCACTCTCTTTTGTAAAGAGCACGTCATCACCTGCTTTTCTGAAATTATATCAATGTAGACTCTTTTTGTCAACAAATCTTTCTGCATTTTGTCTTATTTTTTCTCACATTTTCTCTGTTTTTTGTAACTATTTACATAATCCTAAGGAGTTTATATTCCTCTTATTCCATACAAAGGAAAGCTCGGTATCCTTTCACAGCTTCATATACATCTGCTTTGCTTGACACTTCATAAGGAGCATGCATATTCAGCACCGCAACTCCGCTGTCGATCACTTCCATTCCGTAATTTGCCATAATATAGGCAATCGTTCCGCCGCCGCCAAGATCAACTCTGCCAAGTTCCGCAAACTGATAGGCAACCTGTGCATCGTCCATTGTCTTGCGAAGCGCCGCAATATATTCTGCATTCGCATCGTTAGAGCCGGATTTTCCTCTGCTTCCCGTAAATTTATTAAACGTGATCCCATTTGCGAAAAATGCGGAACTACGTTTTTCAAATGCTTCTGCAAACATCGGATCAAACGCTGCACTCACATCCGAGGAAAGCATCTTTGAATTACGAAGAGCGCGGCGGACTTTTAATTCTGACTCACCTTCTGTCGCTGCGATCAGCTCTGCTACCGTATTCTCAAAAAAGCGAGAATGCATTCCCGTAGCTCCGACGCTTCCGATCTCTTCTTTATCTACAAGCAGACAGCAGCCTGTCCGTTTTGCATCCGTCACATCCAGCATTGCAAACAGAGACGTAAATGCACATACACGGTCATCCTGCCCATAAGATAAGTTCATACTTCTGTCAATTCCGCAGTCTCTGGCTTTTCCCGCCGGAACGATCTCCAACTCCGCTGAATAAAAGTCTTCCTCTTCTATATCATACATTTCTTTTAAAATATTCATCACATTTTTCTTGACAGCGTCTTTCTCTTCTTTCTGCAGATCATCCGCCTTGTCGATCGGACAGTTTCCAATCAAAAGATCCAGTTTCTCTCCTTCAATCACCTGCGACGCTTTCTTTTCCAACTGTTCCTGTGCAAGATGGACAAGAAGATCTGTGATCACGAATACCGGATCTGTCTCTGCTTCTCCGATGGATACTTTTACCGTTTCTCCATTCTTTTTAACAATCACTCCGTGTAAAGCAAGAGGCTGTGCCACCCATTGATATTTTTTTATACCGCCATAGTAGTGCGTATCAAGATAAGCAAAATTTTCATTTTCATAGAGCGGATTTTGTTTCACATCAATACGAGGTGAATCGATATGAGCCCCCAAGATATTCATTCCTTCAGAAATCGGTTTCTCTCCGATTCGAAAAAGAACAAGCATCTTATTCATATTCACTGTATACACTTTGTCTCCGGCTTTGAGTGTTTCCCCTGATGCTAATACTTCCTCAAGTTCCCGGTATCCTGCTTTCCTTGCCATATTTACGCTAAGTTCCACACATTCCCGTTCCGTTTTTCCGGCATCAAGACAGTGTTTATATTTGTCATTAATTTCTTTGAGTTCCTCTTTTTGTTCCCTGCTATAGGACGTCCATATATTTTTTCTGTCCATAAGATAACCCCCTTCTTTATTTCAAAATTATTTTCTTTTTTATTATATACGATTTCTCTAGATTTTAAAAGCAAACATCCATTATTTCTCTTTTTATGGATCATAAAAACGCAGTCCTGAAAAATCAGAACTGCGTTTTTTATTAAGCCGGAAATCAGACTTGAACTGACGACCCCTTCATTACGAGTGAAGTGCTCTACCTGCTGAGCTATTCCGGCATAAAGTTCGTATCAACACGAACCTTATTTATTATATCTTATTTTGTTATAAATTTCAACTACTTTTTTAGTTTTTTCACTGCCCCAGCTAATCCCCCAACGACTCCTCTGCATCCACTCCGATCACTCTAACAGACAATCAAGACGTTATGGGGAAACTGTTACATTTTTTCCGTTTTTACCTTTTCATCTGCACCCTGTCCATCCGCTTTCATATGAACGGTCAACTGATTATACGGAATCTCGATTCCTTCTTCATCAAAAGTAAGTTTGATCTCTTCTAAAATCCTCCATCTTGTCGTCCAATACTCATCTGTCTTAACCCACGCCCGAAGTCCGATCACAACAGCGCTGTCTCCAAGAGAATCCACAAACACCCTTTTCTCTTCATCCTGTATGATTGAAGGATCATCACACAGTTTTTCCTCTACGATCTGTTTCGCCTTCCTTAAATCTGCCTCATAAGAAATCCCTACTTTCAAATCCAGTTTTCGCTCAGGTCTTGCTGTTACATTTGTAAGGCTGTTGTTCGTCAGAATGCTGTTTGGAACAACAACCGTCTGGTTATCGATCGTAGCCAGCTTTGTATAAAATATCTGAATTTCCTTTACTGTTCCCTCAATATTTTCCTGCGTTACGATAATATAATCGCCCACAGTAAACGGCTTCAAGATCAAGATTAAAATACCGCCTGCGAAATTGGACAAACTCCCCTGGACAGCCAAACCGATCGCAACACCTGCCGAAGCAATCAAAGCCGCTACTGACGAGGACTCCACCCCAAAGTTGGTCGCGATCATAAAGATCAGGATCGCATATAAACTGAATTTAATTACCGAATCAATAAACTGCTTCACGCCTGCATCGACATTACTTCTCTCAAATGATTTTCGGATCACTTTTCGAATCCATTTGATCACCTTACTTCCGATAAAGAAAAAGATAAGAGCAAGAACAACTTTAATTCCGAAACTAATCAAATTCGGAATATTATCTTGAAAGAACTCGATAAATCGATTCACTTCTTCAGTCGCCTCTGCCTTCACCTCTCCGGCAGTCTCGAGGACATCTTTCATATCCTGCTGAGATGTGCTTCCCGTCCCCACAGCTGACAGGAAACGGTTTCCTATTTTTATTCCTTTTATAACCTGTGCATACATTCCGCGATTCTCCTTCCGTTTTCTGTACTTTTACAGCCTGATCCTACCCGCCGTCTTTTTATTCACCATGACAGCATTTATCCTGACATCACTTATGTCTAACAGGATTCCGCCCCGGCACCATTTATTCTACCCGTATTTTGTCCGACATCGCTCCTTCCGACGTTCCGTCTGGCGACGCCCATTCCGGCAGTGTCCTTCCTGTCAGCATTCTTACACGAATAACATTTATTTCAATGCAAGAAACGCACATAAATTGCCTCTTTTATCTCCTGTTTCCCGATGAGAATATAAAATCTTGCTGTTACAGTGAGTACATACATTTGTAACTGCAATATGCTCCGGTCTGATCCCGGATTCGCGAAAGATCAATTCATTTGCCTTCCACAAGTCAAGCTGATATTTTCCGTTTCTTTTTCTATAAAATAAACGCTCCCACTCTTTCTCATCAAATGCATTTTTAAACTGATCAATCACATCCCCGCTCACTTCATAGCATTGCTGACATATGGACGGACCTACCGCCGCCAATATGTCCGACGGATCAGACCCAAATCGATCGCACATAATCCGAACTGTCTCTTTTCCGATCTTTCCAACCGTTCCTCTCCAGCCTGAATGACTCAATCCGATCACTTTCTTCACCGGATCAACAAAATAGAGCGGAACGCAATCCGCGTAGGAAGTAACAAGACAAATTCCGGGCACGTTCGTCACAAGACCGTCTACATCTGAATAATTCCGTTCTTTCAGAGTTCCTTTTCCTTTATCTTCCTCTGTAACAACACGCACATTTGTCGTATGCGTCTGTCTGGACAAAACCATATTCTCGCAGTCTGTCCCGATCGCCGCCGCTATCCTTCTAAAATTTTCCAAGACCGCATCTCTGTCGTCTCCTCTGTCAAAGCTAAGATTCAAAGACGCATAATACCCTTCGCTCACTCCGCCCATCCGCGTTGAAAACGCATTTCGCACAATGCCGGTCTTATCAAACATCGGATAAGTTAAAAAGGGAGTCTGCCCGCACACTTCATCAAAAATATGTTCTTCGTTTTTATAGATCAATCCTAAACTCATACGATCACCCCGTAAATGCATTTTTTATATGCATGATTTCTGTTCCTTCCACCCCGATCACATCAAAACGGCACGGCTCATCCCCGATACCATGCTGCACTGTATAATACATGGCACACCGAAAGATCTTCTTTTGCTTTCTTAAATCAACCGCTTCCAACGGACTTCCTGCCTGCTTTCCCGAACGGTATTTTACTTCACAAAATACATAACAATCTCCGTCTTTCGCGATAATATCAATCTCTCCGCTCCGACATCTATAATTATACTCCAACAGCTCATATCCGTTTTGTTCCAGATAATATCCTGCCGCCTGCTCATACGCCGTTCCGACAGATCTGTTATTTCTTTTCATTCTTTGATCCATTTTACCACATTCTTATTGCTTTTTTCTTCTGTCATATTTTGTTTTCAAATATTTTTCACAGTTTATTGTTCTGAAATAAAATTTTTAATAAAAGAACGTCTGTGAATAGAACTTGCCCCGACACGCCTGAGCGCTTCAATATGACTTTGAGATCCATATCCTTTATTATGAGCAAAACCATATTCAGGAAGAATCTCGTCATACTGCATCATTAGTCGGTCTCTTGTCACCTTTGCAATAATACTTGCCGCGGCGATCGAAACACTTTTTGCATCTCCTTTGATGATCGGCACTTGACGATATGGTATACCAGGAATCGTAACCGCATCGTTTAGAAGAAGATCCGGAACAACCGAAAGCTGCTCCACCGCTTTACGCATCGCTTCATAGGTTGCCTGTAATATATTGATCTCGTCAATTCTTGCAGGACTTGCCATCCCGACGCCGACTGCCACCGCCTTTTCCATAATTTCATCATAGAGCGCTTCTCTTCTGGATGCCGAAAGTTTCTTTGAATCATTCAAATATAAAATCTCACAATCTTTCGGCAAAATAACCGCGCCTGCCACGACCGGACCTGCCAAAGGTCCCCGCCCCGCTTCGTCTATCCCGCATATCATTTTTGCATCTTTGTATTTTCTCTCATAACTTTGCATGCGAGAAAGGCGCTCCCGCTCTAAGCGAAGCGCCTCTTCTTTTTTTCGATAGGAAGCGATCAGTTTCTGAACGCCGCTGCGCGCATCATCGCCATACATATCATACAATTCTGCGCGTCTGTTCCCATCCGCCTGTTCAAACTCTGCTTTAATCTGTGCGATACTTTTACTCATGTTTTATCACTCCGAATTTATCAAACGGCCAAATCCGTATCCACGCGCGTCCCATCAATTCATTTCTATGGATCGCGCCTACATCAGAAACCCGGCTGTCCTGACTGTTATTCCGGTTATCTCCCATTACAAAATATTCGTCTTCCCCGAGAGTAATCGGTTCTGCCGCCATTCCTGCTTCTTCTATTATTTCATTTCCATAATGCTCATCAAGCTGTTTTCCGTTTATATAAATATATCCGTCTACAATCTGAACTGTTTCTCCCGGAAGTCCGATGATCCGTTTAATATAGTAAGTATTTTTTTCATACCGGTACGGAAATACAACGATCTCGTAACGCTGCGGTTCTCGAAAACGATACGAGATCTTATCTACAACAAGATGATCTCCGTCCGACAGTGTCGTTTCCATAGAAGAACCACTTACCTGCGTTCTCTGTCCGACAAATGTAACGATCAGATAAGATGCCGCCACAATCAATAAAATCGATATGATCCATCCTGCAAGTTCTTTTATTACATCTTTCATTCAAGTCAACCTCTGCTATACAAACATCTTTTCGCTGTCATTCTTTTGCAGCTTCCGCTGTTCTCCCCAGCCTCTGCTGTTCACGCATTTTTCCTGTTCTGTACGTTTCTTTGTTCCGTAAATACTATGGACGCTCCAAAGAGATCCGTCCTAATTTTCCGCTTCGGAAATCATCAAGAAGAATCGCCGCAGCTTTCTCTGTGTCAAGCTCACTTCCACGTACAACACAATGTCTGCTCTTTGCAATAGAAGCAAGACATTCATATCCATCTTCCGAATGTTCGATACTATATTTTTCTTCCAGCACTCCCGGATATTTTGCATTCAAAAATTTGATCAGTTCTGTAGAAAGCTCCTCTGTCTGAAGGATCTCATCTTTGATCGATCCGATAAAAGCCAGTTTTTTTCCGACTTCCTGATCTTCAAATTTCGGCCACAAAATTCCCGGTGTATCAAGAAGCTCCACGTTTTTATTCAGTCTGATCCACTGCTTTCCTTTCGTAACTCCGGGCTTATTTCCTGTCTTTGTACACGCTTTTCCTGCAAGAGAATTAATAAACGTAGATTTTCCGACATTCGGGATGCCTACAACCATCGCCCGGACAGGTCTGTTTAAAATGCCTCTTTTCCTGTCTCGTTCTGTCTTTTCTTTACATGCTTCCTGAATCGCAGCACGAATCTGGTTCATCCCCCCGCCTTTTTTAGAATTCACCTTTACGGCAGAATATCCCTTTTCTTTAAAATACTCGATCCATTCGTCATTGAGCCGTTCTTCTGCAAGATCTGATTTATTCAATAAGATCAGACGCGCCTTATTTTTCCCCAGCTCATCAATGTCCGGATTCCTGCTGCCAAGCGGAACCCGCGCATCTACAAGCTCAATGATCAGATCGATCAATTTTATATTCTCCTGCATCATTCTGCGGGCTTTCGTCATATGCCCCGGATACCATTGAAAATGCATGAATCGCCCTCCTAAAATCAATCTGAGACAAAACCGATCTCAGACCACGGTTTTATAACAAACCAAACTTTTCCGTAAATATCTTTTTTCTTAATCTTACCAATCGCTTTTTCCCTGCTGTCATCACTGGCAGTATCATTATCCCCTAAAAAGAAATATTCTTCTTTTCCTAACTTGACCGGTTCGGATGCGGTTCCCGCATATCCGATATCAGATGCGTACTCTTCTTTCAGAGGTTTTCCATTGATAAGCAGCTCTCCTTCTTTGATCTGCACTGTCTCTCCGGGAAGACCTACGATCCTCTTTACAGAATACAGATCGCCCCCATCTTTTTGAAACGCTGCAATATCTCCTCTCGAAGGATTTTTTATATTATAAATAAAGTGATTTATCATCACGACATTTCCATTTTTCAAAACCGGAGACATGGAATCTCCGATCACATTCACTCTCTGCCCGAATGCCGCCACAAGGAAAACAGCCGTCATACAGACGAGTAAAAGTTCTACTGCCCACAAAACAATCCCCTTTGCGCTGTTTCTGTTTCTGCCCCAGCGTTTACCGGAAGACCGCTTTTCCCTTTTTTCATTTTCAAAGCGCAGTTCACGCTGTTTGGAACTTTTCCCTTGTTTTCTTCCCGCTCCCCGCACATTTGTATTTTTACGTTTCTTCCGAAAGTCTAACTCTCCCATAGCCCCTCCGCTTCAATCGCTTCCGCGACTGTCCGCTTCTATCAACTTTCCTTTCCCGCTGCCGGGAAATCCCGAAAATCTTTCTTAATATTTTAAAAAGGGACAATATACAAATTTGTAATTGTCCCTCTCACTGGTTACTATTTTACTAATTCTTTTACTTTTGCAGCTTTTCCTACACGTTTTCTCAAGTAGTTCAGTTTCGCTCTTCTGACTTTACCTCTGCGAACAACTTCTACTTTTTCAACATGTGGTGAGTGGATCGGCCATGTTTTTTCAACTCCGATTCCATTAGATGTCTTTCTTACTGTGAAAGTCTCTCTTGCTCCGCCGCCCTGTCTTTTCAGAACTGTTCCTTCAAATACCTGAATTCTTTCGCGGTTTCCCTCTTTAATCTTAGCGTATACTTTTACTGTATCGCCGACATTGAATTCCGGTGCGTTTTCTTTCAACTGCTCTGCTTCGATTTTCTTAATGATATCGTTCATTTTGTGTGACCTCCTTAATATTTGACGTTCTTAACACTGAAAATGTGCCAGAGGACCATCGCTCTTCTTTTCACAACTTCTGTAGTCTATCATATTTTGTGCCGATTGACAAGTACTAAATGTGTTTTCTCTTTACAAAAACAACAGTTCCTGCTGCAAGACAAAGCATTACCGCTGAAAGCGCGAGTCCTGCAAAGGAATTATCTCCCGTAACCGGAGCTTTTGATTCCTGTTTTGCATCAGCTGTTTCTTTGACGTTGCCTGTTACCGGTACAAGACCTTCTTTTGCTTTTGTCAAAGCTTTCAGAGCTTTATCTACATCAGCCTGTTTTACGTTTTCCGGATCTGCAATGATTGCTTTTGCATCTGCAAGAGCGTCTTTCAACGCTTTCATGGACTCTTTTGTATATTCTGTCTTTGTCTCTGCAAGGAATTTTTCTACTTCTGCAACTTTGTCTTTCAACGCTTTCAGATCAACTGTTTCTCCCGGTTCTTCCGGCGCCAAAACGAGAGCATCTTTTGCATTTGTCAATGCTGTCAATGCATTATTTACATCTTCTTGAATCGCATTGTCTTTGTTTGCAAGAATATTTTTTGCCACTGTGAGCGCTCCTGTAAGAGCATTCATTGATTCTTCTGTGTATTCCTTTTCTGTTTCGTCAAGGAATTTTTCTACTTCTGCAACTTTCGCTTCAAGAGCAGTAAAGTCCGGTGCGATTTTTTCAACTGTTACGTTGATCTCATTTTCTAATCCATAGCTGATATATGCGCCTGTTGTATCTCCTGCAAGCTTATAAGACGTTCCGATCAGCGGAAGATTTGCATATTCTACAAGAACACTCTCTCCCCAGTATCCTGTTGTCTCTGTCTCATACATAAGCTGTCTTAAGACTGTTCCTTCTGCATCTTTGTAGTTCACCATCGCTTTTGCTGTCACTTTTCCGAGAATATTGAGCTTAAAAAGATTGGTTACAAGCGCATCCATCCCGAAATAATAAGTACTGCTGTCCGCTGTTTTTCCGATATACAGTCCGACAGTCGCTACATGTGCAAGGTTATCCAGCGTCATATGCGCGCCTGATTTATCTACGATCGCATATGTACCATTTCCGGCATCCTGAAAGTTATATACGATCGGATCTGTTGATTTCTCATAACGTGACATATATGTCTTATTATTCAGGACAAATGTATCTTTTGATCCTGCCGCCTGCATTGCTGCATTCAGACCTTCCATATCAACTTTTGCATAAACCTCGGCAGATACATCGCTTCCCGAAAAATCCACGCCCGGTTCCGTTGTAAGAGCTGTCATCTTGTAATCTTTTCCATCAATAACGAAATAAAGATAATCACGATAATTGATGTTTTTGTCATCCAAGTCATACCCTTTTGCAAAAACAGAAACCGACATTGTCAGACAAATGGACGCTACGAGAGCCAGTGAAGTAAAGACTCTGCCCACTTTTTTGAAAATGTTTTTCTTCATTTTCTCTTCCTCCTATTATTAAAATATACTTAATCACCTGAAGTGCCAAAAGGCCATTCCGGGATTATAAGCGGTCGCCAAGGCTTCGGGCAAGCCCGGACTTCGGCTCGTTGCCATTGCAACAAAGAGACTCCCGTCTCCGGCAATCCCCAAAAAAGTCTACCCTCTGCTTCTTTCATTTTCAAGCTGTTAAAAATTTTTCGTTAAAAAGTGTAACAAATACCAATTCGTACCCCTTATCACATTTTCTATCCCTTTATCAATTCTTCTGTTTTTATTATCAAAGTCACTTTATCGTTCTATCTTATGCTGTTCTTTCATTTCCGACTGACTTCCTTCTTTAATTGTCCTCGTCTTCTTTCACTTCTTCCTGCGCTGTTTTCTCCTTAACAGTCTCTTCCAGCCACTTTTTTTCTTTCCATGTCAGCGTACTTTTCTCCAGAAGATCCGGCCTTCTTTCGTACGTCCGCAAAATCGACTGTTCCCTGCGCCATTTCTCAATGTTCGCATGATGTCCCGATAAAAGCACCGGAGGTACTTTCTTCCCATGCCATTCTTCCGGTCTGGAATACTGCGGATATTCCAGCAAATTATCCTGAAAAGACTCAAATTCCGCCGAGACGTCATTGTGCAGCACACCGGGCACAAGTCTTGAGATCGTATCGACCATAACCATTGCCGGGAGCTCCCCTCCGGTAAGAACATAATCACCTATCGAAACATAGTCTGTCACGATCTCCTCCAAAACCCGCTCGTCAATCCCTTCATAATGTCCGCACAACAAGACAAGATCTTCTTCTGCCGCCAGTTCTTCCGCCATCTTTTGATCAAACGTCTTCCCCTGCGGAGAAAGATAGACAACACGGAGTTTCTTATCCTCTCTTTTGATTCGTTCCTTAATCTCTTTATACGCCAAATATACAGGCTCAGCCTGCATCAGCATTCCCGCGCCTCCGCCGTACGGATAATCATCCACGCTCTGATGCTTATTAAAGGCAAAATCCCGGATATTAACCGCTTCGATCGACAGCAGTCCCGCATCGACCGCCCGCCCGATAATACTCGTTTTCAGTCCATTTTCAACCATTTCAGGAAACAACGTAAGTATATGAAAGTTCATTCGTCTGTTTCTCCTAACTCTAAAATCTATCCGATCAGACCTTCTAAAAGCCGAATCTGCATTTTCCCGTTTTCTACATCGACCTCTTCGATACATTGCCGGATTGCCGGCACAAGCACTTCTCCGTGCGCGTCAGAATCAATGATATACACTTCGTTTGCCCCTGTCTCCATCACATCTTTTACAACGCCGAAATGTCCTTCTTGTGTAAACACATCCATACCGATCAGGTCTGCGATATAATATTCATTTTCCTCAAGACGCACCGCATCTTCCCGATTCACAAAAAGAGCGCCGCCTTTATATTGTTCTACATCGTTGATATTATCAATTCCTTTAAACTTAACGATCACAAATTGCTTAAAAAACCGGACTGACTGGATCTCCATCTCAATCTGTCGTTTTCCCATATCTAAAATCACTTTTTTCAGTTTCTTAAACCGCGCCGGATCGTCTGTCGTCGGAAACACTTTTACCTCACCCCGAATACCGTGGGTAGAAGTAATCGCTCCCACCTGCAAAAACTGTTCCATATTTTTCTCCTTGCTCCAACCTTTTTCCTGCTGTTACGTCAATTCTATCAATCAAACGAAATATCGCATTGAAACTTCCATTCTCCCGCGATCATCCCGTATCTATATACTGATAAGTAATATAAGAAAAGGGGCAGGCTGTTCTTACCGAACGCTGTCCCTCTTGCTTTCTTAATTACATAATATCGACAACTACTTTTTTGTCTTCTTTTGCCGCTGCCGCCTTCACAACAGAACGGATTGCTTTTGCGATACGGCCCTGTTTGCCGATCACTTTTCCCATGTCGCCTTCTGCGACATGAAGCTCAAGCACTACGGTACGTCCTTCGTCTTTTTCGTTAACAGAAACTTCTTCAGGATGATCTACAAGCGCTTTTGCTATCACCTCAACTAATTCTTTCATCTGTACGCACCTCCGCGGACATCTTATTTTTCGATTCCTGCTGCCTTGAAGATCTTTCCTACTACTTCTGTCGGCTGTGCGCCATTGTTGAGCCATTTTTTAGCAAGCTCTTCATCTACTTTAAACTCGCTCGGATCTTTTGTCGGATCGTATGTTCCGATCTCCTCGATAAATCTTCCGTCTCTCGGGGATCTTGAATCAGCTACCACGATTCTATAAAAAGGAGCTTTCTTCTGTCCCATTCTTCTTAATCTGATCTTTACTGCCATTTTTTCCACCTCTGTTTTTCTTTCTTAATTTGTTTTGTTATTGTTTGTTATCTATGTGTTAAAAGGGAAGTCTGAATCTGCCCTTCTTACCACCTTTACCGCCCATCATGCCCGGAAGTTTTTTCATCATCTTCCGAGACTCATTAAATTGTTTTACCATGCGGTTTACTTCGGAGATATCCACCCCTGCACCTTTTGCTATCCGATGTTTTCTGGAAGGATTCAAAAGATCCGGATTCTTTCTCTCTTCCGGGGTCATTGAATATATAATCGCTTCCATACGAGCCATCTTCTTATCATTTTCCGGCGAATCCAAATCCGGCAGTTTGTTCTTTCCGCCTAATCCGCCCAAACCCGGCATCATACTCATAATACTTGACAGACCGCCCATCTTACGCATCTGTTCCATACTCATCAGATAATCTTCAAAGTCGAACTGCGCCTTTTTCATCTTGTCTGCCATCTGCATCGCTTTCTCTTCATCAAGCTCTGCGCCGGCTTTCTCGATCAATGTCAGTACGTCTCCCATTCCGAGAATTCGAGATGCCATCCTGTCCGGATAAAACTGTTCCAGATCAGAGAGCTTCTCACCCATACCGACATAGAGGATCGGTCTTCCGGTCACTGCCTTAATGGACAGCGCCGCACCGCCTCTCGTATCACCGTCTAATTTCGTGACGATCACACCGTCTATTCCTATTTTATTATGAAAGGATTCGGCTACATTGACCGCATCCTGACCTGTCATTGCATCTACAACCAAAATCGTCTGATGAACTTCTACCGCCTGTTTGATCTCCTGAAGTTCCGCCATCATCTCTTCGTCAATATGAAGACGTCCCGC
Organism: Mediterraneibacter sp.; assembly: GCF_030825015.1. Lineage (NCBI taxonomy): Bacteria > Bacillati > Bacillota > Clostridia > Lachnospirales > Lachnospiraceae > Mediterraneibacter > Mediterraneibacter sp. The sequence goes on along the minus strand of NZ_JAPJQP010000002.1, from coordinate 194,418 downwards.
GGTATCAAGGATTACGATATTGTTGCCGTTTTTCTGTGCATGGACAAGAGCCGCCTTTGCAATATCAGCCGGACGGTTTTTATCGCCCATTGAAAACACTTCCACGCCCTGCTTTTCACCATTGATCTGAAGCTGTTTGATCGCAGCCGGACGATAAACGTCACAGGCAACAAGAAGCGGTTTCTTTCCTTTTAATTTATATTTTCCCGCCAGTTTTGCCGTTGTCGTCGTCTTACCTGCTCCCTGAAGACCTGCCATCATGATCACCGTGATCGCACTTCCCGGCTGCAGCTTGATCTCTGTCGTCTCAGATCCCATCAGCTTCACAAGCTCTTCGTTTACGATCTTGATCACCATCTGTCCCGGATTCAGTCCGTTCATAACATCCTGACCGACAGCTCTTTCCTGAACGTCTTTTACAAATTTTTTTACGACTTTAAAATTGACATCCGCCTCAAGAAGCGCCATCTTAACTTCCCTCAGCGCAGCCTTCACATCATCCTCTGTGAGACGGCCTTTGCTGCGAAGGTTTCTGAATACATTTTGTAATTTCTCTGTTAAGCTGTCAAATGCCATTGTCTGACTCCTCTACCTTTTCCTTCCGCATCTATTTGAAACACACTCTGTTTTCAGCTGCAAATAAGTGCATCTACAACTCTTCGATAATCGTTGCCGACAACTTACGGATGCGCTGTATGATCTCTTCCGGATCTTCTTTCTTTTCTTCCCACTCTTTCAGCACCCCGTCAATGCGGGATACCTGCTCTTTCACGGCAAGAAATTTTTCCACGAGATGAAGTTTTCGTTCATATTCTTCCAGTGATTTGGCGCAGCGTTTCACAATATCATGAACACCCTGCCGACTAATCCCCGCATCCGCCGCGATCTCTCCTAAAGAAAGATCGTCTAACACAAACTGTTCGTAGATTTCTTTCTGATGCGCGGTCAAAAGTTCACCGTAAAAATCATATAATAATGCCTGTTCTAAAATTTTATCCATTCTTGTCACCTCTGCAATCATACACGAAACCTTTCTTTGTGTCAAGTATTTTTTCTTTACACTTTATCTTTTTCTCACAAATATCATTTCATCAACCGCCCTACATGAAGCATTCCCCATCCGGCTTCTGTTCCTTTTATTTTTACACAGGCTTCTCTTAGCTTCAGCTTTACTTCCACATTCGTCATATCAGGATATTTCGACAGCAGGCAGGCGACAGCGCCCGAGACAACCGGAGCCGCCATTGATGTCCCTGTCTTCATTATATAAGGATGTTCTCCCGTAAACCCATACATACTGTTACAGCTTATGACTCCTGTTCCCGGAGCAAATACATCCGGCTTTACAACACATTCCAATGTCGGACCTCTCCCCGAATAATTCAGGCTTTTCCTGCTCTTTCTTGAATATGGAATACTGCTGTCCGGCACGCCAACTGTAATCACCTTTCTGCTGTTTCCCGGCACTGCGACCGTTCCTTCTTCCGGTCCGTAATTTCCGGCAGACACAACAACGATGAGGCCGCAGTCCCAAAGAGATTCCACCGCATCCAACAGCATCATCTTTTGTTTCTGCGCAAGTCCGGGTTGTGTACCGACAGAAATATTCACAATTCGGATCCCGTACCGTTTCCTCTCCTCTAAAATCCACTCAATCCCTTTCAATACATGAGAAACATCTCCGTTTCCGTCTTTATCAAGAACTTTACCGACAACAAGCTCTGCTTTGGGAGCCATTCCCGCATATACTCCGGAAGACACTTTCCCGCTTCCGCACAAAATTCCTGACACATGAGTTCCGTGCCCACTGTCATCATAACCGTTGTCACCTGATCGACTCTCTTCTTTTGTGAAATCACAAAACTGCACAATGCGCCCTGCCAGATCAGGATGCCCCGCCACTCCTGTATCCAGCAGCGCCGCACAGATTCCCTGCCCCATATATTCCCCAGTCATCATATCGTCACACCAATATCCAACCGATTGTTTTACCCATTTCATAAGAAATCCTTTTTTATTCAGAATATTCCCAATGCGAAACTTTTGCCCCTCAGGAACACTTTTCCTCTGCCGGCATAATATAGAACTGTAAACACTAATTAATTCGGAGGTTTTAACATGAGTGATTTAACAGCTACTAACTGCGGATGCGGATGCGAAAACGGAAACGGTATGTCTTCTTGCCTTTGGATCATCCTTCTCCTTGCATGCTGCGGCGGATGCGGAAACATGAACAGTGGATGCGGAAACGGATGCGGAAATGACAGTTGTCTTTGGATCATCCTGCTTCTTTTCTTCTGCGGCGGCAACAGCTTCGGCGGCGGATGCGGATCGAACTGCGGATGCGGATGCTAATCTGAATTTTCCTTCTGTCTTCAATCACCGGAAGTGCCAAAAGGCACATTCCGGGATTGTAAGCGGTCGCCAAGGTCTCGGGAAAGCCCGGACTTTGGCTCGTCACCATACAAGAAAGATGCGCGGTTTCTTCCGCGCATCTTTCTTGTATGCATTGTTCTTTTTTTATTTTTCATTTTCTTTCTCTTTCATTCCTTCTTTCTTTTTCCCTTCTTCTTTTGTCATTTTCTCTTCACTTTCAAGTTTTCTTTTCAACATACACTGTTCATCGATCTCATACACCGCATTGCCGTCAATAATCAATTTCCTTGACATATTCATTTCCTTTCTTGTACCCATTCTCTACTATTTTATGAAATATTTTCTAAAAAGTAACATTCCCATAATACATATTTCTATACAAAGTCACATATATATTTACAACGCTATACATCGGAGCATTTCAGAAAATGGATCAAGACCACTCGGAACGAATGACACCTTTTGATGTGCTTGTCACATCACCGCCCCTTCAGATCATGAAGCTGTTCATCCCATACACCCCTTTTCCCGGGCGTCGGATGCTGGCTTCTTTCATCAAGTTTACTGAACTTCAAAAAACGATCCGCCTCTTCGGACACGACTGCCGGACAGATCCTTTTTCTAAAGAAGGGACGGGACAAAGCGCAGCCTCTCCAACAGATCTCATCGACAACCTTCGTCCTTATCTGAATCCAAAAGATGCCGAGATGCTGGACACACTCATTCAGTTAAAAGAAATGATGGCGTTTATGGAGATGATGCAGCCACCGCAAGATGCCTCTTTCCAGCCGGCTGATCTTTTCTCCGGAGCATTTTCTTCGGATTTTCAGGAACAATTCCGCATGTACAGCGATCTCTTTTCATCCGCTTTTCAAAATACCGAACATGACACGGCAGCGACACAGACTGACTCCGATCCAGATTGCACATGCAAAGCCGAAGAATATGTTAAAGAAGATTCGGAAGAAAACACCAAAGAAAGCTCCGAAAACTATGACAAAAACTGATAAAAACCGACACAAACCGACAGAAACCGACAGAAATCATACAGAAACTATTTCGAATTCAAAATCAAAAAGGAAAGGAACGTCAATATGAATGAATGGATGAACAATCCTGCGATGAAAAATATAGATCCCATAAAATTAGAACTGATCAAAACCGCCGCCTCCAAGACTTCCGGAAAATCAGGAAAAGAATTAGCACCCGTCATGATGGCGCTTATCAGCGGAGCCAACAAACAGGGGATTCGATTTACCCCAGAAGAAATGACTTTAATTCTTGAGATTTTAAAAGAAGGTAAAAGTAAAGAAGAGCGAGAGCAAATTGACCGCACGATCAATATGGCATCCTCGCTCTTCCGAAAACACAACGGAAAATAGACTGTTTCTTTATTAAAACCCTTCTTCCTTACGCCGCATCCGCATCTCCCGGCGTTTCTCCGCCGCCTTCCACTCCGCGCGCTGCGCTTCCGTCTCCAGAACCAGTCGGGGCACTTGCTTTGGTTTATCATTCTCATCTAACGCCACCATTGTAAAATACGCGCGGTTGATGGGACGGCGCATCCCATCTTCCATATGTTCCACATAAGTATCTACACGCACCTCCATAGATGTCGTACCTACATATGTCGCTTTTCCGATCACGACAACCATCTCGCCTTTGTATGCTCCTTGTATAAACCGAAGATTATCTACGGATGCAGTAATGACATTGGATCTCGTATGCCGCTTTGCTACCATACCCGCCACTTCATCAAGCCACTGCATCAGCATACCTCCGAAAAGACGCCCTGCTGCATTGAGATGATTCGGTCTTACGATATGCACTGTTTCCACTTGAGAATCTTCTACTCTTCTTTCTTCTATCATCCTTTTCTCCATTCTTCAACTCATCAGATTTTATGTAGCCAGTATATCATAAACGGCAAATAAAATCACCCCTGTACATTCCGCTCCTCATCCGATACACTATTATACAGAAATACGATCTACAAATACGCCAAGCAAAGGAGTACCTTATGCCGAATATAAAACTGACTCTTCAATACGATGGAACACGCTATTTAGGATGGACGCGCCCCGCCTCTGACGGATATGCAAAAACAGTCTCCTGCCGGATTTGCTCTGTTTTAAAAAAAATGACAGGAGAAGACGTTCTCCTTTTTGCAGGTGCGAAAACAGCTCCCAAAGTTCACGCGCTCTGCCAGACAGTCAATTTTCATACTGAGAGTTCTTTTTCCGATACATATTTTTTAGAAAAATTAAACGAATACCTTCCGAAAGATATTCGTGTCTTAAGTTGTGAAATTGTGTCCGATCGTTTCCGAGCAGATCTTAATGCTGTCTCAAAAACCTATATATACCGCATCAGCGTTTCCCCTGATGGCAATCTGTTCACAAGGGATTACACCGCGCATCCAGATCGAAAAATTTCCAATGCAGATCTTGACGCCATGAAAGAAGCGGCGGACAGTCTCATAGGGATTCATGATTTCCGCACGTTCTCTGCGGTAAAAAAGAAGAAAGGAACTGTCAAAGAAATTTTCGACATTTCTTTCTCTGAACAAAAAGATTTAACAGGCGGTCTGTCGCCCGTTCTTACAATCAAAATCTGTGCAAATGATTTTCTCTATCAGATGCCTGAACGCATTATCGAATTTCTCATTCAAAAAGGAGCGGAGAAAAAGTTCCACTGTGATCCATCGGGACTTTTTCTCCACTCCATTGCCTATCCTGATTAATTTATTTTTACTTTTCTTTTTAAAAGAGTATCGCAATGGCATGCACTGCAAATGCCGCAAGCCATGCGATCACACATTGACCGACCACAACGAAAACCGCCCATTTTGTGCCAAGCTCACGCTTGATCGATGCAACCGCCGCAACACACGGTGTATATAGCAGGCAGAATACAAGAAGCGCCGCAGCGCCGGCTGCCGAGATCGTTCCAAGAAGCACTTCCGTCGTTCCAAACAGTACCGTCAATGTGGAAACGACACTTTCCTTTGCCATAAATCCGGTGACAAGCGCCGTCGATATTCTCCAGTCTCCGAATCCAAGCGGAGCGAAAATCGGAGCTACTGCCCCTGCGATCATTGCAAGAATACTGTCTTTTGAATCTGTTACCATGTTGAAGCTTATATCAAAGCTTTGTAAAAACCAAATGATGATCGTCGCCACAAAAATCACTGTAAACGCTCTTTGCAGGAAATCTTTTGCCTTTTCCCATAACAACTGTCCGACATTTTTCATTCCCGGTAAACGATAATTCGGAAGTTCCATAACAAATGGTACCGGTTCTCCTTTAAACATCGTTCCTTTAAACAAAAGCGCCATTATAATTCCCATAACAATTCCAAGCATATAAAGTCCGATCATCACAAGAGCGGCATGATTCGGAAAGAATACAGCCGTAAAAAACGCATAGATCGGAAGCTTTGCCGTACAGCTCATAAATGGAGTCAGCAAGATCGTCATCTTCCGATCTCTCTCTGACGGCAGCGTTCTGCTTGCCATAACGCCGGGAACCGTACAGCCGAAACCGATCAGCATAGGAACGATACTTCTTCCCGATAACCCCAGCTTTCGAAGCAGTTTGTCCATAATAAAAGCGACTCTTGCCATATATCCGCTGTCCTCCAGTAAAGAAAGGAAGAAAAACAGCGTCACGATAATCGGCAGGAAACTAAGCACTCCTCCTACTCCGTTGAAAATGCCGTCAATAACAAGGGAATGGATCGCTTCATTCACCCCTGCCAGCGTCATTGCCCGATCCACAACTTCAGTCAAATATCCGATCCCCATCTCCAGCAAAGACTGCAGTCCGGCGCCAATCACGTTAAACGTCAGCCAGAATACAATACCCATAATCGCGATAAACGCCGGAATCCCGGTATATTTTCCGGTCAGTATCCGGTCGATGCGTTTACTTCTTAGACGTTCCTTACTTTCATGAGGTTTTACAACCGTTGTTTCACACACTTCTGTTATGTAAGAAAATCGCATATCCGCAACGGCAGACGCACGGTCAAACCCGCTTTCCTCTTCTGTCTGGACAACGATATGCTCCAACATCTCTTTCTCGTTCTGACTTAAGTTCAATTTCCCGGCGATCTTCTCATCACCTTCCATAATCTTGCCCGCCGCAAACCGAAGCGGAATTCCGGCTTTCTGAGCATGATCGTCAATCAGATGCATAACCGCATGAAGTCCTCTGTGAATTCCACTTTCTGTATCCGCGCAGAAATCCTGCTTTCTGGGACTTTCCTGATATTTTGCAACATGCACTGCATGTTTTACAAGCTCCTCGATTCCTTCTCCTTTTGCCGCCGAAATCGGTACAACCGGCACTCCGAGAAACGCTTCCATCTCGTTGACATGAACACTGCCTCCATTTTCCCGCAATTCGTCCATCATATTCAGCGCGACAACCATCGGCATATCTAATTCCATCAACTGCATCGTCAGATACAGATTTCTCTCCATGTTCGTCGCATCAACAATATTGATAATCCCCTTCGGTTTTTCATTCAGCAAAAATTCCCGCGTAACAATCTCCTCGCTGCTGTAAGGAGACATGGAATAGATGCCCGGAAGATCTGTAATCAATGTATTTTTATAGCCTTTGATCACACCGTCTTTCCGGTCTACCGTCACGCCCGGAAAATTTCCGACATGCTGATTCGCTCCTGTCAGTTGATTAAACAACGTCGTTTTTCCACAATTTTGATTGCCGACAAGGGCAAATGTCAACACCTCGCTGTCCGCCAGAGGATTTTCCGTTTCTTTCTCATGATACTTTCCACCCTCTCCGTACCCCGGATGGACAGCGGATTTTCTCTTTACTTTTCTCTCTTTTTGTTTTTCTTCTGCCTTAATTTCTTTTACTTCTATTTTCTCTGCATCATCCAAGCGGATCGTCAGCTCGTATCCGTGTATTTTCAGCTCGATCGGATCTCCCATCGGAGCATATTTCACAACCGTTACTTCCGCACCCCTGATCAGCCCCATATCCAAAAAGTGCTGTCTGAGCGCTCCGCTGCCTCCCACAGACAGGATGATCCCCTTCTGTCCGATGCCAAGTTCTTTTAATGTCATTCTTTTCACTCCTCATCTTATAGTAAGTGTCAACTAACATTATAGCAGAAAATTTGAAAAAGGGGAGTTTTTTTGATATAATGAAAATATACACTTGTAAACTTATATCGTTTATTATAGCTCATTTACAAATCCATGATTTAATAAGTACAATAATCTAAGAGGTTTCTCATGAACGTATTGCAAAAAAACAACACCAATTTACTAGAATCAATTTCTTTATCCGCCCCGATCTTATCCGGTGCAGTTATTACATCCCAATCTGCCGGATACACTTTTCCGCATCACCTGCATTCCACGATCGAGATTTACTGCATTCTTTCAGGAGAATGCCAAATGGATATTCAATCCGAAACACTCCATTGTACACAAGGCGAGGTTATTATGATACTGCCTAATATCGTTCACTCCTTTTATCTAGATAAAAAAACTGATTGTACATTCAAACATATTCATTTTGATCCATCTATATTTTCAAATATCATTTTGGAAAACGAAGGCGTCCATCCGATCACATTAATGCATGCGATCTTATTTTCTTCACATTTTTATTATCGTTTTTCATCAGACACTATAATCAATGGCATACTTGATAAATTGATTGATCTTTACACTGCCTCCAACAGCCTGTTTTCTGCTGCCAACATTAATGTTTCTCTAATCAATTTAATGCTGTATATACTGGATCACACAACGCCGACTCAGCCTTTTTCTAATCCGCAGCTTCAGAACAGTTATGTCGCTTATACACTGAGTTACATTGAAGAGCATTATGCCGAAAAGATCAAACAGGACGATATTGCATCCCAGCTCCATATATCCATTCGCTATTTAAGCAAACTGTTCAAGGAACATATCGGCATTACGCTTTCCAACTATATTAATGTGTACCGCATAAACCATTCAATCAGTCTGATGCACGACCCTAGACTGTCATTGACTGAAATAGCGCTTCAATCTGGATTTACAAATTCCCAACACTACTCAAGAGTATTTCGTGACTGCGTAAACACAACGCCATCACAATATCGCAAATTAATTTAATCACCGGAAGTGCCAAAAGGCACATTCCGGGATTGTAAGCGATCGCCATTGCAAAAAACGGTTTTGAAACAGACTTTCATCTTTTCAAAACCGTTTTTCTTCTTTATCATAACTTATTTATATTTCTTTTTATCTATATTTCCCTCTTTTTAAAACCACGGACACTGCGGACACAGATATAAGAATTCCTGCTGCCCATACAAATACGCTTCCATGATCCCCTGTTTTCACCGCTTCTGTTTTACAGATGCTATCTTTATCATCCGGGGTTGGAGCTGGTTCCGGAGTCGGTGTCGGTTCCTCTTTTTCCGATTCGGTTTTCAATGTCTTAAATGTTTCTTTTTCAGATTTTTCAGACTCATTTCCATCTGCATCTACTGCCGTGATCTGTACCGAATACTGTGTATCTGCTTTTAGATTCTTAAGATCATATGATGTTGATACAATCAGTTCTTTATTCAGCTTATTACCGCCTACATAAATATAATATCCAACCGCTTCTTTTCCGTCTTCCGCTTTCTCCCATGACAGCTTCGCACTTGCTTCTGTCACATCAAAAACATTTACGTTCACCGGAGCTTTCAGTTCCATCATCTCTTCCTTCTGTGTCGTAAATTTCACTTCTGCGGATTTTTCAGACTCATTTCCGGCCGCATCTACTGCCGTAATCTGTATCAGATATTCTGTGTCAGGTTCTAATTCTGTCAGTTTGTATTGCGTGTTATCGACAATAACAGTATTATGTTTTGTTCCGTTTACATATACGTTATATCCTGTCACCGCCACATTATCAAGCGCCTCGTCCCACGCAACACTTGCTTCCGTTTCTGTAATATGTGCACATCTTACATTTGCCGGAATTTCTGGAGCCTGAGTATCCGCAATTCCTTCATTAAGATACGTAATAACCGGTGTCACATGAACAGACGGCTTTGTAGGAGCTTCGTTTGAAATTGCTGTAACACGGATATAATCCCCGCGTTTCACTTCAATCTTGTCAAACGATTTCCAATCTTTTGCCTGAACTTTACTCTGTTCAAGAATAACACTTTGTTTTTCCTCATCATTCAATAACAGTTTTAATGTTACTGTTCCGCCGCTGTTTCCGTTTTGTCTCAAATACGGTTCGTCATCTTTTACATGAAATGATACGGTTCCGTCTTTTGGCACTCTATATGCCATAGCGGTAGAAACCCCTGTACTCGGAGGAGCTGAAAGAAGACCGTGTGTTTGCTCTGTCGGTGTCACATTATGATTCGCCTCATCGATTCCCGGGCCATAATATGTATTTACCATCCAGTTCGGATACTGACTGTCATACTCTTTTATCTCCGTCCACTCCCCTGATACTGCCTTCTTCTGACCAAACCATACATTTCCCTGCCGCGGTCCTGCATAATCTAAAGACCAGTTATACATATTTTTCTGTTTGATCGTATAATCGTTCGTCTTTCCGTCCTCTGCCGTAATCCGCATTGTCATTGAATCTGCAACATTTTCCTGATCTTTCAATGCAGTCTCACCGTTCACTACAGATACCTCTGCCGTATCAGCTGCTTCAACATTTTTCTTCAACTCACCAACCGTTGTCGGATTCTTCTCTGTAAACGGCACATAGATCGTCTTTTCTTTCACTTCATAATATGATAACTTCAGTTCATTATCTGAACTTGCAACTACGGTATATACAACGGATTCTTTTCCTTCACCTAAGAGAGTTACTGTCATGCCGCCTTTGATGATATCTGTATTTTCCAAAGGTCTGCCGTCTCTTGCTTTCACGGTTATCGTCACACCCGTATCTACGATAGCATTTTCACAAAACTGTTCTACTGTTGTATTTTTCGGTATATCGCTGATCGTCCTGGCATCCTGATCGATTTGGTAAACTACAGAACGAAGAACAAGATCTCCGATCACATCACTTTCTGCAGCTCCGATTTCCGGTGTTGCCGTAACTGCATGTCCGAAGAAATCATGATCGATCGAATAACCGTTACGGTCGATCACCACTTTTCCTTTATTGATCGCCGGAGAATTTTCTGCCAGCTTAAATCCGTCAAAAACTGTTGTTGCCGCCGGATCTTCATGACGTCTTGCCTGCTTATCTTCCGCTGCTTTTACCGGACCGGACTTTGCATCTACAAGAACCGGAGTTCCTTTTTCCACTTTTACAGCCGCTTTATCGTCAGGATAAGAACTCACATTATAAAACAGGTTGTTAGAATAAACTTTATTGTTACGCGGATTCCAGTTTGTAATCTGCGCCGGCTGCTCCCCATCAAAATAGAAAATATTGTTTTCCATTGTAACCGGACCGGAATCTCTGTACCAAATCGACCGGATTCCTTCTTTGATCACGAATGTATTATTATACACCTGCGTATTGCCTGAATTTCCTGCCGGATCGAGAGGCCCCATATCTTCATGTACACTGATATTGTAACGGAACGTATTGTTGATTGATTCCCCTCCGCAGAACATAATCGTACTTGCCGTATTTCCGTGGCTGTAGTTATATTGATAATTTGTGCCGTCACCATAATCCGCATCCCACGGCTGTCCGTCCCCGTTTCCTTTTGCAGCATTTAACGTCTTAAAACATTCATTATATTGGAAAACCGCATTTTTACATTTCCACGGCCATATACCTGCCGCAACTCTTCCGCCTGTATGTGTCTTTCCGGTCGGATTTCCATTCGCGTCAAGCTGTGGCTGAGGATCCGTATAATCTGTTGTATTAATCTGAGCCGCTGCATTTTCTGACACATTATACTGGATGATCGGTCTGTCAAGATACATTGTCGTAATAGCATCTCCACCGACGTTATTCAAATAATTGTTCTGAATCACAACATCTGAAGACGCATATGTTTTCATCGTCTCATCACTTAAGGCGCCGCCGTTAAATTTTGCCCATTCATATGTATATCCAACTGCAATTCCCCAACGATTTACCGTATCAAGATAGCAGTTCTGTATCGTTACATCATTATATCTGGCAATTCCCGTCGCGCTCTCATTCTCCGGTTTTTCAACAATAAAGTAAATACCGCCGTTTGTCATATGTTTATTGTAAACATTCCCAGTCACATCGTGGATATACAGATCATCCAGCACGATATGGTCAACCGTTCCTTTATTTTGAGCAACTCCGGCAACTCCTGTTCTGTCCATACATTCTGCATCATTATATTTATAATTTTTATCTTTCTCTGCGTCTGTCGCCGAATCACGGTCATTTGTAATCTCCAACCCCTCAATTTCAATATATTCTACATCTTTCAGCAGAATAGAAGAAGATACCGTCCCGTGCCACTTGTGGTTCTGATTATCAAGTTTCTGTCCGTAATTTAATTCCCACTGCCCGTGCCCATTCGTATTAATCTGCGGGCGTCCGTCTTTTTCATCTCCGTATGTAGAAATTTTAATCGGAGCGCTTTCACTGCCACTTCCTTTAATATGAAGTGCCTGATCCTCAAACACCGAACCGTTTTTCAAAAGAATCTGATCCCCGGCTCCAAGCGTAAGCTCATTCACTTTGTCCAATGTCTGAAATGCTTTTCTTTCAGAGAGTCCGTCATTTTTGTCATTTCCGTTCTCCGAATCGACATAATACGTTTTTCCCTGACGATTCTCTTCTGCCTGCGCCGTTTTGATCGGAATCATCGATCCAACAGTTGTTCCGACAAGCAAAAATGCAAGCATTCCGCTCACCCATCTTTTTTTCATACTCTTCTCCTTCCCACCCGATAAAGAGGTCAAAACGCCTTTTCATTTTCCGTCTTTCTATAGACTATTATCACTTTATAAGCTTCAAAGTAAAACGGTCTGTCGCTTCTAAATTGCCGCTCACTTTTGAATTTTCTGCCATTTGAGCGATCATGACATCATATTTTTTCTCTCGCAACTCTCTCTCAACAGCAACGCGCGCAGTCTCCAGATCAGCCTTATCTTCGCTGTCTTGAAAAATCCATTCTCCCTGACTGTAATATTCAGCTATCTCTTCTTCAGTCAGCGCCATTTCTTTTCTGTCAGTATCATTACAGTAAATTTCCTTATACATACTGATCTCATACTGCATATAACGGGCAAACGTGTATTCTTTCAGACCATAAACAACTTCCCCGGCTTCTATCTTTTTCTTTCTCTTCGCATTTTCTTTTTCCCAGCGTTTTTCAACTGCCGCAAAGCTTCCATCAGATACATCGCCGTATTCTTCTGCCAAATCATACACCGCATGAATATACTTGATCTTTTCAATCGTATTATCCGCTAAAATCTCATATCCATACTTTCCTTCATAACTTTGCTCCCAAAAATCTTCACCATATGGAGCATCATAACGCTTCTGAATCTCCATCTTCGTATCATACTTTACAAGTTCCATACAAAGCTGATATTCCTTTTTCTCAACTTTTTCTTTTCCGACTTTCAGATCAAACCGATTATTTCGGTAAACTGCCGCCGCTGCCGCAAATACCACTGCCGCTGAGAATCCTCCGATTACTGCAGCTTTGATCCAAAAACATCTGCTGAGTTTTCGTCTGCCTGCTAAGAAATGCTGATTTTTGTTTTTCATAATGTCTGTCTCCCTGCAAATGAACAGCTTTAGATTATAATAACAATTTTCTCCTCTTTCTTCTCGTCCATTTTTGTATCTTCATGAGAGCTTTTTATCTAATTCGGAACTGTCACCTTTTTCCAAAGCTTTTTTATGATTGCCATCCCCGCAAATCCTGATAGAACTCCGACAATGATTCCGCCTAAAATGTCTGTCGGATAATGAACGTACAAATACATCCTCGAAAATGCGATCAGTACAGCCACCGCACAGCTTATTTTCCAAAGCTTCTTTTCCCCTGCAAAATACAGCGCCGAAACCGCTGTAAACGATGCCGCCGTATGACCTGACGGAAAAGAGAAATCCTTCGGCGCTGTGATCAACAGGGAAACTCCTTCGTTTACATCAAACGGCCGGGTGCGGGCAACCATATTTTTTAAAATCCCGTTACATAACACAAGATCAACAATAAGCGCCACAGCAACAACTGCTCCGCTTTTTCTCGTTTTCGGAAATGCCAGCAGCACAGCCGCCAATATAATCCACAAAGCTCCGGCATCTCCAAGATGAGTAATCGCCTTCATCATCTCACTCAGAACCGGCGTATGCAGTGTCTGAAGCCAGTCTAAAAATCGTAACTCAAATGCCATTTATTTATCCTCCATATCTTTTTTCCTTCGCACGCTCATCCCCATAACTCTTCTCGCAATCGCCACAGTCATCGACTCTTCAGTCCTTTTACCTAAAATCAGTTCTGAGTATTTACAATGCTCTTTACAATAAGTCAGCGCCGCCCGCTCACACACATTGTCAACCCCTGTCACCTTCTCAACGAAAGACGAAGAAGAAGAAACCTCTTTGATCTCTTTGAGCATTTCCGCCGGATATGTCAAAAACGGAACTTGATACTTTTCTGCCAGCGAAAGAACGGCACGTTCTTCTTTTTTCAGGTCTATACTCACAATCACTTCAACCTGTTCCATATCCAGATTATTCTCTTTTAAAATTTTCAAAAGTCCTTTTTCCAAAAGTTCTTCCGATATGCCTTTCCTGCACCCAAGTCCGACAATAACATTTTTCGGCTTTAAAAGAAGGGTATTTTCATCTGCCGCAGGAAACGAATCTGAAACAACTACCCGATACCGATATTTCATCACTTCTTCTTCCGTATTACATATCCAAACTTCATCTGAAAACATTTCCTCTGAATTTTTCACTGCATTTTCTGCATATTCTCCTTCTGCATAGATTCCGATCGGCTCTTCGTCAAGCACCGCGGCGGAGATTCTTTTTGCCGCCTCCCTATCCGTAATATGCAATGCATTTTTTTTCGCAAATACATCTGCGGCAAACTTTTTCCGCACATCTGTAGCCGTCGTATGCACACTGACCGCGCCGAGCAGCTCCGCCACCTGATCCGCCAGCTCTGCCGCTCCTCCAACATGACCGGACAACAGCGGAATAACATATTGCCCCGCTTCATCCGCCACGACAACAGCCGAATCTGTGAATTTGTCTTTCACATACGGCGCGATATAACGAACTGCGATCCCTGCCGCACCGATAAACAAAAACGCACACTTTCCCCATCGTTCTTCGATCAACTGTTCTTTTCTTTTCGGAAGTTGTTTCATCCCGCACTCATCTTCTATAACATACTTTGCAGGGGCATATCCCTCACAGATATACCCCTGCATTTTTAATTTCTTATATATATATCGATTCTGTTTTGTTCCTTTTTCTGTAAAACTGAATATGACTACTTTCGTAATGCTGCCCGTCATCGCAACCTCCCCGATCTTCCCGCCTGACTTTCTGTAACATAATACAGCTGATTTTCTGCCGAATCTTTCAGCAGTTCTCCGTCAAGTATAGCATAATCGGATCAGACTGTTCAACTTTTCGTTATACGAAGCTGTTTCGTTATACGAGGCTTTCCCTGAAAATTTCAATAATTTCATTTCGATCCAGTTTCTTATATCCGGTATCAAATACGATCGTCACATCCGCAATACCTTCTATCATCTCTTCTGTCACTTTAAGTTCTGTCAGATTCATGACAAGTCCAAGCTCTTTCATCCAGCTTTCCATCGCCGCCAAACCTTCTTCTGCAATTTCCCGGTCTTCTTTTCCTGAAGTACCCACACCCCATACGTTTACTGCAAACCGTTTGAATTTTTCAAGACCATACGGCATAATATGGCGGTAATACGGAAGCGAAACTGCCGCCAGTGTCATTCCGTGTGTCGCGTTCGTATATCCTCCGACTGCCTGTCCGAGCATGTGAACCATCCAATCTGTCGATTTTCCGCATGCAACAAGCGTGTTGAGCGCCCATGTCGCCGTCCACATAATATTGCTTCTCGCTTCATAATCCTGTGGATTTTTATTTGCGATCCTGCTTGAATGGATCAGGGAACGCATCAGACCTTCGCTGATATAGTCGCTCGTGTTATCGTCTGTATCTGAAAAATACTGTTCACAGATATGATTAAAAATATCATAAATTCCGGAAACCATCTGATAATGCGGCAGTGTCATTGTAAAACGTGGATTCAAGATCGAAAATCTCGGCATGATCTTCTCATCTGCAAACACATGACCGATCTTCTGCTTCGTCTTCTCATTTGTAATAACCGATCCCGCGTTCATCTCCGATCCTGTTCCGACCATAGTCAGAACACAACCAACCGGAACGATCTCACAATCAGGCTCATCAAACCGCACAAAATATTTCTCCCACGGATCTTCCGTACAGTTCACTGATACAGACACCGCCTTAGAATAATCACATACCGATCCGCCGCCTACCGCAAGCAGCAGATCTGCATTATGATTTCTGGCAATCTCAATTCCTTCATATAATTTTGCCAAAGTCGGATTCGGCATAACCCCGGCAATCTCAGCGATATTTTTTTCATTCTTTTTTAATATATTTATTACTTTATCATAGATTCCATTTTCTTTAATCGAACCTGCACCGTAAACAAGCACAACATTTTTCCCATATTTAGGAAGCTCCTCATTCAAAAAATCAAGGGAATCTTCGCCGAAATAAAGCTTCGTAGGATTGCAGTAAACAAAATTTCCATTCATAATACATCGTCTCCTTTTCATTGACATCAATATCTTCATTTAATATCATAAAGCCTAAACCTAACTTCATGTCAAGTATTTGTTCTGCAATTTTTCACAATACTTAAGAAATCGAAGCTTTGCGAATCATCGAATGTCTGAAGAAATCCGGGCTTGAGATCAAAGACATAAAGCAATTAATGGGTTGGTGCAAAAAAGGAAGTTCCACGTATGCACAATGAAGAAAATTATTTCCAAAGCAAAAAAATCATGTCGAAAATGAGATTCGTCATCTGACAATAACGATTACAACATCAGCCAGTTGCTCCGAAATTTCCTCATTAAATTCCAATACCAGGCGCCTGCCAGATCTAAGTCTTGAACCAACTTCCATTTTGCCTGGATACTTCTGACATCTTCAAACCAGACCACATGTTCCATCCCGCCTGTTTTATAAGTAAACCACGGACTTTGGGCAGTTGGAGCATACTGGATATCCGAACCCTGCGACACAGCAAGATTCACCGCCTCTATATTTCCGATCGTCCGCGCTTTTGTAATTCCCCGCTCATAAGGAAGCTGCCAGTCGTACCCATAGTTTGGAATTCCTAAGATAAGCTTTTCTGCCGGAATCTGCCCAAGCGCGTATTCTGCCACTTGCCGTACTTTATCAAGCGGCGCTACAGCCATCGGCGGCCCGTAAGTATATCCCCACTCATAAGTCATGAGGAAAACGTAATCTGCACTTTCTCCTACCAGCTTATAATCTACCCCTTCTACAAGCAGACCTTTCTGCCTGTCGGACACTTTCGGCGGAACTGCAACAGACACCGTATACCCTTTCTTGTTCATACTTTCCCGCATCTTTTGAATCAACTGCGCATACTGCTCTTTATTTTCAGGCAAAACATATTCAAAATCAATATTTACCCCAGCAAACCCCCGCTTCTCAACTTCCTCCAAAAGCTGCTCCAAAAGCCGTTCTTGTACTTCTGCATTTTCTACAAGAACTTTTACAAGCTGATTATTAAACGCTCCGCCCGAAAACGGCGTCAAAACCATGAGCGGCTTTGCTCCGTGACGCCAAGCCGTCTCTACGAGCCAGAGATCATCCTGCGCAGGCAAAATCAAATCTCCTTCAAACGTAAAACCATAAGAAAAAACAAGAAGTTCTTTCAATGCCGGAAAGGATTGTTCCAATATTTCCGCATCTATAAACGGATAGGCATATCCCCCGACAGTTTTTCCTTCTGCCAGACTGATCTGTTCATCCTTTTCATCTTCTTCCTCCTGTCCTTCCTTCACTTTTAACAAAAGCAAAGCCTGCCCCGGCACGATCTGATTCTTATCCTGCAGTTGATTATCATAAACAATCTTCCAAACAGGAACTCCCGAACTTGCCGCAATTTTTGACAAAGTATCTCCCTTTTCCACAACGTAGATCAATAATAAATCACCCCCGTAACAAAAGACTATGCTTTTATCCGGGGGATTATGCTTCTGTTTTATTCTTCGGTTTTGTTCTTGATTTTCTGCTTGAGGTTTTCTGAATTTCTCGCCCGCTTCTGTAAATATTTTTCTAAAAGCGCATTGATCTCACCGCCCAGCAGTATAATGTACATACATCCATACAGCCAAAGCATAATAAGGATAATCGTTGTCAAACTTCCGTACATACTTGTAAAGCCTTTAAATACATCAAGATATACCGAAAAGAAGAACGACAAAAGCAGCCAGCCGCATGCTGTGAACACTGCACCGGGAAGCTGTTTTCGAAGGGTTGTTTTCGGCAGATTCCTGCGGTTCGGAAGGAATCGGTACACAAGATCCCAAAAAATGGTCAGTACAATAAATGTAACGAACGTTCTGATCCGAATAATAAATTCAACAACTTTACTCAAAAACGGGATATGTTCATACACCATCACGCTGATCCGATTTCCGAATACCGACAATACAAGAGAACTTACGATTGCCAACAGGAAGATAACTGTATAAAATGACGCCCTGATTCTCAAATAAAAATAATTACGCGTCTCCATATTTTCACAAATACTGTTTAATCCCGACGTAACAGAAAGAACTCCTTTTCCCGCTGACCAAAGCGCCACGAGAATCGTCACCGGAACGATCGTCCCGGATTGGAAATATACTTGAGATACGATTGAACGAATCATCGGCGCTACACTCTCAGGAAACACCTGAAGCACTGCTTTCATCACTTCACTCATAGTCACCGGAGTGAACCGCACCATCGTTAGAAGAAGCAAAAAGATCGGAATCAAGGACAGCACAAAAAAATAAGCCGCCTGTGCTGCATAAGCGCCTGTATGATGTGAATTGATTGTTATAATAACTTTAAATATCTGATTCTTTGTCTTTTCCCACTTTTTCATATTTACATTTACAATTCCATTTTAATTTCATTTGAATCACTGAAAGCGCCAAAAGGCATATTCCGGGATTGGAAGCGGCCGCCAAGATCTCGGGCAAGCCCGGACTTATGTCATCGCCATTGCAAAAAGCGGCCGTACAGGACGACCGCCTTTATCTTTTGCAATTCCCCAAAATGCCGTTCCTTGTATTTTGAGTCCTAGCCACGGCTAGGTGGGCAACCGCATCTGCTTTTTTGTCGTCCACTGCTATCGGAGGCCTGACATATTACAGAAATATAGGAATCCCGTTTAAACTAATGTAGGTTCAAAATAACAAGGGTATCGCACATCCCAGGTTCATTTCTCTTTCAACTTACTGTTATTATACTCTACTTACCCCATTTTTACAACCGCATATTTTTTCCATATTTTTTCCATCGTATTTTTTCAATATTTTCCTATATTGGGGAAACATTATTTCCACACACTAGAAAATGTGGATAAAACAACTTTTATTTTTAAAATAAGATGCCTCAACCAGCATGTATTCACCCATACTCGCGCATAACAAGAATATATCAAATTAGTACACCGATAATCTTTGCCTTTACGCTTAAAACTAATAACTTTTGCAATTACTTGTTCTAGTTGAATTGAATACTCATTCTCCAGTTGATTATCCCCCCGCAAAATAAACCCATCACTATTTTTACCCACAATACGATGTAAGACATATTGTCCATTTAATCTCCGGTATAGAATCATATCATATTTCTTCAAATTTCTTTCTTTGATCAGACAAACCTGATCTCTTTTATGTTTAAATAACGGCATCATACTATTACCTGTGGCTAATATAATCACTTCGCTACCTTGAGATAACTTAGTTTCTATTATTTCCATTAAGCTGTCAAATTCAACCGTATATTTATTCTTCAACAAAATTATTTTCCTTAACTTCTTTCACAAAATTCTCTACACTGACTTTCGCCTGTTCAAAAGATACGTCATATTCTTCTAACAATGAACTTACCAACTCTTCCTCTGTGCATCCTTCTACGAGCTTATTCCACAAAAAAGCTCCTGTTTCGTTCAAAGTGATCATACCATTAAAATCAATAGCTTCCTTACCTGCAGCCACTACCACATAACTACCTGCTACATTTCTCATCATTAACCCTGTTCTAATCTTCATCTTCTTTTCTCCATATTGTATCATAAACCAACCTTACTGCTTCTTCACTTATATTGCAACGCAGCTTATATATTGGGACTTGTCTAATAAACATATCTAACAACTCCATCAAATGATAAAGATGTTCTCGATCCTTCCCGCCCAATACTTGCGCAAAAACTAAATCAAATACCTGATTCACAGGAACTCTTTCTATGCTATTAACTAATGCCTGTTCTAAAAAAACAAGTGCTTTTATAGGAGCACTTCCGTTGCTGTGAATAGCATGCTTGCCTGCCCAAGGTGTTCCATAAACAATCGGTTTTTTCCCGATAATACGCACTAACGGCTTATCGTCATTCAAAACAACTATATTGTGATTGTTATTCATATATTGCATCCACAATCGAGCATGTGTAGACTTACCTATCCCAGAATCTGCTGAAAAGAGAATCCCTTCTCTGTCAACTGATAATGCTGAAGAATGATAACAAAAAGCATCATAAGTAATTATTTCTTTCGCAAAACAATTCATAGTATAGTTATATTCAAAAATCGCCCCACACCCTAATTTATCTTTATAACGACATAAATCCTCATTCGTATAAGATAACTCTATAAAATCCTCAAACGCTTCCTCTTCAACCATATAAGGCAAACATTCCGTTTTTGCAAAAGAACTATTCCCGTTAAATCTGACAATTACATCTCCAATTTTATAAAACATCAAATTCTCCTATATGCATAAAGCAGCGCGCTAAAAACCTTGCTTTAGCAACGCTGCTTTTTCTAACATTCCATATATAAATACTACTCTTCCATCTCAATATTTATTTCAGGTACATCGTAACCGTCTTCCACTTCTACTTCTTCTGCCATATCACGATTATCCTCAACTTTATCACCGGACGAGTTCTTTGACGTATCACTACATCCTGTCAACAATATCAGACATGCAATGAATACAATTTTTTTCATAATCTACATATCCTCTCCACCTTCAATTTCAGGAATACCAAGCCCATCATCAGTATCAATGCCAGGTGTCGATACAGTCATTAACTCCTCATACTCAAACATACTGATTTCTAATTTTGGTTCTACAAAAGCCTTTTTCATTTTTCTCTCTCCTATTTAATTACTGTAGTTGTCAATGGTGAATATACCCAAACAGATTCTCCCGCAGGTGTAATCAATCTTGCATATACCTCACTATGAATATTGGAACCTTTCGTTACCTTTGTATATGTAACAGAAAATTGTCCATTTTTATTCAACCTTGTTGTTGCTACTTTTTTAATTCTAGAATCGTTTAGAATTCCGTTCTCACCGTGTAATTCATTCAAACTCGCATCTTTTGTATATGCAAAACCTGCTTCTGCAACTTTATATCCTTTCGGAATAACGATTTGATTCACAAATGTAACTTTACTTTTTGTAGATGTTACCGTTGTCATAATCACTTCGTTCAAAAGCGCTGCCGGTTCTTGAGTCACTTCTTCTTCAATATTGACAAACTTTGTTGTGAAATCAAGATCACCTGAAATTGCTATTGAGTATACAGTTTCTGTACTTACTACTTTTCCATCTAATACCCAGCCGGCAAACTTCTGACCCTCCAGAGCCTCCGGAGCAGTAAGTGTAGCCACTGTATTGTATGCACCTTTTGCAACTTCTTGTCCATCAACTGTTACTTTATATGCTCTCTCCAATGCATTTTGTGCTTCCATCAATGTACTGATCGCATTTTCAATTTCATCTGTTGTTGCATAAATGTCATTACGAACCCCTTCTGCTCCTGTTAAAGCATCCGTAAATGTTTTCCATGAACTTTCAGTATAGTCTGCCTGCTGTAACTTTCCAGCTTCTTCAATGGCTAAATTCAAGTCACCCTTGTTTTCTTGAACCGTAATAACACAGCTTGCAGTTTTTGTCGCATCATCCTTAGATGTCACTGTCACACGTGCTTTCCCCGGACAATTTGCCGTTACTTGCCCATTGTCAACAGTCACTACATCTCCTGTTGTTGTCGAACCCGTGTCGTCAGAGATATTTTCTGCCGACCAAATAACATCTTGGTATGTAGCATTATCCGGTGCTATTGTAACTTCCAGTGTGTCTTTCCCTCCCACTGTCATATCTTTACTTTCCGGCAATGTAATACTTGTAATTGCTTGATGATAAATCTCAATTTCACGGATTGAAATTTGATTACTAACATTAGCTCCACCTTTTAAATTCATATCAGTAAAACAGAACAAAATATATCTGTCTAATCCGGTCTGTTTTCCCAATTCATCTAATGGGAATGTTGTATTTGCATCATAGTTCGTACGTGCAAATGTATCAATTACTCTCCATCCATCTGACTCTGGAGTAATCCTTGTCTGATTATTGTCATAGTTATTAATATCGCTTGTATAAATTTTGTAATTTGTTGCGAAAGCTTTATTATGGAATCTTAATTTTATTCCTTCATAACTGCGTGGTCCATTCTCTCCCAAATCATACACAATATATGATGTATTTCCTGTCGGAGTTGTTCCATTCTTTGATGCAACACCAGATAGCCATCTCGCATTATCGTTACTTTCATTGTTTCCACCAGTATCCATCAAATATTCCGAACCATAAGGGGCGGTCTGTCCCGAATAAGCAACAATCCCAGAACCGTTGGCAATATTATTCCCTGCTATCTGTCTTGCTGCTTGACTTTCTTCATTAACCGCCTGTACTTCTGTTACTCCAACTCCTGTAAAAGCGATTCCCGAAAAAAGCATTGATGTCGTAAGAGTTGCTACTAAAATTTTTTTCAATTTCATAAGGCTTCCCCCTTCTTAAATTTTCACCATGCATATTGCATGACTTTTTAAACACAAAATCATCTAAATAAAACAAGCATACACATGTTATAATTTATTGACATACAAATGTTACCACCCCCCCCCACATTTTGTCAATAGACTACTGCCACAAAAAACGAAAAATCGCTGTAACCTCCATTAAAAGGATACAACGATTCGCTCTACTATTAACAGCGACTAACCATGCCGTTTTCTACTCTGTTTATACCATCTCTACAACCGCATATTTTACAAGCCTCAGATCATCCCGACTGCTTCATTGACGCTTTTCACTCCGATCAGCCGGATTCCTTTCACATCTTTTACCATTTTCATGCACACCTGCGGAAGAATACATGTCTCAAAACCTAACTTTTTCGCCTCTGCAACTCTTTGTTCCGGCATATTGACCGCGCGGACTTCCCCGCTTAATCCCACTTCTCCAAAAACGATCGTCTTCTCATCAACAGGCCGATTGCGATAACTGGAAACAAGCGCCATAATGATTCCAAGATCAATGGCAGGCTCATTCATCCGTATTCCTCCTGCAATGTTGACATACGCGTCGGAATTCGACAGCGCCATTCCAAGACGTTTTTCCAATACTGCCATAAGAAGATTGACTCTGTTATAATCTGTTCCTGCCGCCGTCCTTCTCGGCATTCCGAAATTACTTCTGCATACAAGCGCCTGAATCTCGATCAGAATGGGACGCGTTCCTTCCATAGAACAGGCGACAACCGATCCTGCCGACTGCTCCGGTCTGCCGCTCAACATATATTCTGACGGATTTTCCACTTCCTCAAGTCCGGTCTGCCGCATCTCAAATACACCGATCTCGTTTGTCGAACCAAATCTGTTCTTCACAGCGCGCAAAATCCTGTAAGACGCATGACGGTCGCCTTCAAAATAAAGTACCGTATCAACCATATGCTCTAATACTCTTGGTCCTGCCACCGTTCCTTCTTTCGTCACATGACCGACTATGAAAATTGGAATACAAAGCCCTTTTGCCAACTGCATAAACACATTTGTAGATTCTCTTACTTGCGACACGCTTCCGGGCGCAGATGAAACGTCTTCACTGTACATCGTCTGAATGGAATCGATCACGACAAGTTCCGGACATTCCTTTTCAATCACTCCTCTTATAATCTCTAAATTCGTCTCGCACAAAAGAAGCAGTCCATCCGAAAATTTCCCCATGCGATTCGCTCTTAATTTAATCTGCGCCTGCGACTCTTCCCCTGAAATATATAAAATTTTCTTTTTATCCGCCAACCTTCTGCATACTTGAAGAAGCAGGGTAGACTTTCCAATTCCCGGATCTCCTCCTACAAGTACAAGCGAACCCGGAACAATTCCCCCTCCAAGTACACGATCAAGCTCTTTAATCCCGGTGATGCATCTCACATCATCGTCCGCCGTCACATCATTCAGCGGAATCACTTTTGCATCTCTGACCGATTCCCGAACCGCCCTTGCCCCCTGCGTACTTCCTTTTGTCACTCCGCTGTCAATCTTTTCTTCTACAAATGTATTCCATTCACCGCATCCCGGGCACTGCCCCAGCCACTTTGCTTCTTCATGTCCACAGTTCTGACAGAAAAAGATACTCTTCTTTCCTTTTGCCATCCGTTCTCCTTCTTAAGATAAACAGGGTGGATACAGCATCCACCCTGAAACTATTTTAATTCTTTGTAAACTTTTATCAATATATTAGCATTTTACAACCTTTATCGTTGCTTCCTGCCCTTCTGAAAGTTCCACGCTGACGCTAAGCTTTCCGCTTAAGTTTGTGCGCATCTTTCCTGCGGACTCTCCGTCAATGAACACCTCATATTCGCATTCCGGCTCTAATTCTAAAGTAAACTGAACGTCTCCCTGTGCAGAAACCGAAAACGCCACTTCCGAGTCGGTCTCTTTGAATCCTTCTACTGCGCTTCCCGGAACAGATTCATAAACAAACATTCCGTTCCTCTCAAGTTTTGTAATCTCTGAAAATGTTTTTACTTTATAAATATCTCCTTCAAATTCATAGTTATCCTTTTTTGTCTTTGCTGAAAGAGTATAGTCTCCGAAACTGAGACTTCCGTCATTTTCCGCGCGCAATAATTCTTTCACTGCTGCCATCTTCATTTTCCTCCTAAGTATTTCACAATGTGATCACAGGATATGTCTTCCTTAAATCATTGTCATCCGCATTCCTTTGACCTTTGTATCATTATAATATAAAACACCTGATTTTTCTACTGAAATATCTGTGAATATTGACTAAAAAATAACAATTTATTTACATAAGCCAATATCGGCTGCCGCACTGTAAAATCCTGTGAACTCCCTTTATACAGTTTTCTCTTTCTGAATGAAGCGAATCGTTTTCTTCACTGTTCCTGCCTCAATATAATCACCGGATTTTACTTCTCCGTTGAGGATTGCCTCTGCAAGTTTATCTTCCAGCTCTGTCTGCAGCGCCCGGCGAAGCGGTCTTGCTCCGTATTTTGCATCTGTTCCTTTTTCTACGATCAGCGCTTTTGCAGATTCCCGCAATGTCAAATGAATATCCATCTGCATTTCGATTCGTTTTATAAAATCGCGGCACATGAGCGTAACAATCTTCTTCATATGCGACTTTTCAAGTGCATGGAATACGATAATTTCATCGATACGATTCAAAAATTCCGGTCGGAAAATCTGTTTCACCTCATCCATCACATTTTGTTTCATCCGTTTATAATCACCGGACGGATCATCTTTCGCTGCAAATCCCAGTTTTTTAGGTTCTACGATCGCCTTCGCCCCTGCGTTTGACGTCATGATGATCACCGTATTAGAAAAATCGATTTTCCGCCCTTTTGAATCCGTAATGTGTCCGTCATCCAGCACTTGCAAAAGGATATTAAACACATCCGGGTGCGCCTTCTCGATCTCATCAAACAGCAGAACCGAATACGGATGGGTTCTCACCTGATCGCTGAGCTGCCCGCCTTCCTCATGTCCTACATATCCCGGAGGCGATCCGATCATCTTGGAAACCGAATGTTTCTCCATATACTCCGACATATCTACACGAATCATTGAGTCCTCATTGCCGAACATTGCCTCTGCAAGCGCTTTGGACAGTTCGGTCTTACCAACGCCTGTCGGTCCGAGAAACAGGAACGAACCGATGGGGCGCCTCGGATCCTTCAGTCCTACCCGTCCTCTCTTCACAGCTCGGGAGACTGCCGTCACAGCTTCCTCCTGACCGATCACTCTCTGATGAAGAACACTTTCCAGCTTCTTTAACCGATCTGTATCACTCTCCGCAAGTTTTTGAACAGGAATCTTCGTCCACGCAGAAACGACTTCCGCGATATCTTCTTCTCTCACTTCCGGATGGATCGATGCTGTTTTTCTCTCAAAACGCTTCTTCATCTGTCCTAATTTCCGTTCTGCTTCTTCTTGTTCTTTCTGTAGAAGCGAAGCTTCCTCGAAGCGTCCGTTTTTAATACTCTCTTCTTTCTGCTTTTCCACTTCTTTCAGCCGAAATTCAAAAGCCGTCAGATTTTCCGGAACTTTATATCCCTTTAAGCTCACTTTAGAACAAGACTCATCCAGAACGTCAATCGCTTTATCAGGAAGATTGCGGTCTGTAATATATCTTTCCGACATGGAAACCGCCGCCTCAAGCGCTGCGTCCTGAATCTTCACTTTATGGTGAGTCTCATATCTTCCCTTTAGTCCTTTCAAGATCTCCAGGCATTGCTCCTTCGTCGGTTCTTCTACCGACACCGGCTGAAACCGCCGCTCAAGCGCCGCGTCTTTCTCAATGTATTTGCGGTATTCCGTAATCGTTGTCGCCCCGATAAGCTGAAGCTCCCCTCTCGCAAGAGAAGGCTTTAAAATACCGGACGCATCAATCGCGCCCTCTGCGCCTCCGGCTCCGATCATCGTATGGATCTCATCAAGAAACAGGATAATATTTCCATCAGATTCCACTTCTGAAATCAGACCTTTCATACGTTCTTCAAACTCACCGCGATATTTTGATCCGGCGATCATCCCCGGAAGATCCAGCGTATAGATCCGTTTCTTTTTCATCTTCTCCGGAACAACGCCGGCTGCTATGCGCTGCGCCAATCCTTCTACAACTGCCGTCTTTCCCACACCCGGTTCTCCGATCAGACAAGGATTATTTTTCGTTCTGCGGCTGAGCACCTGCATCAGACGGTACATCTCTTCATCCCGTCCCACAACAGGATCCTGCTTTCCTTCCTCTGCCCGCGCCGTCATATCCGTACAATACTGTTCAAGTACAGAACCGCCGCCTTTCACCTCGTCCTGGATCTCTTCCTGATATTCTTTCGGATCGACTCCTGAAGCATTTAAAATATCTTTCAAAAGCTTTTGAAGACTGATATTCAATGTGATCAGAATTCTTGCAGCGACACAATCCACATCTCGGATCATGGACAAAAGTAAATGCTCCGTTCCGACGTCTGCCGTTCGAAGACGATGTGCCTCCTTCTCACTGTTCTCAAGAATATAGCGAAGCCTCGGACTCTCCTTCGGTTTCTGTAAAGCAAATACTTCCTCCTGCGGAGCGATCAATTCATCCATAAGCTGCACGATCTTCTCTGACTCAACTCCGTTTTTAGCAAGCACCTGTCCTGCTACGCCCGAATATTCCTCCCTCAGTCCAAGCAGCAGATGTTCCGTACCGATATAAGGATGCTTCATCTCCTTCGCTTTCTTCGCGGCATACTTAATAGCATTTGCCGCCTGTTTCGTATATGAAATATGCATAAACTCCTCCTGTCAATTATTTTGTTTTCAAATACACCAAAACATATCACTCATAGTCGTCAAATATCTCATCCACTAATTCATGTACTTCCTGTCGTGAAATATTTTTACAGCATCCTCTTGCAAGAACGATCTGAAGCTGTCTCCTCATCATCTGCAGTTCTTCTAATTTGTCAATATCAAGGGCGATCACAGCTCCCCTTCTCTTATCCAAACTAATATACCCTTCCCGCTTCAGTACACTATACGCCTTATTCACTGTATGCATGTTGACTCCGATCGTATCTGCAAGCCGCCGCACTGACGGAAGCGAATCCCCCTCATGAATATCCGATGTGGCAATTCCCATAATGATCTGATTGCAAAGCTGGATATAGATTGCTTCATCACTGTTAAAATCAACTTCTATGATCATAGCGTCCTCCTTTCGGAATTTGTTATATGTATCATAGCACAATATTATAATTTTTCAACAAATTTTAAAACTTTTCTTTATAAGAATAAAGATGTATTTTGCACTTTCTCGAGATGTTTTTCCCTGCACCGGAATAAAATTTTCTATGTAAGAAAAAAGGACCTGTCTCCAAGTCCTTTCATTGAGAAATTATATTTTAATCTGTACGATCTCTTTTTTCACGTTCACACAAACTGTATGCTCATCTTTGTTCCTTTTCCTTCTTCACTTTCCACACTGACTTTCGCCCCATGCAAAAGCGCCCCATGCTTCACGATTGAAAGTCCGAGTCCGGTTCCGCCTCTCTCCTTTGAGTGACTTTTATCTACCCTGTAAAAACGTTCGAAAATACGTTCCTGATGTTCCACAGGAATTCCGATACCAGTATCTGCAACACTGATCTTAGGTCCGTCTAATGTATTTCCCGCCCAGACAGAAACTTTTCCGTTGTCATAGTTATATTTTACTGCATTTTCGCAAATATTATAGATCATTTCATCTAAAATCTGACGGATTCCGAAATATTTTACATGCTCTCCTGAAAGCTCGATCCTGATATTCTTCTGCGCCGCCTGTGGCGAAAGTCTGCTGATAATCTCCCTTGTCAATTCATAAAGATCCACTTCTTCTTTTTCCAGTTCCACTGATTCTTCATCCAGTTTTGATAACTTAATAATATCTTCGATCAAAGAGATCAGCCTGCGCGCTTCTTTGTAGATACGCTCGGAAAATACCGGAATATCTTCAGGCCGGACTAATCCGTTTTTCATAATCTCCGCATAACCGGAAATCGATGTGAGCGGCGTTTTTAATTCATGCGACACATTTGCAGAAAACTCTTTCCTCATGTTCGCAACCGCTTCTTTCTCTCTGTTTTGTCTATCCATCGCTTCTAACAAAGGACTTAACTCCTCATAAACATCATTGTCCAACGGTCGTTCCAAATTCAATTCATTGATTGGTTTGATCAATCGATTCGTCTGCCACCTTGCAAGTGCAAAGGCAAATAAAATCGTCAAACATGCAAGCATTCCCATGATCGGCATAAGACTGACAGCCGTACTTGCCAGATTATCTATCGACTTTGACACACGCAGCACAGTCCCGTCATCCAAAAGAAGAGCATAATAATACATATCTTTCCCGACGGTTTCCGACTTTCTTACATCTGCGCCTTCTCCTTTTGAAAGCGCCTCCTTGACTTCCTTACGATTTCCATGATTCTTAAGAACTTCTGCATCTCTGCGGGAATCATAAAGTACAGTTCCGTCTGCGTTGATCTGCGTGACCCTTGTACTGACTACAACCTCGTCCATTTGTTTCATATAATTACTGTCAGACAGATTAATCGCCTCACGGATATATGCCGCCTCCTGCTTTACTTCTGTCTGAAGCAGAGACATATTCCGGTTATACAGGATAACCGAAAGGATCATATAAGAGAGGATGAGCGTAACTGTCAGAATGACTGTCATACTCTTTTGAATCTTTCTTTTGATGCTCATGCCGTTCCTCCCACGCGATACCCGACTCCGCGTACTGTCTGAATGATCTCGCCCTTTTCTCCTAATTTCTGACGAAGGGTTCGGATATGTACGTCTACGGTTCTTGTCTCTCCGTCAAAATCATACCCCCAGATTTCCGTCAGAAGCTGATCCCTTGTCAGAACAATCCCCTGATTTCTCATTAATTTTTCCAAAAGTTCAAACTCTTTCAGCGTAAGCGCCACTTCCTGTCCATCTACGGTAACCTCATGTTTTTTTACATCTATATGGACGCCCTCGACTTCCGGATCTGTCCGATCTTCCGTCTTTCCGCTTCTGCGCAAAACTGCCTTGACACGGGAAACAAGCTCCATCATTCCAAATGGTTTTGTCACATAATCGTCTGCTCCCGAGTCCAGACCGATTACCTTATCATACTCCGACCCTTTTGCCGTGACCATGATTACCGGAATATTTCTTGTCTTGGTAGAAGATTTTAATTTCTTCAAAATCTCCATCCCATCTTCTCCGGGCAGCATAATATCAAGCAAAACAAGCTCCGGCGTATCAAACGCCAGAGCCTCCGTAAAGGCAGAACCATCCGCGAAGCCTCTGGCTTTAAGCCCCGTTGTCTCCAATGTATATATGACAAGTTCTCTGATATTATCGTCATCTTCCACGCAATATATCATACTTTACGTTCTCCTTTACTTCCTTTTGCTTCTATCTCTGTTTTCTTTTATTTTCCTGTTTATTATTTGTCCTATCTCTTGTCGCTTCTATACTGCCATATTTCTCTTGTGTTTTTTATTCTGCATGAATGAGGGCATGTTCTTTATGAACTCCTGTGATAGAAAATTCTACCCACTCAGCAATATTCGTGGCATGATCTCCAATGCGTTCCAAATATTTTGTCACCATGATCAGATCAAAAATGCGTTTTCCATTTTCGCCTTTCTCTTCTCTGATAAACTCAATCATCTCATCACGCACTTCCTCAAAATACTGATCGATCTCATCGTCCGCCTTCATCACACTTCGCGCCAGCTCTAAATCTTTCTCAACATATGCCGTAACGCTGCTGCGAACCATCTTGCTTACCTCAGACGCCATCGTTCCGATCACATGGATCTCATCTGTAGCCGCAGCTCCTTTGGAAGAAAGAATAATCTCTGCGATATCAGACGTCTGATCTCCGATACGCTCCATATCCGTAATCATCTTAAGCGCCGCCGAAATTCTGCGCAGATCCTTTGCAACCGGCTGCTGCTGAAGAAGAAGTTTCAGGCAAAGCCTCTCGATATCCTTCTCAATCTGATCGATCTCCTCATCT
Organism: Mediterraneibacter sp.; assembly: GCF_030825015.1. NCBI lineage: Bacteria > Bacillati > Bacillota > Clostridia > Lachnospirales > Lachnospiraceae > Mediterraneibacter > Mediterraneibacter sp. Next base: position 163,809 of record NZ_JAPJQP010000002.1, on the reverse strand, counting down.
TCGGCAATGATCACTTTCGCCTGCTCGATACTTCCATCTTTTAATGCGTGCGTTGCTTTTGCAATGGCTGTCTCACATAATTCCCCCATATGTGTAAGTTGTTCATCCAATAAATGAAGCTGTCTGTCGAATCTGTTACGCATAATTTAACCAAACCTCCCTGTGATATAATCTTCTGTTCTTTTATCTGACGGTATCGAAAACAATTTCTCTGTGTTATTATATTCCACAACTTCCCCAAGAAGGAAAAACGCCGTATTGTCGGACACGCGCACAGCCTGCTGCATATTATGCGTAACCATGACAATAGTATAATCTTTTTTCAGTTCCATCGCAAGGTCTTCGATCTTTGACGTAGAGATCGGGTCAAGGGCTGATGTCGGCTCATCCATAAGAAGAACTTCCGGTTCTACCGCAAGCGCCCTTGCTATACAAAGTCGTTGCTGCTGTCCTCCAGACATTCCCAGCGCGCTCTTTTTCAATCTGTCTTTACATTCATCCCAGATTGCCGCATTTCGAAGTGACTGTTCTACAATGTCATCCAACTTCGCTTTCGAACGGATTCCATGTGTTCTGGGACCAAACGCAATATTATCATAAATGCTCATCGGAAACGGATTCGGTTTTTGAAATACCATTCCGACACGTTTTCTCAAAAGATTAACGTCCATCCCTTTGAAAATATTCTGTCCGTCCAAAGAAATTTCACCGTCTATACGACAGCCTTCCACTAGATCATTCATACGGTTGATGGATTTTAGTAATGTTGATTTTCCACAACCGGATGGTCCGATAAACGCAGTGATCTTATTTTCCTCGATTTCCAGATTTATATTTTTAAGGGCTTTAAAATCCCCGTAATACAGATCCAGATTTTTAATACTTATCTTTGACATCCTTATTTCCTTTCTTACTTCTTCTTATGCTTTCGTCAGTTTCCGTGCAATCGCACCTGACAACGCATTAATCCCTACTACTAAAACAAGCAAAATCACCGCTGTCGCATATGCCTGATTCATATAAAGCCCTTCGCTTGACAAATGGTACATATGAACTGCCAATGTTCGTCCCGACCCCAGAACGCTGCTCGGGATCTGCGCCACGCTTCCCGCTGTGTAGATCAGCGCCGCTGTTTCCCCGACAATCCTTCCGATTGCAAGGATCACCCCTGCCAAAATTCCCGGAACTGCCGACGGAAGCACAATTCGAAATACGGTGCGAAGTTTTCCTGCTCCAAGTCCGAAACTTCCTTCCCTGTAAGAATCAGGAACTGATTTTAACGCTTCTTCTGTCGTCCTCATAATAAGCGGAAGGATCATGATAGACAGCGTAAATGCTCCTGCCAAAATCGAAAATCCCCAGTCCAGCGTATTTACAAAAAACAACATTCCGAACAGTCCGTATACAATCGAAGGAATTCCTGAAAGTGTCTCCGTTGTCAGACGGATCACTTCTACAAATTTATTGCCTCTTCCTGAATATTCCACAAGAAAGATTGCCGAAAAAATACCGAACGGAACCGCAATCAAAAGAGACAGCAGCGTCATAACGATCGTATTGACAAACGCAGGAATGACCGAAGCATTTTCCGACGTATAATGCCACTCAAAAAGAGAGGGTTTTATATGAGGCACTCCATTGATCAATATATATGCGATCAAAAACAAAAGTACCGAAAATGTAATCAACGCTCCGAGCATGACAAGCAGCATCACAAGAAACGATCCCGGGTGCTTCATATAAGATTTCAGCCTGTCACCGACTGTCATTTTATTACTCATGATCTGTCCTCCTCTTGAGCAGCGCAACGCTGAAATTAATAATCAGAATAAACACAAACAAAACGACCCCTGTTGCAATGAGCGCTTCTCTGTGAAGCCCTGTCGCATATCCCATTTCCATCACAATATTACCGGTCAATGTTCTGATTCCTTTTAAAATATTTCCCACAAGCCGAGGCTGGTTTCCCGCGACCATGATCACCGCCATCGTCTCTCCGACAGCGCGTCCGATTCCCAGTACGATTCCTGCAATCACACCTGATTTAGCCGCCGGAAGGATCACCCGGAAAATGCTCCTTTCTTTTGTTGCCCCCAACGCCAGCGCTCCTTCATAATAATGATCAGGAACAGCCCGCATCGCACTTTCTGTTGTTCCGATGATCGTCGGAAGGATCATCATACCGAGGATCAGAGATGTTGTAAGAATACTGTTTCCATCTCCTGCTGTTTTTACCAATCCCGCAGATTTTAACATTCTTCCGAAATCACGGACGATCGGAACAATGACGACCAGTCCGAAAAATCCGTATACAACAGAAGGAATTCCCGCCAAAAGTTCTGTTGCCGATTTCAGCGGTCTGTAAATTTTCTTCGGGCAGTACATTGCCATAAATACAGAAGTTAAAACACCGATCGGGACACCAATGATAACCGCGCCTGCCGTAACATATAAACTTCCGATAATCATAGGGAAGATACCGAACAATTCATTTCCCGGTCTCCATATCTCTCCGGTAATAAATTTGACAAATCCGATCTCTTTGATTGCAGGGATTCCGTTCGCAAATAAAAAGATACATATGAGAGCTACCGCCAGCACCGAGGCACAGGCGGCAACAAAGAACACTCCCTGCATGAATTTTTCAGTCCATGCTTTTGATTTCATATTGATTTCCTCTTCATTTTATCTGTTCGCACCGAACAGACTCTCTCATTCCAAATCTTACTCGGCAATCTCATCCCATGTAAGTACATCTCCGAGGTAGATTGATTTTACCTGATCAGATGTCATTTCTTCTGTCGGGTTTTCTTTATTTACAATTACTGCGATACCGTCTGTTGCGATCACTGTCGCGTCAAGTTTTTCTTTTTCTTCGTCTTTCAACTCTCTTGAAGCCATACCGATGTCATAGCTTCCTTCAATCGCAGATGTCATACCTGTCGTTGAATCAGATGCCTGAAGTTCGATATTTGCATTTGGATTGAGTTCTTTATATGCCTCTACAAGCTTCTCCATTACCGGCGTTACAGAAGAAGATCCGCCTACTACAAAGCTTCCTTCCGGTTTTGTTCCTGCATAAGCCTGCACATCAGATACCGGTATGTAACCTGCTTCTTCTACTACTTTCTGACCTTCTGTACTCATAATAAAGCTCATGAAATCTTTCGCCACTTCATTGTCCAGATCTTTCTTTACCGCCACATTAAACGGTCTGGATACTTTATAGCTTCCATTTTCAATGTTTTCTGCTGTCGCTTCTGCTCCGTCGATTTTAAGAGCTTTTACAACTTTGTCATCAAGAGAACCAAGAGAAATGTATCCGATCGCATATTCATTTCCTTCAACTGTCGTCATCATAACCGAAGTATTATTTGTGATCTGAGCCTCTGTTGTCGTCATGTCAACTTTCTTTCCGTCAACTTCTTCCTGAATTCCGAACAGCTCGATAAATGCGCCTCTTGTTCCCGAACCATCCTCACGGGAAACAACTGTAATATCATTCGAACTGTCCCAGTCTCCTGCATTTGCTGCATTTGCAGTTTTGTCCGCATCGGCTGTGTCATCATTTCCCGATCCACATCCCGTCATAGCTGCCGCCAACATTCCTACCATAGATACAACTGCAATAAACTTTTTCATTTTCATAGTCTTACAATCTCCTTTTTGCTTCCACTTTTCACTTTTTTGTTTTCTTTTATTCTTTTTTATTTCTCTTTATTTGGCAAAACCAACTAAAACTAACTTTGCATTTCGCCTTTTCTTCCGTGCTCCCTTGCACATTGACTATCTTAAATAACAAATGTAAAATGTAAAATCAGCGCTATGTTAAATCTGTGTAAATTAAATTTCGTTCCAATCTAACTTTGTAAAAAATGAAAATTATAAAATAATGGAAGGAGCAAGCAATCGAATAACAAAATGAAATTGTCTGTAACACAAAAGCACCCATACAAAAATCCTGTTCTTTCGAACAATCATTTTTGTATGGGTGCTTATTCCGTGGAGTATAGGGGAGTCGAACCCCTGGCCTCAACAATGCGAATGTTGCGCGCTCCCAACTGCGCTAATACCCCTTATGGACCTGGCGGGAATCGAACCCGCGTCCAAAAACCTATCCCATGTACTTCTACTATCATAGTCAGTTCTTTTTCATTCCCTATGCCGCACGGGAACTAACACCCTTACGGTTTCAGTAGCTTCATGATACGCCTATTGACTCAAAGCTTTGCCAATATCGTTTCTCACATCGTTGATGCCGGATTCCCGAGGTGTGAGTGCCACGGGGCCGACATGCGGCAATTAGGCCGCAGCTAATTCGAAATTATCGTTAGCGTTTAATTTTAAGTTTGCGATTTGACGCATCAGCCTGCGGATAGCTTCTCCATCTTCAAGATCCCTGTCGAAACCAGTACAAGCCCTCATTCATTAGGTTGTACAGAAGATGCAATTTTTACATCATTTATAATATAGAATATACGGCTTCAAAAATCAAGGGGTATGCGCATTATTTCTTTTTTCGGATTACAATTCTTCTCCGTTTGACTGAATTACTTTTTGATACCATCCAAAGGATTTCTTTTTATACCGTTTTCCGCTCCCTTTTCCTTCGTTATCAATATCGACATAGATAAAACCATATCTTTTCTTCATTTCTCCTGTTGTAAATGATACGAGGTCAATGCATCCCCACGGGGTATATCCCATAAGGTCTACTCCGTCAAGTTCAACCGCCTTTTTCATTTCGGTAATATGTTCTTTTAAATATGCGATCCTGTAATCATCATCGCATGTCTTGTCTTCTTTCAGCACATCAATAGCGCCGAATCCGTTTTCTACAATAAAAAGCGGAGCTTCATAACGTTCATAAAGAGTGACCAAGGCATAGCGCAATCCGACAGGATCGATCTGCCATCCCCAATCGCTTGCCTTCACATATGGGTTTGGTACAGAATACGGAGAACTTCCATCCAGAGATTCTGCCGTATCTTTTTTTGCATCTGCTTTCACCGCATTTGTCATATAATAGCTGAATCCAAGATAGTCGCATTTTCCTTCCGCCAAAATCTTCTCGTCTTCCGGAAACATCTCCGGTTTTGTTCCTTCCCTCTCCCACTCTTTTTTCGCATAAGCCGGATAATGGCCTCTCATATGTACGTCCGAAAAATAAAATCTTTCGTGCATACACTCTGCCGCAGTCATAATATCTTCAGGATTGCAGGAATACGGATAAAACGGAACAAAGGAACACATACATCCGATTTGAAACTCAGGATTAATCTCATGACCTTTTTTCACAACGATCGCACTTGCAACCAGCTCATGATGCGCCGCCTGATACATTGCCTTTTTCTTGTTTTCATATTCCGAAAAACGAACGCCCGAATCTGTCCATCCGAAAATATCGGCAGACGTATTACTTTGATTATTGATTTCATTAAACGTCATCCAATATTTAACTTTACTTTTATACCGCTCCATAACTGTCACTGCATAGTTTACAAAGAAATCAATCACCTTACGATTGATCCATCCGCCATATTTTTTTGCCAGATGATAAGGCATCTCAAAGTGGCTTAGCGTAATGACCGGTTCAATTCCATACTTCAAAAGTTCATCAAACATATCATCATAGAACTTTAACCCTTCTTCATTCGGCTCTGCTTCATCCCCGTTCGGGAAAATACGTGTCCATGCAATACTTGTACGGAAACACTTAAAACCCATTTCTGACATCAACGCAATGTCGCTTTTGTATTCATGATAAAAATCAATCGCCCTGTGGTTCGGATAGTATTTATCCATTTCGATCCCGTCTGTAATCTCACGCATCTTCTCATGCGTTCCGCCTGTCATTACATCTATGACGCTGATCCCTTTGCCGCCTTCATCCCAGCCGCCTTCAAGCTGATTTGCCGCAACTGCTCCTCCCCATAAAAAATCATTTGATAATGCCATCTTGTAAATCCTCCTTTTTATTTTACTTTCACCTTTATTTGACTTTCAGCAATCCCTCTCCGTGAGAAACTTCTTTGTTTGCCACGGTCACGATTTCAGGGAATTCATCGCTGTTTGTAACGATTACCGGAGTGGTCACTTCATAACCCGCCGCCTGTATCTTATCCATATCAAATTCAAGAAGAAGCTGTCCTTCCTTCACCTGCTGTCCTTCTTCTACATGGATCGTAAATCCTTCTCCGTTTAACTTCACTGTATCCATTCCTACATGGATCAGGATTTCTACTCCATCTTCGCTTTCCATGCCGACTGCATGATGACTGTCCAGAAGTCCCACAACTCTGCCGTCAAAAGGAGCGTATATCTTTCCTTCAGATGGAATGACCGCACATCCTTTTCCCATCATTTCACTTGAAAATACTTCGTCATGTACTTCCTTTAACGGGATCACTTTTCCGTTAAGCGGGCTGAGCACTTCTTTTTCCCCTGTCTTCTTTGTCTCAATCGCTGATGCGGCCGCTCCTTTTTCCGCCTTGTTTGTCTCTAAATTCTCTGCCTCTTCCTGCGGATCGTCAAATCCGATAATCTGAATTGAAACAATCGCGATCACGGATGCGATCACACATGCAACGACCATACCGATAAATGACATCGGAGCATCTTTGCTGATCGCATTTACGATCGTAAGAAGTCCGGGAAGCCCTGCATATGCATAATAAGCAGAATGGAAGAAACTTAATACGACTGCTCCGACAGCGCCTCCGACACAACCGCAGATAAACGGTTTTTTCAGACGTAATGTTACGCCGTAGATCGTAGGCTCTGTAATTCCGAAAATTCCGGTAATTCCTGCTGAAAGAGCAACGCCTTTAAACTGCTTATTCCTTGATTTCAGATAGACACCGAAAGCTGCCGCAACCTGTGCAACTACCGCGATTGTCTGAAATGCCTGAAACGTATCAAATCCGTTCATATCAAAGTTCGCAAGAACAACCGGTGTGATACCCCAGTGAACTCCGAAGATAACGACTACCTGCCAAAGTCCCCCGATAATTGCTCCTGCCACTGCAGGTGCAAATTCAACAAGTGCATTATAACCGTTTGCAATTCCGTTTGCCGTAATCGCAGATGCCGGTCCAAGAACAAGGATTGTTGCCGGAACCATAATGAGGAAACAAATTAATGGAGTTAAAAGCGGTTTTGCTGCATCCGGAAGTCTTTTTTCAACAAATTTCTCTAAATAAGACAAAAGCCACACAAGGATAAGAGGCGGAAGCACCGTTGATGTGTACGTTGTCTCAGACAATTTAATGCCGAGAAAAGTAACGATCTCGCCTCCGGCAATCCGTGCCGCAATATCTGCCCACGACTGATTCACAAGGGCACAACAGCAAAGGATCGCGATAAACGTATTACATTTAAAATGCTTTGACGCTGTAATCGCAATAAAAATCGGAAGGAATGTAAACGGTGTCCAGGACATAAAGTTCAATACTTCATAGGTTCCTGTCTGAGCGAACTGCGGAAACGCCATTGTGCTCAAGATCAGCGCACCTTGCAGAAGTCCCGCCGCTGCAAGAATATATACAAACGGCGCAAACACCGCTGACATCGTTGCTATGACCCGATTCAAGATGCTTTGTTTCGGCTCTTCAATCTCCTGATTCTTCGTATCAAGTTTCAACGCTTCCGCAACAGCATCGTACACTTCTCCTACATGCGTTCCGATGACAACCTGAAACTGTCCGTTATTTTCTACAACTGTGATCACGCCCGCAAGCGCTGATACTCTTTCTTTCGCCCCTTTTGGAGTTTCTTTTAAAACAAGACGCAGTCTGGTTGCACATCTCGTAGCATTCGCTATATTTTCCTGACCTCCAACTGCCTCGATCACATCGACGGCAAGTTTTTGATAATCTCTTACCTTTGACATAACATTCTCCTTTTCCTTTCACTCACTTTGATCATATCTTTTATTCCAAGAGATTCTGTGCACTTCCTCTTTCGATCTTGACGCTAGTTTAAATAATCTGACTGATTTTTTCAATTCTTTCTCTTCTTTTTGTTTAACTGTTTCAATCTTAACTGATTTTTTCTTTTATTTTTTGCAATAATGTTTCACATGTCAAAAAATGCCCCTTTATTTTTGTATAAAATGCACAAAAAATCAGCATCTTTTCCTTTTCTCCCATTTTAATAAGGAAAAGACGCTGATTTTTCCGTCTTACTTTTCGTTTTCTTCACGTTCTTTTTTATTCACTTTCCTGACTTGCTGCAAGCTTTTCTTTGGAAGTCCCCACAACAGATCCTGTCCTGATTTTTCATATCTGCTGTTCAGCGCAATATTCTCTTCGTATCGTCTGCTGAATTCCATGCCATATAAAATATCAAGCAAATATTTTCCTGATGCAAAAAACATAGAGTTCCAAAATTCTTCTACTTTCTCTGATCCTGCCGCATATAAAAACTCCGTTGCATACTGACCTATAGTTCCTTTTCTGTTGCCGGAAATCACAATGATCTTCGTTCCGCCTCTGTGCAGCATTTTTTCAATCTCCGCCAAACGCTCATTCCGCCCCGTATGGCTGATAATGACAGCGACATGTCCATCCGCCGGCATCGCCGCATGAAGTCCTTGTATATTAATTTCAGAGTGAACACTTGACAATTTTCCTGCGTGAAAAAATAAGGCAGATCCGTATTTTGCCAAATAATTATTCATATCATATACATAGAAATCAACAGATTTTGCATCAGCAATCAACTTTCCTATCCGTACAAGCTGTGTATAAGAAAGTTCTTTATTCGTCTCTTCCACAGCCAGCTTTTGGATCTGCTCCGCTTTTCGAACCATGGTGACAACGTTCTCCCGCTCTGACATCGTAACTGCAGAATGTTCTTCCATTCCTCCGGTTCTCAATTCCTGAACAAACTGCATTTTAAATTCCGGGAATCCTTTTACTCCTATCTTTTGACAGAACCGAGTCACTGAAGCAGCGCTGGTAAATGTGGCATGTCCTAATTCTCTCGAAGACATTTCTTCGATCTTCTCGGGATTCTCCAAAATATATCTGCATATGTCCCGCTCTCTCTCGGTCATATTTACCTGTTCTTTGATCGTTTGAATAATCGACATAAGACACCTCTTATTTATCCCATTTTTTTCAGTATAACACGCCGTATCTAAACACTGCAAGAAAGGAAACGCTTCAAATATCCAACGATCTGCCCCCAAACATCTGATATCTAAACTATTTGACAAAGTGACTCCCTGATACTACACTAATCATAATAATTCTTAATCATACGAGGTACAGATCACATGAAATATAAAAATATTGTTTTTGATTTTGGAAATGTAATCGGTAAGTTTGACGGATGGCATCTTTTAAAACAATTTACGTCTTCCGCAGAAGATCAGGAACTTCTCTTCTCGGCGATCTTTTCAGGATGGGACAAAATCGACAGCGGTTCTGTCAGTTATGAACAATATGCAGAGGATACTGCCGCATCTCTTCCGAAACGGTTAGAACCTGTCGTTCGGACATTCTTCCGGGAATGGCCGCGCTTTCTGACACCGATTGAAGACACTCTGAACTTTATAAAAGAATTAAAAGACCGGCAGATTCCTTTCTATTTATTATCAAATGCACCGACCTATTTTGCCGAATATTCTTCAAACTACGATTTTCTAAAAGACTTCAGCGGAATTGTTTTCTCTGCGCCGCTTAAAATGGCAAAGCCGGATCCTGCTATCTACCAATACCTTTTTCATACATTTTCTCTTGATCCGAAAGAGTGTTTCTTCATAGACGATCTGGCGCCAAACATTGCAGCCGCCCGTTCTCTTGGCATGGACGGAATGATATTTCAAGGAAATATTGACGACGTAAAAAAAGCGATTGGTTTCTAAAAAAGAAACCAATCGCTTTTCCTTTAAGCAGTTTTCTTTCCCTTTTCCCGCTTTTTCGCTCTCGGGGAAAACAGTTTTGCAATAATCGTAATAACAGTGCCTGCAGCAATAAAGAAATCGGCAAAATTATATGTGATCCCTGCCAGTTGTTTATCTTCGCAGCGAAATCCCACATAATCTACAACATGTCCGCGAACGATCCTGTCAAACAGATTGCTTGCTGAACCTGCCGCCATCAAAGAAAGACCGAACTTTTTCCAAAATCCTTTCTTCTTCGTCATAACCGTAAAGGCATGCCATCCGAGCACCGCTCCGGACGCTGCTCCTGATAAAATATGAGCTGTCTTTGGTTCATCTTCCAATAAACTCATGCAAATGCCTTTATTTTGAACATGCCGCAAGACAACTTTCTCTGTAATCGGCCGTTCTTCCCCCTTTACAAGTTTATTCTCAGCGTAACATTTTACTGCCTGATCGCCGACAGCCAAAGCTGCTGTGATCGGAAACCATTTAATCTTCATTCAGTTTCTCCATCGTCTGCTCTGCTGCGTCTCCTAGTTTCTCTGCCGTTTTCTCAGCCGTTTCCTCAGCCTTATCTGCCGCTTTATGAACAGCCTGCGTTGTCTTCTCCGCTGCTTTTTCCAGCACTTCCTCTGTTTTTTGAGCGGCTTTGTGAGCAGCATCTCCGACCTTTTTCGCAGTTTCTTCTGCTTTGTCAGCCATCATTCCGGCTGCGTCTGCCACTTTCTCCTTTATCTTTTCCGCATACTCTTCCGTCTCTTCTTCCGGATCCTGTGCTTCCATCTTCTCTCCGCAGTACGGACAATATGCCATATCTTCCGAAACCATCCTGCCGCATTCAGAACATGCTGCCGATCCCTTTAAAGCCGCGATCTTACGTTCATATTTTTCAATTTCTTTTTCCCGTTCTTTTACTGAATCGCACAGCGCTGCCGCGTTTTCATCCAATTCTTCGCCTGCTTTATAACGCTCATATACTGCTTTTCCCAACTCCATCATATCAACGGCATTATCCCGTGCAAGATCTCTGATCTGACTTTTGACTCTTTGAATCTCAATCACTTCTCCGGCTTTATTCGTCACCATTTCCGCAGTCTCTCCAAGCCGTTTTCCGAAATTTTCAAAAAAATCTTTCATGTGTATCAATCTCCTTTCGTCTTTCGTCCAAACGGACGTCCGAAGTACAAAAAACATCGGTCGTATATGATATTTTAAGTTATCATTATTATACCCTTTTCTGAAACAACTTCAACATTTCTCATTGGAATTTATACTTTTTTCACTTCTGCCTCCTCAGAATCCGTTCTTTTTAGAAAACGTCCTTTTAGAAAAGCGTTCTTTTGGAAAAGCGTTTTTTGAGCAAACTTTTTCAGGAATGACTCTCTGATTTTTTGCATATGATATAAAAATCAATTCGGAGAAATTCTTATATGCTTGACCGTGAAACATGCCGTGAACATATTTTATCTGAAGATTACCGCGACTTCATCGGAAATCATGTCCGAACGCCTTTTTTTAACAGTTTGATGACAGTGGAGCGCTGTGAACAGGACGCCGGATTTTCTTACAAATGCTTCTATCTTCCAAAGGAAATCACAGATCCGATCACTTTTCCGAAATATTCTTACACCTCGATCCCGAACTGTTACACTCCGCTTAGTATGCAGACACTCAACGAAGCCGGAATCCTTCCGATCCAAAACTATCCTACCCTTCAGCTTAAGGGACGCAACATTCTGATCGGCTTCCTTGACAGCGGGATTGATTATACGAATCCGGTTTTCCGAAACTTAGACAATACAACCCGCATCCGCGCCATTTGGGATCAGACTGTACAAACCGGAAATCTGCCGGAACATTTCTCTTACGGAAGTGAATTTACAGAAGACCAGATCAACGAAGCGCTTCGGTCAGACTCTCCTTTTGACCTCGTTCCATCCACCGATGAAACAGGACACGGAACTTACGCCGCCGCCCTTGCATGTGGAAGCGCTATACCGGAAGAAGAGTTTCTCGGAGCTGCTCCTGAAGCTTCTATCGCCGTTGTGAAACTGAAACAGGCAAAAAAATATCTCAGGGACTACTATTTCATCCCAACTAATGCCGTATGCTATCAGGAAACAGATCTCATGCTCGGACTGCGCTATCTGAATCTCCTTGCAGACTCTTTGAATCTCCCTCTCGTCATCTGTTTTACGGTCGGTTCCAATATGGGCGGACATATCGGAACGCTTCCTCTCCCCCAACTGATTGAAAATTACGGCACACTTGCCAATCATATCATCGTCATCGGAACCGGAAACGAGGCAGATCAACGTCACCACTACTCCAATCTTTTAACAAACGGAACAGAAAATAAAACCGTAGAAATCCGTGTCGGGGAAAATGTTTCTGGATTTTCCATGGAATTATGGACAGATATTCCAAATGTCCTGTCAATATCTATTATCTCCCCTTCGGGGGAAGATACGTCCAGAATCCCTTTTCAGGCAGGAGCCAGCGCAGAGATCGACTTCTTGTTTGAACGTACAAAAGTATCCGTTGATTATCGCATCCTCGTTGAAAAAAGTACCTCTGAACTTGTATTTTTCCGATTTAACCGTCCTGCCGCAGGTATTTGGAAGATTGTCATCGAACCTGTCATCATCACCGACGGTCAATTTCATATGTGGCTTCCGGTCACAGAATTTATTGACGGAGAAGTGTATTTTCTCGAATCTGACCCCTACTATACTTTGACGAATCCCGCAAATACACAAAGCCCTATCGTTGTTTCATATTATAACGGACCGACAGGCGCTGTGGCGCAGGCTTCCGGCAGGGGGTATACGAGATCCGGTCAGATCAAGCCTGACTTGACCGCTCCGGGAATCAATATCCGTGGTCCTGTTGCCAATGGGCGGTTTGAAACGCGTTCCGGCTCCTGTGCAGCCTGTGCGGTCACTGCCGGAGCTGTAGCGTTAATGCTGGAATGGATCCTCTATATCCAAAAAGCTCCGGGTATAGATTCCTTCCAAATCAGAAGTCTTCTCATACTCGGAGCACTCCGTCCCGATACGATGGAATATCCTAATCGTGAATGGGGATACGGACAATTAAATCTTTATAATACATTTGAAGTAATGCGAAGATTATAACATCTAAACTTAGCGGTAACGAACCTTCACATCACCGTCTTCACTCATGACGGAGATCTTCTTTCCTGCATTTTTCTCTGATGCTAATATCCGGTAAGATACTTCTCCGTCTTCTTCTCTATACAGATCATGAGGCGCATTTTCCGGCAGGGAAAGATCCCCATATTCAAGCTGCAGATCGAATTGATACTGCTCCATCACTTCAGGAAGGACAAGATCTACGTCTCCGCACTCTGTCTGGCAAGTCAGATTTTCCAGTTTTTTTGCATCCCATTGAAGATCTCCGTATTCTAATGTCAGATCTGCCGAGGAACAGGATACTTCCCGTGTCAGCACATCTCCGTCCTGTGCTTCCACTGCCATGTTTTCAAATGAAACCCGTTCCATATCCACTTCTCCGCACTCTGCCTGTACAGTAAGATCTTTGCCTGAAACATCGGCAAGTGTACTGTCGCCATAATCCGATTGTAATAGAAAGGTTCCCGTTTTCAGTGTGTCAACAGATGCATCTCCGTCATTTAAGATCAATTCCATAGATGTCGTTTCCGACTGCTCCAGTTTTACATCACCGCTGTCTGCTTCGATCGAAACTGCCTTCCCGTTCACAGCGGACCATCTGACATCCCCGTAATCATTATAAATATCTGCCGCATCGAGAACCGTTCCTTTTGGCACATAAACTTTGATATATGAATCCTCTCCTGATACATTTCCTATGCTCAATCCAAACATGCCTGTCATATATCCGTCATGATCCTGCTGGGTAAATGAAAGTTTTCCATTTTTAAGTTCATATTTCGGTTCACTATAATTCCCGTCAAGGGTATATTCAATATAATATTTTCCATCTTCAGAAGCGGCAACGGACACATCTGCTTCCGATCCTATATAGAGACTCAATTCCGAAAAAGGATCGATCTCTTTCTTTTCCTGACGATAAGGAGTTCTCTGATCATATGGGGAACGAATTCCGTCTTTTGTAAAAACAACACCCGGCCAGCCGCCTAACGCGATTCCTGCTCCCATGAGAACAACTCCCGCTCCGGCCGTCACTGCTGAAGTGATTAAGATTCGCTTAGTTATTTTTTTCATTTTTTCTTCCTCCCTTCGTAATCTTTCCTAAAAGCTGTGCCATCTTGCCAAGAAGCCATTTCAAAAAGCAGAAGATTCCATACACAGATGCAATGCCAACCGCACCGCAGCAAAGACTAAATCCTAAGGTTGACAATCCATCCGGCAGACTTTGGATCAAAAGCGCGGCTCCTCCTATGATTCCGATCACTGCCGCTCCTGCCAAAGTGACCGCTGTAAGAAATAATCCTGCAAATACGCAAAAAACAGAAATGATCACCGCCGCAACTACACCGATCAGACCAAGCGCGATCGGCAGTGCGATCGGAGCTGCACAGATCCCGAGAATGCCGATCCAAACTGCCTTAAAACTGTGTTTTACCGATTTCGGCGGTTCTTCCGCATTCTTTTCCGCCAGGTTCATTATCAATTCTTTTGCCGCATCTTCCGGCGATCCAAGATCTTCGATCGCCTGCTGTTCATTCTCTGGTCCTGCCTCCGCAAAATATTCTTCAAAATAGTCAATCGCCTGATCGAAATCTTCTTTCGGCAGTCTTCTGAGACTATATGACAATTTTTTCATGTATTCACTTTTCGTCATGATGAAATCCCTCCCTTTACAATATCGTCCACAACGGTTCTGTAACGCTCCCATTCTTCTGTCAATTCTGACAAATACTGTCTTCCGCTGTCTGTGATCGTATAATATTTTCTGTTTCTTCCTTGAAACTGTCTGTCATACGTTTCCACAAAATGATTTTCCTGCAGCCTTTTCAATATCGGATACAATGTCGAATCTTTCGTAGTCGCCGACGCTCTTTTAATGATCCGCCCGATCTGATAACCATAGGCATCTTCTTCTGCGATCACAGAAAGGACAAGAAGATCAAACATCGGTGCATTTAACGGTAATGTCATATGCTCACCCCTTCGTATGTGTTTTGTTTAATTATATGTTTGATTTTCATATATATTTGATTTATTTATATTATATATACTATAATATAAATGGTCAATATATATATCCAAAAGAATTTCTAAAGAAAATCAAAAGAAAGAAACGGAAGATCCTGATCAGTAATCAAATCTTCCGTTTCTTCCTTTTTTCTTTTTTCTCTTCTCTCTTCTGATTAATTGTCGTTCATTGCGATTGACTGCTGCCCGCGCAGTTTAATGATCGGACCTCCGGTACCTTCAATATATTCCCTTGTGATGGTCACTTCTCCGATATTGTCATCTTTCGGAATCTCATACATAATATCAAGCATAAACTCTTCGATGATCGCCCGAAGGGCTCTCGCGCCGGTATCTTTCTCCATCGCTTTCTCGGCGATCGTCTCAAGCGCGCCGTCGTCAAAGATCAGACTCACTTCATCCAAAGCAAGCAGTTTCTGATACTGTTTTAAAATTGCGTTTCTCGGCTCCTTCAAGATCTTAACGAGCATATCCTTATCAAGACCTTTCAAAGTAAATATGATCGGCATACGTCCGAGGAACTCCGGAATCATACCGAACTTACGAAGATCTTCCACTGTTACCTTTGACAGAATATCTTCGTCATGCTCATACTTGTCTTTCAGCTCTGCGTTAAATCCCATGGAAGTCTTCTTCGTAAGACGCTCTTTTATAATATCTTCCAAATCAGGAAATGCGCCTGCACATATGAACAAAATATTCTTCGTATTGATCGTTGTCAGCGGAACCATCGCATTCTTGCTGTTTGCGCCGACCGGAACTTCTACCTCGCTGCCTTCCAAAAGTTTGAGCATTCCCTGCTGAACGGACTCGCCGCTTACATCTCTTTGATTCGATGTGTGCTTTTTCGCAATCTTATCGATTTCATCGATGAAAATAATTCCCTGCTCTGCCCGTTCCACATCATTGTCAGCTGCAGCAAGGAGCTTGGAAACAACACTTTCGATATCGTCGCCAATATATCCTGCTTCTGTCAGTGACGTTGCATCTGTAATAGCCAGCGGCACATCGAGAAGCTTCGCCAATGTTTTAACAAGATACGTCTTACCGCTTCCTGTCGGTCCGATCATCAGCATATTCGACTTTTCAATCTCAATATCGTCCATCGTATCTGATGCAACCCGTTTATAATGATTATAAACGGCAACCGACATCGCTTTCTTCGCTTTTTCCTGTCCGACTACATACTCATCAAGCCTTGCCTTGATCTTATGCGGAGCCGGAATTTTCTTAATATCAAGCTGATGGAACTCCTTCGGCTTTTCTTTTTTCTTTTTAATCTTCTGTGCTCTCGGCTGCATATTGTCAAAATCTGATACGTTTAAAAACTGCACTCCGGGCATGTTGACAAGCCGGCTCAGATCGACAGAACCGTCTGTCATCGCGTCAAAACTTCTCTGCATGCAATCCTGACACACCGTAATATGGTTCGGCATCTCAATCATTCTGCCCGCAACGCTTTCCGGTCTGTGACAGATGAGACATATCTTCTCGTATCCATCGTCATCATCGCCGCCGTCTTTTTCTTCTTGTTCATCTTCTTTTTTCACTGCTAAGCTGTCTTTTTTTTCATCTTTATCCGCCTTATTTTCACCGGCATCTTCTTTCTCTTTTTCTTCCTCATCTACCAAAATGAAATCCTGATCTGACATAATTCTCCTCGTCTTTCTCTGCCTATTTTCATTTGTACGAACATCCATTTATCCGGTTTCTTTCTACAAGTATTTTCTTATTATAGTACACTTATCTTCATTGTACAAATGAAGTTTTTGTAAAAATCACGAATGCGTTTTTCTCTATTCGTTCATCATTTTCAAAAAATCCTCTTCTGAAATGATCGGTATACCAAGTTCCCGGGCTTTTTTATTTTTCGCCGTTCCTGATCCGGTGTCATTATTGATCAGATAATTCGTCTTTGATGTCACGCTTCCCGTCACTTTACCTCCCCGCTTCTCGATCTCTTCTTTGACCTGAGCCCGATTTGCAAAGTGTTCCACGCTTCCCGTAATAACAAAATTCACTCCTGCAAACTTCTGATCTTCTTCTGCCGTCTCTTTCGCAAGCTCTACTTCTCCAAGAAGCCTCTCAAAAACATCCACATGCGCCGCATCTTTAAAATATTCGACAAATGTTCCTGCAATAACTCCGCCCACGCCCGATATCTCATTTAATTCCTCTGCTGTTGCCTGAATGATCCGTTTTGGATCTGATCCCAAAGCACGGCAGATTACTTTTGCATTTGAAATTCCGATATTCGGGATTCCAAGACTGTAGAGCAGTCTCGGCAGCGTTGTCTTTCTTGCATTTTCTATACTTTTCTGCAGATTTTCATAAGACTTTTTCCCGAATCCTTCCATCGTCTTTATTTCTTCTGCATATCGGTCAAGATGAAAGATATCTGTAAAATCTTTTACATACCCGTTGATAATAAATTTTTCCAAAGTTGCTTCTGATAATCCTTCGATGTTCATAGCATCCCTGCTGGCAAACAAGCTGAACGACTTCACATGTTTTGCCTGACATGCCGGATTCACACAATACAATGTCTTCGTATTATTTTCCATGGAAATCTTCGTCGGTTTTTTGCAGACCGGACATTCTTTCGGAATTTCACTCACCCCGCTGCGAGTCAGATTTTCCGCAATCTGAGGGATGATCATGTTCGCCTTATATACCGTAACCGTATCTCCGATTCCCAACTCTAATTCTTCCATAATACTGATATTATGCACGCTTGCACGGCTCACTGTTGTTCCCTCTAATTCCACGGGATCAAAAATAGCTACCGGATTGATCAGCCCTGTTCTGGAAGGACTCCACTCAATCTCACGAATCGTCGTCTCCCGCACTTCATCTTCCCATTTAAACGCAAAAGAATCTCTCGGAAATTTTGCCGTTGTTCCAAGCGACTGTCCGTAGGAAATATCATCATAAGTAAGAACAAGTCCGTCTGACGGCACTCCATTTTCCTGAATATGCTTTGCAAACCACGCCACCTCATCTTCGACTGTATCCTGCGTAACGAGATGATGTTCCACAACATCGAACCCCTGCTCCTGAAGCCACTGCAGTTGATATGCCCTGGAATTTCGAAAGTCGACATTCTCAGCTCTTACAAGAGTAAACGCATAAAACCGCACGTTTCTCTTCGCAGTGATCTCGTTATTCAACTGGCGCACCGATCCGCTGCACAGATTCCGCGGATTTTTATATTTTGCATCGGCATCACCGATCTCTTCATTAATCTTCTCAAAATCTTTATAAGAAATAACTGCTTCGCCTCGAAGGACAAGCTCTCCTTTAAACGGTATGGATAGCGGAATGTTGCGAAACACCTTCGCATTATTCGTAACGACTTCTCCGATCTCACCGTTTCCTCTCGTAACCGCCTTCACAAGGATGCCGTTTTCATAAGTCAGAACAATGGTCAGCCCATCCATCTTCCATGAGATTACAGCCTGCTGATCTCCTACAAATTCCCGAAGTCTCTCTACCTCTTTTGTCTTATCCAGAGATAACATCGGCTTCTCATGGCGTTCTTTCGGAAGCTCGCTCAAAACCTCATACCCTACATTGACTGTCGGGCTTGAGGCAAGGGTTGTTCCAAGCTCCTGTTCCAGCGCAAGCAGCTCGTCATAAAGACGGTCATATTCAAAATTACTCATGATTTCCGTGTTTTCCTGCTCATAAGCTCTTCTCGCCTGATTAAGCAGGTCTACAAGTTCACGCATTCGTTCCGTTTTCTTTTTCTTTTCCATCTTCTTCTCCAACATTCAGATAAGTTCTGAACTCCACCTTCTTTTTATTTAAGCATCCTGTCCAGTTCTTCCAGCTCTGCATCCGTCAGTTTTCTGTACGTTCCCTCTTTCAGACTCCCAAGCCGTATATTCATGATCCTTACCCGAACGAGGTCTCTCACCTGATAACCGAGTTCTTCACACATTCGTCTGATCTGACGGTTTAATCCCTGAGTCAAAATAATCGAAAAAGTATATTTTCCGATCTTTTTCACTTTGCACGGTCTTGTAACCGTATCAAGAATCGGAACTCCTCCGGCCATCTTTTTTATAAATTCTTCCGTGATCTCTTTATCAACTGTCACTTTATATTCTTTCTCATGCCGATTTGCCGCCCGCATCATTTGATTAATGATGTCTCCGTTATTCGTCATAAGAAGAAGCCCGCGGGAATCTTTATCCAGTCTTCCTGCATAAGTGACACGCACGGGATAATCAAGAAACCGTACGATACTGTCTCTTTCTCTTCGATCTGCTGTACAGACGATTCCCTTCGGTTTATTCACAGCCAAAACAACCAGCTCATCCTGTCTGGAAACTGTTTTTTTCCCGACTTTGACAACCTGACCTTTCAAAACGCGCATCCCGGTCTGCGCCCTTTCCCCATCTACCGTTACTTTTCCGCTCTCAATAAGGCGGTCCGCCTCCCTTCTGGAACAAACGCCCGCCTCACTTAAATATTTATTCAGTCTCACCGACTCTTTCGGCTGTAAAAATTCTTCTCTGATCCGATTACTCACCAGTAAACACTCCACTTATATTATTATCTGTAAAAAATGTATTTCCACTATACAGGATCAACGCATCTGTTATCCGATAAGTATCCATGATCTCTTTCATCGTTCCGGTATAATATCTCGGATCGACAACGACGATCTCTCTGTAATGAGGCGTCAGAAACGGAATGAAACAGTCCGCAAACGAATCCTTCACTACAAGCAGCCGCTTTTTGCTCGTAGATACCGTTTTTATATCAATCACAGATGTATTTCCTCCTAAAAATACACCGTACTTATCTCTCGTTTCTAATTTTGACGAATCATAAAGAGAAGTCGTCTTCTTCGTCTCATTGACATAGTTTACGATTACATCATCGTCTCCGTCTGTCGGAGCATAAATATCAATCTTCTCTTTTTCATCCAATCCGACTCCGCTTTTCGATGCAAGAACGCCATTAAAGCTGTCCGTCACAGTATAAGACACATAATCATCCGACACATCGCCCTCGATCCCGAACAGCGGAGCGGCTTCTTTAAATACAAAAAAGGCGCCCTGCGTTGTCCAGTGATGATCTGTCTTATAGTATAATTTTTCCGTCTTGTGCTTGTTCATGATCGAAACCGTATCAACCCAGTTGACTGTATCTCCAAGATTGCGTTCTACCATACCGAACATCTGTCTTTGATCTTCCACTGTGGCAAATGCAGGCAGACGGCTGCTCAAAATGCATGCCGCATCCGGAACGAGCATTACTGTCGTCGGAATATTCGAATACGTCTGCGCAAAGTTTTTCACGGCATTCGTGTTCGCTTCAAGCTGCTCGTTATCAGGAACAGCGATATCTTCCAGTAACTGTCCGTTCTTCCCGATAAAAACGCCGTTTTCCTCTTTTGCTCCCGCAATCTTATCTGCATTTACTTTTATTTTTCTCCAAAAATTCCGTCCGAAAAACTGATCGCTTGCATATTTTTCCCACTGCTCCATATAATCGCCGGAAATGATCGAAGACACCGTTGCTTTCGGTTTTTTCTCCAGCATCCGGTTTTCTTCCTCCGACTTTTCTTTCGTCGGAACGATCAGATTCACGATCAAAATAAGAAAGAGACTCAGTATAAATATTTTCCCGATGAGGCTTTCAATCTGCCCTTTTCTTCTCCTGCTGTTCATAAGTATTCCCCTAAAATCTGAAATATAAAAACGGATTAAATGTATCTGTCACTAAAAATGCCACTGAAAGTAAGAACATTCCCATATAGAGAACAGCCCCCACCGTCATCCTTACTGTTCTGTTTGAAGAAAGACGAACCGCTCCGTTTAAAAGTTTCCTTCCATAAGCGGTACTTCCTACAGACGCAATGACAAACAGCAAAAGGTGAGTAAATAAAAGAAACGCACCTTTTGCATCCGCGATCCCTGCTCCGCCTCCGATCATCGCCCAAAGATAACGCAAAGCATATCCGAGACTCGGACTAAAGAAGAAGACCCATCCTACAAGGATCACCACACCCGCATAAATATGCTGCACCGGATTCGGGAGCTGTTCTACAGAAGACCCCCAAACATACTTTTCCATTACAAGGATCACGCCGTAGTATACGCCCCATGCGATAAAGTTCCACGCCGCGCCGTGCCACATTCCGGTCAAAGTCCAAACGACCATCAGATTAAATATATTTCTTGAGACAGAACAGCGGTTTCCTCCAAGCGGAATATACACATACTCCCTGAACCATGTGCCAAGAGAAATATGCCATCTCCGCCAAAACTCCGTCGCATTTTTAGACACATACGGGTGGTCAAAATTTTTCTTAAATTCAAATCCGAACATTTTTCCAAGTCCGATCGCCATATCCGAATATCCGCTGAAATCAAAATATATCTGAAACGCATAAGAAAACACCCCGATCCATGCAGTCAGAACAGATAAATTTCCGGTTGACATCGCCGCAACTTCTTCAAACACCGCTCCTGTCGAATTTGCAATGATCACTTTTTTCGCCAGTCCGATAATAAAATACATCGAGCCTTGTCCCAGTTTGCGAAGCGTCACCTTGCGCTCTTTTAACTGTTCTTCGATATCCGCATAACGGACGATAGGTCCTGCGATCAGCTGCGGAAACATACTGATGTAAAGTGCAAAATATAAAATATTTTTCTGCGGCTTTGCATCTTTCCTGTAAATATCGATCACATAGGAGATCGCCTGAAATGTATAAAACGAAATTCCGATCGGCAGAGGAAGAACTCTGTATGGAATATCCGTTGTAAGGAATGAATTGATCGTATCGAGCAAAAATCCATAATATTTAAAAAATCCAAGTATGAGGAGATTCGCCACGAGCGCAAATACAAGACTCCTTTTTGCCTTCTTCGGATCATCCCCATTCGCTTCAATATCCTGTCCGCAAAAATAGTTCAATACGATGGACAAGATCATAAGTACAACATAAACCGGCTCTCCCCATGCATAGAAAAACAGACTTGCCAAAAGCAAGACGATATTTTTCACCCCGTTCGGAACGAGATAATACACTGCCATCACGATTGGCAGAAACATAAACAAAAATGTAATACTGCTGAATAACATCGGCCTGTTCCCTCTCCCGCCTTATAAACTGTTGTTAAATACTTCCAAATATTTCTCTGCCTCCGGCGCAGCGGCAAAGAATACATATTTTCCGCGCACACTCTGCTTTGCAGATTCCAAAAGCTGTACCGACTCCGGCGCATACCCTTCAAAATCATTCGTCCGCATTTTGATCCGTTCTTCGATCGCTTCAGACACTTCCGCCGTCTGAGACTCATTTTTCACTTTAATAAGAAGAACTTCTTCTGATGAAATGCTGAATTCTGAAGAATAATACATTACGCCTTCATAATCAGCCGCATTCAGTCCAAAATTGCGTTTCAGCGCAGACCCGTCCTGAAGCGCCAGATTGTCTTTCTTCAAAGAGGCTTCTACCAACTGCTCTACTTCCTCAAACGGACGATTGCTTCCGCTTGTATAGATTAACAAAAGAGCCACAAATCCGACGATCAAAAGGAACGTCACATAACGCATCACCTGAACCGTTCTTTTCTTCCATTGACTCATAACCCTGCCACCTCCGCCATTTTTCCAGCCCAAACCGGATAGAAAGCCGCCTTAAAATGCACGCCGTCCTGTTCATAATATTCGTCCGAGACAAGATCTGAACTGTCAATAAATCCGATTCTCTTTTTATCACACAACTCTTTTAATTTATCGTTATATTCTTCTATCTTTTCAAAAACCGGCTTTTCTTTCACTGCCTTTTCCTGTACCGGAAAGATCGCATTCACAAAGATATGCGCTTCCGGAACATTTTTTTTCACTTCATCGACAACCGACTCATACTGTTTGATGAATTTCTCTGCATCACCGTTTGTATGCTCAACATCATTCATTCCGAGCGAAAGGAAGATAATACTTGGACTTAACTCTTTTACCTGCTGAATCTGCTCGTCCAATTCATCCAAATGCACCCCGATCTTCGCCACAACGCTGGATGTATTCAATATATCATACTCTGTAAATCCTTCCGTAATGGAATCCCCTACGATGACCGCACCGGTAAACTTCTCTTTCAGGCTCATTTCACCCGCACCGTCTTCTCCGTCATTCTTTTCAAGCAGAGCGATCTTCTTTTCGATCGCCGAGATATCACCGTTCTCTTCCCCATGAATATATTCCAGTCCTGCCGACGTATCTGCCTTCTTATAAAAAAGCCCGCGGATTCCCTGTACGAGCAGCACAATAACAAGCACTGCCGCAAGAATACATACCGCAAGAGCAATTTTTCTTTTTGTTTTCTGTTTTATCTTCTTCATTTATTTCATTTCCCTATTATTTATTATACTCTTTTTTATTTTCCAATCACCGGAAGTGCCAAAAGGCACTTTCCTATGAAATAAAAAATAATCCAAGGTAATAATACTTTTTTTACTCCAAAAAGTCAATGACGCCGACTTGGTTTCGTGATACAATTAATATTATCCTGTCATATCAGGAACTTCATAGAAAAATTGCACAAATATACAATGATAAGGAGTCTTTCATGATCGCATTTTCATTGACAAATATCAAAGATTTCATGTCCCATCTTCTTCTAAATGAAACATTTGACCACTTTTCATTTATCGAGGGAGAGATCACGACATTCAACACCTTTCACATTGACGGTTTTATCCAAAAAGATTTTTTTGACTCTGACGCTGTTCTCCCTGAGTACTCTTACTGGAAAAACGTAAGAAGCTTTTGTTATTCTCTCATTAAAGGAAAACGAACGCCGCTTGCCTTTCACTTTGTATTCAGCCTTTCCCCGAAAAAGATCGAGACGCTCATCTTACAAAACAGTCTTTCAATTCAGCCGGACGCTGTGCAGGGACTTTATCTGAACATCCGCTACGATGGCAGCACATTGACATGTATTACCGGAACTTCCTTCAAAACTTTTATGATGGATAAAACGTTAGAACATGCATGGGATGAAATGACGGAAAATTTCTTCAGGAAAAAAGAGATTGATTTTGAATTACTAAATTGATATGAATACTTTCTCAAATTGCACACAGAAAGCGTAACTATCTCATAATAAAAGAGAGTGAGTTTAATTTAGGGGCTGCCGCTTCACGATTTTATGATTCATCGTTAAAGCGACAGCCCCATTCCATTTCGTTATATTTTCAATGAAATATCAACTGTAGTTTTATTTTGTGAGTAAAAGCATGATCTCGTTGCTTCTCTGTACGAACGCCGTCATCTCTTCCGGACTGAGCGGCTTATGAGCAAGCATTGCCAGATCATAGAGCTGTTTACAGATAACCGTTACATTTTCGCTTTCTTTATTTTCTGTCAGGAATTTCACAAGCGGATGGTTTGCATTGAGTACAAGCGTTGCCTTGCTGCCGAACATCGCCGGATCCATTCCGCTCATACCGTACATCTTCATCATCTCTTCCATGCGGCGGCTTTCCTCTGACAGTACAGCCATAGACGCCACTTTATCGTCTTTTAATTTTTCAACTTTTACATCCAGCTTGTCATCATTCAGCTCTTTGCGGAAGATTTCTACAAGACTGTCCGCCATTTTTCCGAAAGCTTCCTTCTCATCTTCTGCAACTTCATCTTTCAGAGATTCATGAACATCTGCATCAATTCTCAGGAAACGGACGTCCTCATGCTTCTGCTCAAGATAAGTCACAAACGCAGAATCAATATTATGTGTCAGCACGATGGCATCCTGACCCTGTGCTTTGAACATATTGATATACTGACTTTGCTGAACTTCATCTGTCACATAGTAAACACTTGTCTTCTCAGGCTCTTTATCCTGATCGTCAGCGTCTGCTTTTGCATCTGTCTGAACGTCCTTTTCTTCCTCTTCCTTTGTCTCTTCATCTGCCTTTTCTGCATCTTCTTTTGCAGCGTCAGCTTTGCTTTCATTTATAATATCTTCTAATGTCAGATATTTGTGATCCAAATTTTTATAGATCATCGAATCTTTCATCTTCTCGCCGAATTTTTCATCTTTCAGGCATCCAAATTTGATAAACGGACTGATATCGTCCCAGTATTTCTCATAATTTTCTCTGTCCGTCTTAAACATTCCTGTCAGTTTATCCGCCACTTTCTTGGAAATGTAATCGGCAACTTTATTGACAAATCCATCGTTTTGCAGGGCGCTTCTCGATACGTTAAGAGGCAGATCCGGACAGTCGATCACTCCTTTAAGCACCATGAGGAACTCAGGAATCACTTCCTTAATATTGTCCGCGATAAAGACCTGATTGTTATACAGCTTGATCGTTCCTTCAATGGACTCATACTCTGTGTTGATCTTCGGGAAATACAGAATTCCTTTTAAGTTAAACGGATAATCCATATTCAGATGAATCCAGAACAAAGGCTCTTTATAATCCATAAATACTTTCCGATAGAAATCAATATACTCTTCTTTCGTGCACTCGCTCGGACTCTTACTCCACAGCGGATGTGTATCGCTCAAAGAAACCGGACGTTTTACGATCTTCGCTTTCTTCTTCGGTTCGCCTTCTTCGCCTTCTTTAACTTCTTCCGTAATATGCTCTACGACTTCGTCTGTGTCAAGCACGTCTTCCTCATCAATCGTTTCATATTCCGGCTCTGCATTTGCCTTGGAAAGAAAGATCTCGACAGGCATAAAAGAACAATATTTTTCAATCACTTCTCTTGCACGATATTCATTTGCAAATGCAAGACTGTCTTCATTTAAAAACAGCGTGATCTCTGTTCCGACTGTCTCTTTATTTCCTCCCTGCATCTCATATTCCGTACCGCCCTGACTTGCCCAGTGTACGGCAGATGCTCCTTCTTTATAAGACAATGTATCGATCTGAACTTCATCTGCCACCATGAATGCAGAATAAAATCCAAGTCCGAAGTGACCGATCATATCGTCTTCTGTTGTCTTGTCTTTATATTTTTCAAGAAACTGTGTCGCTCCTGAGAATGCAATCTGCGTAATGTACTCTTCCACTTCTTCAGCGGTCATACCAAGACCGTTATCAATAAACTTCATCGTCTTTTCTTCCGGATTTACGATCACTTCAATTTTTGCCTTGTAATCTTCCGGAAGTTCATACTCTCCCATCATATCAAGCTTTTTCAGCTTTGTAACCGCATCGCATCCGTTTGACACAAGCTCGCGCACAAAAATATCATGATCTGAATATACCCATTTCTTTATAATCGGAAATATATTCTCGCTGTCAATCGATAATGTTCCTTTTTTTACTGCCATCGTAAACACTCCTTCTCTTTTTTTATTTTATGAGTTGCGCCTCTGCCGATCTTTCGGAATCCAATCAGCTTTACGCTTTCTGTTTCCATGTCTAACAGACATTCTAGTACGGAGATATTTAAAAGTCAATAGAAAATCAGCACTCTTTTGTGGTGAGTGCTAATAATTTATATTATTTTTAGAAAGTTGCAGGAGAAAGCCTGTATGTACTATAATATTTCAGACAGCAGTACTTTACATTACAGAAGGGAGACTTTTTCATGAAACAGAACAGTTCAGTCAATGAAAAGAACCGCTCGATCAGCATTCAAAAAGCTGAAAGCACCGAACATCTTCAGGAAATCGCCGACTTGGCGGATGTGATCTGGCATGAACATTTTACACCGATCATCGGAAGCGAACAGGTAGAATATATGCTCGACCGTTTCCAATCCTGCCCTGCATTGCAAAAACAGGTTCTTGAAGGATATGAATATTACCGGCTTCTCGATCAGGAAAAGCTGTGCGGATATGTATCGATCCGTCCAGACAAGGACGGCAGATTGTTTTTGAGCAAACTCTATCTTGCCAAAGAGTACCGTGGCAGACATCTGGCAACTTTTCTGTTTGATTTTCTGAAAGAACTGTGCCGAAAACAAGGATATTCTGCTATTTGGCTGACATGCAACAAACACAATGACGGTTCTTTAAACGTATACCGCCATCTCGGCTTTCAGACGATCGACGCTCAAAAAAATGACATCGGAAATGGTTTTTTCATGGATGACTATATTATGGAATATCGGTTATAAAGACAAACTAATACCAAAAAGCGGAGACGCCCGACGTCTCCGCTTTTGTACTTTCACCTTTCTGCAGTTTACAGAACTTACACTGTTTCCGGTTCACTGTATGTTTCTCCGAACAATTCTACAGTCACTTTTTTCATTCTCTGTGCTTCAAGCGGACGATCACTGTAATCTGTCGCTGTCTCCGCGATCTTATTTACAACATCCATCCCTTCCGTAATTTTTCCGAAAGCTGCATAAGCTCCGTCGAGATGCGGAGATTTCTCATGCATGATAAAGAACTGACTTCCCGCAGAATCCGGATGCATTGCCCGTGCCATTGAAAGAACGCCCGGATCATGTGCAAGGTCGTTTTTAAATCCGTTCTGCGTAAACTCACCTTTGATCGCATATCCCGGACCTCCCATTCCGTTTCCATTCGGACATCCGCCCTGGATCATGAATCCGCGGATCACGCGATGAAAGATCAATCCGTCATAAAATCCTTTGTTAATTAATGAAATAAAGTTGTTCACTGTATTCGGCGCAACTTCAGGATACAGCTCTGCTTTCATGATATCTCCGTTTTCCATCTCAAATGTAACGATCGGATTTGCCATAATTTTATTCCTCTTTTCTTTCCTTGATTTCATAATTTACGATAGTGCTATTGTAGACGATTTCTTATTTTTCGTCAACATGTACACTTTTTCCTTCTTTTTTTAGTCACTCGTAACATTGTCCGGTTTCCGGCTTACGGTTATACTTATTTCATAAGCAAATTCAGAAAACATTTTTATTTTCAGGAGGAACATAAAATGGCAAGTTTATCACTCAAAGGCATTCAGAAAATCTATCCTAACGGATTTCATGCGGTAAAAGATTTCAACCTTGAGATCGCAGACAAAGAATTCATCATCTTCGTAGGACCGTCCGGATGCGGTAAATCTACAACGCTTCGTATGATCGCAGGTCTGGAAGATATTTCTGACGGAGTATTCAAGATTGACGGAAAAGTTATGAACGATGTAGAGCCGAAGGACCGTGACATCGCAATGGTATTCCAGAACTACGCTCTGTACCCGCACATGACTGTATATGATAATATGGCATTTGGTCTGAAACTTCGTAAAGTACCGAAAGCAGAGATTGATAAAAAAGTTCGTGAAGCAGCAAGAATCCTTGACCTGGACAAACTGCTTGACCGTAAACCGAAAGCTCTTTCAGGCGGACAGAGACAGCGTGTTGCTATGGGGCGTGCCATCGTTCGTAATCCGAAAGTCTTCCTTATGGATGAGCCGCTTTCCAACCTTGACGCAAAACTGAGAGTTCAGATGCGTATCGAGATCTCTAAACTTCACGAGAACCTCGGCGCAACGATCATCTATGTAACACATGACCAGACAGAGGCTATGACACTGGGAACAAGAATCGTCGTTATGAAAGACGGAGTTGTTCAGCAGGTTGATACACCGCAGAATCTTTACAATACACCGTGCAATCTCTTTGTTGCAGGATTTATCGGATCTCCGCAGATGAACTTCATGGATGCAGTCTGCTCAGTCAAAGGCAATGATGTAACACTGTCAGTCGGAAAACATGTATTAAAAGTTCCGGCTTCCAAGAAACAGGCTCTCATCGATGGAAACTATGACGGAAAGACAGTTGTTCTCGGTATCCGTCCTGAAGACGTACATGACTCTCAGGCATTTATCAGCAACTCCCCGGACAGCATCATCGAATCCGAGATCAAAGTATACGAGCTTCTCGGCGCAGAAGTATTCCTTTACTTTGATTTAGAGGGAACGCAGATGACAGCGCGCGTTAACCCGCGTACAACACTGCGCACAGGAGATAAAGCAGTATTTGCACTTGATATGGAGAAGATTCACGTATTTGACAAAGAAACAGAGTTGACGATTACAAACTAATGATTTAAAATCAAAACAGCAGTTATGCGGCTGTCAAAACGCCCGGTTTGATCAGAAGTTCATTCTGGCCATGCTGCTTATAAAAGAATAAAAGGGGGCTGCACTTGTTTCGGGTGCAGCCTCTTTATGCAAGGTGAGGTTAATCTATGGAACAAAACACAGAACAAGCTGCCATCCGGGCAACGGATCCTGCCGCACTGACGGAAGAACTGGAAAGAGCGCTGCGGGAACTGCACCGGATCACCGGTGTATCGCTTCAAGTCTCAGACACAGATCCCGAACAGATCGCGTCTGCATTGACACAGATCCATTGTCTTTGTACCGCTTATAAAGAAAAATATAACCGGACAGATTTTCTTCAGGGATTAATGACTGAGAATATTCCCCGCTATGAAATTGCCGACCGCGCCGCAAGACTTCATATCAATCCGGATGAAAAGAGGATTCTCTTTCTTATCGAAGGAAAGAATTTTGACGAAACATCAGGCGCGATATTAAAGAACCTGTTTTCTTCCCGTTCAAAAACGTACATTGTTCCGGTGACGGAGACATTGCTTGCAATCCTTCGTCCCTTAAAGCAGGAAGAATCTTTTGAAGATATGAGACATATTGCAGAAATAATTGTAGACACGCTCAACACGGAAGCGCTTATCCATGTCCGCCTGTCCTACAGTTCGGTAATGAACACCCTTTCCGATATCTCAGATGCCTTCCGCGAGACGAGCCTGGCGCTGAAAGTCGGACGTCTCTTCTATTCAGAGCAAAATATTTTCCCGTATAATGAACTGGGGATCGGACGACTGATCTATCGGCTTCCTGCTTCTTTATGTGAGAATTTTCTTTCCGAAATATTCGGCACTTCGACACCGGAAGCGCTTGATCCTGAGCTTACGGCTACAATCAACCGTTTCTTTTTAAACAACCTGAATATTGCAGAGACTGCCAGACAGCTGCACATGCACCGCAATACGCTGATCTACCGTCTGGAACAAGTTGAAAAACAGACAGGTTTGGATCTTCGCACTTTCGAAGATGCCATGACATTCAAGGTCGCTATGATGGTCATAAATTACCTGAAAGGAAATCAAGAACTATGAATGACGCATTATATGAACAACTCGTAACCCGTAAACTGAAAGCATCCGGCATTTTTATCAGCATCCTTGTCATCGCTCTTGCGGCAGCAGCCGCTGTTTTAGGAATGCCTTTTCTCGGATTCTTATCATTTATTATTGCAATCTTGATCCTGATGATCGGTTATTATTTTATTTTTTCAAAATTCAATGTAGAATATGAATACATGATCTTAAACCACGATTTTCAGATCGATGCCATTTATAATAAATCAAAAAGAAAAAATATGCTCAATTTTGATATTCAGTCTGCTGAGATCATTGCTCCGAAAAAATCTCCGCGGCTGAACTCCTTCCATCCTGATAAAATATATGATTTTACTTCCGGCAATGAAAACGCATCTGTCTATGCGGTTATGCTCTCTCTCGATCAGAAAAACGCATGCGTATATATCGAGCCTGACGTAAAAATGATTGAACATATGAGACAATGGATGGGATCTAAAATGTTTTTAGATTAAAAAAAGAGAGGAAGCGTCTGCCTGTCAGGATCAAAACGGACAAATAATTTTCCATGTTGATCCTGACAGAAGAGCTTAGACAATTCTAAAATGATTCACGAATAACAATTTCTGATTTTTCCTGTATATTTAATATTATTTTCATAGCATGCTATTCTACTTATTTGGACGGGAGATATCTTAAGATTGCGCCTGCCACATTCGAGATCGGCATCGTCTGAAGCCAGACCCGTCCCGGTCCGGTAATCACCGTGTTAAACAATCCTTCTCCGCCGAACATCATATTTTTAATTCCGGGCACTGTACGGATCTCCATTTTACAAGTAGCGTCCATCGCCGCAAGATATCCTGTATCAACTACGATCTGCTGCCCCGGCTGAAGTCCATATTCTACGACCGATCCGTCAAATTCAAGGAACGCCAGTCCCTGTCCCGAAAGTCTCTGCATAATAAAGCCCTCTCCGCCGAACAGACCCGCTCCTAATTTTTTCTGGAAGAAAACAGACAATTCAACCCCTTCCTGCGCTGCTAAAAATCCCGATTTCTGTACGACGATCTCTCTTCCCGGCATAATTTCCCACGGTTTGATCTGCCCCGGGAAACTGGATGCAAAAGCGATCATTCCCGGACCTCCTTCTGCCGTATACCGGTTTTGGAAGATTGCCTCTCCTGCAAACATTCTTCCAAGCGCTTTTCCGACTCCGCCGTTAGAAGTTGTCTCCATCTTCATATTCGGTGACATCCAGCTCATAGAACCTTTCTCTGTGATCATTGTTTCTCCGGCATCCATAAAGCAGACTACTACCGGAAGCTCTCCGCCCTTGATCTCATATTTCATCTTTTTTCCTCCCTTTTCTCATTCTTTATACCAGCATATTTTTCTTATCATCTCTCTTTTCTATGCCGATCCTTTTTTCTACCAAAAGAGTACCACAAAATGCCGGAAGAGTCACTACTCTCCCGACATTCTTTGCTTGCTCTGTACTATTTTCTCATTGACAGATTTTCAGGAGATCCCTCCTGTGAATTTTCAGCCGGTTCTTCTAATTTCGGAAGATACAGGTCAGCTTTAAACAGATCTGCTTCTGTCGAGATCTTCAGCGAACCGTGCTGCAGCTCAGCAAAACTTTTCGCGATTGCCAATCCAAGTCCCGAACCTTCCGTATTTCTCGAAGAATCTCCCCGCACAAAACGGTCTGTAATCTCATCAGGATTAAAATTCAACTCCGTCGCAGAAACATTTTTCATTGTAATATGAACTCCGTTCTCCTGCTCTGTCATCTCAATATAAACTCTTGTATGCGGCATTGCATACTTTGTAATATTCACGATAAGGTTTTCAAAGATACGATAGGTTTTCTCGCTGTCAAGCCACATGACAACTTTCTGTTCCGGAAGCTTCGTCCGAAATTCCAGATTCGCCTCTTTGATCTTCCCGTCATTTTCCAGTTCAACCTGCTTAAATAATCCGGCAATATCAACTTTCATAAAGTGCATCACAACGCTTTTGCTCGCAGCTTTGCTGATCTCAAACAGATCTTCGATCAACACTTTCAGACGAAGAGATTTTCTCTCCAAAACATGAATATACTCTTTCCGCTTTTCTTCATCCTTTTCATTTTTCAGAAGATCCGTATATGTGATGATCGCTGTCAGCGGCGTTCTGAGATCATGAGAAACATTCGTAACAAGTTCTGTTTTCATGCGCTCGTTCTTCACTTCCTCATCTACCGCTTTTTTAAATCCTTTCTGAATCCGCTTCAATTCTTCCTGTATCGGATTGAACAGACCGACGTCGCCTTCGATCGGAATATCCAGACGGCCTTCTGCCAACTGATTTGTAGACTTCAGCAAAACCTCATATTTTTTAGAAAGATCCTGCGTATATTTTTTCAGGAACATAAACAACAGCACAGAATAAACGACCAGCGCAACTGTTCCATACCACCAAAAGAGACATACGACAAACAGAATGGCGAAGTTGATAAGCACGACGCGAAGGATCGTCCGATTCGTTTTATCCTGAAAATCAAGATGAAGCAGCGCGTCATACTGCCGGGCAAAAAAGTTCTTTATCCTCGTTAAGATCCTGCCTGCTTTCTTTCTTATCTTTCCTTCGTTTTCTCCTTCTTTGTTCTTCATCTTTCTCAGCATTCTTGCCGTCAGCGTCCTTTCCGTCCAGTATGCCTTCTTCATCCGAAACATTGCCCGAAGTGATGTAACACACCAAAAAAGCATTCCAAACAAAAACATCCACAAAAGGAAATTGATTACAGATATAACCGGCTCAAATCCTGCCGGAAGGAACGTTTTCTTCACCGTATGATAAACGACATACGTCATCACATCAAAGCCGCCGAAAGAAAAGAATAATAATCCTGCACCCGCCACTTCAAAAGGTACGCGGAATATTTTCATCTCACTTAAATCAAGACGTTTGATAAATGGCATAAGAAGCGCCGCTGCGATCAGCAGAACGCTTAAGATCTCCAAAGGATCCCGGTATGCGCCGATATAACTAAGATCGTAATATGCATACCATTCGCCCTCTTCCGAAGCAACGATTTTCCCGTAGGCTTCGAGATTTTCATCTGTCATCCCGTAAAGGATCGTAACATCTTCAAGGTTCGTAATCGAGGAGATCTGACCGTAATTCTCTACGCTTGCAGCTTCATTAATGTAGATCGACTCCATATTATATGCTGCCGCCGCATCAAATGCCGTTCCCCCGATCTGAACGTCTTCCAGTTCCCCACTGTCTGAAAATACATATTTCACGCGGAATGCATATTTTTTACCATCCTCCGCATTTAAGTTCTCCAGTTCTTCTTCCGACAGATCAGAGGCAATCACCTCATCCTGACCGTCAATCAATTCATAATCTAAATATTTCTCTGCCAGATCAAATCTCTGCTGTCCGTAAAGGGAAAGCACTTCTGCCGGATCTGTATCCCTTACATATCGATTATAAAGGAGATAATTTCCCTCTGCCAGCGTGTTTGCCATACTGCTTGCAGTATCTCCCGACTGATTTTCCGCTTCTTTCTGCGATTCAATCGTCCGACGGATCGCTCCATACTGAGACATCATAACCGACGAACAGGCAGCCAAAAAGAGAAGAAGCACGATCACTGCGAATTTACGGCTGTTTTTCAATTTTGTATCCAACGCCCCACACCACCTTCAAATATTTTGGATTTTTCGGATCAATCTCAATCTTTTCCCGAATATTTCTCACATGCACCATGATCGTATCTGTGTTGATTGCTTTCTCCTGCCATACCCTCTCATAGATTTCTTCTGCCGAAAAGACCCGCCCCGGATTTTTCGCAAGCAATAAAAGGATCTTGTATTCAATCGGAGTCAGTTTCACCGGATTGCCGTCCATCGTCACTTCCACAGTGTCCTCGTTGATTTCAAGGCCTCCGATAACATGAGTATTTTCCTGAGGCGTCAGTCTTTCAAGAAATTTTCGATATCTGCGCAGCTGAGAATTGACCCTTGCCATCAGCTCCATCGGAGTGAACGGTTTCGTCACATAATCATCCGCCCCGATATTAAGTCCCATGATCTTATCGACTTCTTCTGATTTTGCGGACAACATGATAACCGGAAAATCATGCTTTTCCCGAAGCTTCATCGTCATCCTGATTCCGTCCATCCGCGGCATCATAATATCCACGATCGCCAGATGGATTTCTTCTCTTTCAATCACTTCCAAACCTTCGATCCCATCTGCCGCCTGAAACACCACATACCCCTGACTTTGCAGATATATTTGAACACCTTCTCTGATCTCCTTATCATCTTCTACGATCAATACATGATTAATTTCCATCTCTTACTCCCTCTCCTTTTGTCATTTCCTATCATTTTTATACTGTCTGTGTAATGCATACTTCTCTGATTTGTGCTTCTGCGCTGACCGGAAGATCAGGAATCGCCTTTTTGGAAACGACTCCATAATCTTTCACCGCAACGTCAACTGTCGTAAATGGAAGCGGTATCACATATTTATCCCATCTACGCGTCAGACGAATGCAGGACGAATAAGAAAGACTGATCCCTACAAACGACTCTTCTGCATGTTCTGACAAATAAAACGCCAGTTTTTTCGGCTCATGTCTGGGACCAAGCGGTCCATCTAACGCAACAGCGATCGAATGCGCCTTTTCATAAGAATCGCAGACAATCTTTTTCAATGCGCCGAATGCTTTATACCCGTCAGGAACACGCAGCGCATTCCCGCCGCACCGTTTTATCATATGTTCAATATAATTTCCCCGCGTATCGGCTGTAACGATCACATCTACGGGTGTTGTCTTATCCGCGAGACGATCAAGCACAAGATTCATAAAGAAACTGTCCTCATGCCAAAACCCAAATATCTGACTTTCCCCGTATTCATTTTCTTCATGCCAGTTTATTTTCACTGTCTTTTCAAGCAATGTGAGATATTTTGTGAACAGCCATTGCAGTACGTTCTCCGTGATCTTCTCCGTTTTCATAAAAATATTCTCCTTTTCCGTCTTTCTGTTGATCCATTGCTTTTTCGCAGATACATTGATTGTAGAGCATCTCTTCATATAAGGCAAGTGTGCCGGAGCGATAATTTTGCGCTTCCGCCAAAGCTGCTTTTTTCATTTTGAACCTGTTCTTCGGCTGTGAAGCTTCAATTACTTTCTCAGCCCACTTGCTTTCCTCTTCCTCGGTCAAAAATCCATTGATCCCGTCTTCGACAATATCATCAGAACCGACCGCATGAACTGCAACGACCGGAGTTCCTGCTGCCATCGCCTCTGCCAAAACGATTCCCTGTGTCTCGGACTTTGACGCAAACAAAAACAGGTCTGCCGCATGTACATAATGTTTCACGTCCTCGTTCTGTACATTTCCTGCAAAAGTCACAAGATCGCTGATACCCAAAAGAGCCGCCTTCGTTTTCAATTCCCTTTTCTGACTTCCGTCTCCAAGAATCATCACATGAAAATCATCCCCGGCTTCCTCTTTGATCTTCGCAATTCCGCGAAGGATAAATTCATAATTTTTCTCTTTTTCCAGTCTGGATACCGTAACATATAAATGCTTTTTCTTTCCTATATATGTCTCTCTGATTTCTTGCGCCCTCTGCTCATCCGTTCTGAAAAATGATTCTTCAAGTCCTGTCGGAAATACGGCGGATCTGCTCCTCATCCCATACTTCCACAGTATCTTCTGCATTCCCGCCGACGGCGCAAGCACGAGATCACATTGATTCGCAAACCAGCTCATATAAGCAGGTATCAGCTTTGTCTGAATCAGACCAACGGCTTTCTTTTTGAGCTCAAAGCTGTTCTCATCGACACGCAGTCCGGGTATGTAATGCAGGTAGTCTTCGTATCTTGTATGATAAGTATAAATAAGCGGAAGGCGATATTTTCGCTTCAAATAAAGCGCGCACGGTCCTACGAACATCGGATGATGTACATGGATGCAGTCAAACGTTTCTCTTTCGAACGTTTCCATGATCTCCGAAGGATAAAAGCTTGGATACACCATTCCGTTGTCCATCTTCCTTCTCTGTGTTCCATACCGGACAACCTGCTCGAAAGCAGATGCATCAGCCGCTAAAACCGCCGCTTTTTCTTCTTCTGTTTCTCCGTACATCGGCGCGAACACCGTCACTTTATGTCCTAATTTAATTAATTCCTTCGCCTGACGCTCTACTGAGATCGGCACGCCCCCTACAAATGGTCTGTAATTATTTGTCAACATTGCGATTTTCATGTCATTTCCCCCTTGTCTGGATTCTCTCGCCTTATTTCGGTATGATTTCCTGTTTGCTTTCCACAAACGCCCTAAAATTATGTAAAGAAATTGATCGCCGCATCTCCGAAGAAATATCCTGCCCCTACAAATGCCAGATTCCAAAGGAAGATCCCACACACGGAACTGACCGTATATTTTGTAAAATTCATTTTTACCATTCCTGCAGGAATCGAAATAAGCGTCCGAACCATCGGAAGAAGTTTACTTACAAACACGCCTGTTCCGCCTTTTTCTCTCAAAAACGCCATCTTCTCTTCAATCACCGGCTGCTGCTTTGGAAATTTCTTAAAATAAAATTCCATCACTTTTCCGCCGCCGAATCTGCCAAGCAGATATAATGCCCAGCTTCCGGTCAATCCTGCAAAAACAGTAAGGATCATGACCATCGGGAAGCTGATTTCCCCTTTCGCAGCCCAAATTCCTGCCAGCGGCATGATCACACCAGCCGGAAATCCCGGAAGGTTCAAATATTCCAAAAGCACGATCAAATAAATAAAAAACGCTCCATATTGTAAAAAATACTCGGTAAGTTCAGATATGCTCATAAAAAAATCAGCCTCCTTTAACTATCTACAGGATATCCTGTAAATCTAAAGGAGGCTGATATAAGATTCAAAAGAAATTCTAAAGATTTTTTGAATAAGATTTTGAAATTTATTTTTTCTTTTTCATAAGGCTTGCCTTTATGACCGAACCTTCTCCATACTTTTTGTTCAGTTCATCCATTGCCTTTTTCAGACGCTTATGTTTCTCATCCGGCTCTTTCGGCGGCTGTATATCGAAAAGCGTAAGCTGTTCAGGTTCGTCTTCGTCCACTAATTTCGACGTTCTGATCCCGAGAAGCCGCACCGGCTCCCCGCTCCATGCTTCCTGAAACAAAGCAACTGCCGCCTTATATAATACACTGCTTTCATTCGATGGTTTCTCCAACTGCATCTGATGGGATAATGTGCGGAAATCATAATATTTGATCTCCATACTGACCATTTTCGCCTTTTTTCCCGCTTTCTTCAAACGTCTTCCAACGCTCTTTGCCAATTCTTCAAATACCGGGCATACTTCTTCCAACGTCTGCGCATCTTCTCTAAGAGTAGTGGAATTTCCGATTCCTTTCGCTTCTTCCGGTTCTGACTGAACAGCCGATGCACCGATCCCGTTTGCAAATTCCCACAGCATCCTTCCATGACTTTTCAGATGAAGCACGATCAGTTCAGGATCTGACTGCGCCAATGCCCCGATCGTGTTGATCTCCAGTTTTTTCAAAACCTGCACACTGGATTTTCCTGCCATATAAAGATCCCCGATCGGAAGGGGCCACATCTTTACTTTTATCTCCTCCGGAAACAACGTGTGTATCCGATCCGGTTTCTCAAAATCTGACGCCATTTTCGCAAGTAATTTGTTCGTTGAGATCCCGACATTTACCGTAAATCCGAAATTCTTCCTGATTCCGTCTTTGATCTCGATCGCTCCGTCGATGGGCGAGCTGTATCTGTCGCTGATTTTTGTGAAATCCATATAGCATTCATCTACGCTGACCTGCTCGATCTCCTTCGTAAATATCTTTAAATATTCCATCATCTGTCTGCTTTTCTCCCGATACATTCGATGATCCGGCGGATACATCACAAGATTCGGACACTTGCGAAAGGCATTCGCAACAGGTTCCCCTGTGCGGATGCCATATTTTTTTGCAGAAGTGGATTTCGCAAGGACAACGCCGTGACGGGATTTCTGATCTCCGCCGATGATTGCCGGAATCTCGCGTATATCCACTTTTGCACCGTTTTTTAATTGTTCTACAGCCGTCCAGCTCAAATAAGCCGAATTTACATCAATATGAAAGATAATCGGTGTCACTTGCGTCATCCTTTCACGCACCGGCACTGTGCAGGCTCTCTTCTTTCTGAATTTCTCATATTTGGCTTATACTTCGTGTCCGCCTGCACTGTTTATCCGCTTCACATCTGCTTTCAGTCTTCCGTCTGCCGCATCGATCAGGATCGTATCTTCTCTTCCGACATTTCCGGCAAGAATCAGCCGCGCAGCCAGTGTCTCTACATTTTTCTGCAGATATCTCTTCAACGGTCTTGCCCCGTACATCGGATCGTATCCGCCCTCTACGACACAGTCTTTTGCCGCTTCTGTCAGCTCGATCGTCAGCTCTTTTTCTTCCAGCCGTCTGTTTACATCTGCTACTAACAAGTCAATAATCGCACGAATATTTTCTTTCGTCAATGGTTTAAACATAATGATCTCATCAAGACGGTTCAAAAATTCCGGTCTGAAATGAGCTCTCAAATCATTCATCGCCATACTCTGTGCCTCTTCCGCGATTGTTCCGTCTTCGTTTATGCCGTCCAGCAGATAACCTGCACCGATATTGGATGTCATAATCAGGATCGTATTTTTAAAATCTACAGTACGTCCCTGTGAATCCGTGATTCTTCCGTCATCCAGCACTTGCAGCAATACGTTGAATACGTCAGGATGCGCCTTTTCCACCTCGTCAAACAGTACAACCGAATACGGTTTTCTTCTAACGGCTTCCGTCAGTTGACCGCCCTCGTCATATCCGACATATCCCGGAGGCGCTCCGATCAGTCTTGACACGGAATATTTTTCCATATACTCGCTCATGTCAATCCGCACCATATTATTCTCATCGTCAAACAGACTCTGTGCTAAAGCTTTCGCCAGTTCTGTCTTTCCTACGCCTGTCGGTCCGAGGAAAAGGAACGATCCAATCGGCTTGCCCGGGTCTTTGATTCCGGCTTTGGAACGAATGATCGCTTCTGTTACAAGTTCGACCCCTTCGTCCTGACCAATCACTCTTTTGTGAAGTTCATTCGCAAGGTGAAGTGTTTTATTTCTTTCACTTTCATTTAATTTCGCTACAGGAATTCCTGTCCATCTGGAAACGATCCTTGCGATCTCTTCATCCGTCACTGCTTCATGAACAAGCGACAGCTCTTTTTCTTTCACCTTCTCTTCCTCTTCTTCAAGCTGTTTCTGAAGCTGAGGAAGTTTTCCGTACTGCAGTTCTGCGGCTTTGTTCAGATCATACTCTCTTTGCGCCTTACTGATCTCTTTATTTACCTGCTCGATCTCTTCACGGATTTTCTGTACCCGTTCAACAGAATGCTTTTCATTGTCCCACTGTACCTTTTTGCCCGCATATTCTTCTTTCAGCCCTGCCAGCTCTTCCTGCAAATGCTCCAGACGTTCACGGCTCAATCGGTCTTCTTCTTTTTTCAATGCTTCTTCTTCAATCTCAAGCTGCATGATCCTTCTTCTTAGTTCATCCAGCTCTGTCGGCATGGAATCCAGTTCTGTCTTAATAAGCGCGCAGGCTTCATCGACAAGATCGATCGCTTTGTCCGGCAGAAAACGGTCTGAAATATATCGGTTTGACAACATTGCCGCAGCCACAAGGGCGCTGTCTGTAATCTTCACTCCGTGAAATACTTCATAACGCTCTTTCAGTCCGCGCAAAATAGAAATAGCGTCTTCCACCGTAGGTTCGTCAACCAAAACCGGCTGGAAACGACGTTC
This sequence comes from Mediterraneibacter sp., assembly GCF_030825015.1. Taxonomy (NCBI): domain Bacteria; kingdom Bacillati; phylum Bacillota; class Clostridia; order Lachnospirales; family Lachnospiraceae; genus Mediterraneibacter; species Mediterraneibacter sp. The sequence goes on along the minus strand of NZ_JAPJQP010000002.1, from coordinate 123,762 downwards.
CAAAGCCGCGTCTTTCTCGATATATTGACGATACTCATCAAGCGTTGTTGCTCCGATGCAGTGAAGTTCACCTCTTGCAAGCATCGGTTTTAACATATTTCCGGCATCCATAGCGCCGTCTGTCTTTCCTGCTCCAACGATCGTGTGCAGCTCATCAATAAACAGGATGATCTTTCCATCACTGTTTTTCACTTCTTCAAGAACTGCTTTCAGACGTTCCTCAAACTCTCCCCGATACTTTGCACCTGCAACAAGAGCACCCATATCCAAAGAGAAGATCGTCTTCTCTTTCAGTCCTTCGGGAACGTCTCCGCTGACGATCCGCTGAGCAAGACCTTCCACGACCGCTGTCTTTCCGACTCCAGGTTCTCCGATAAGCACCGGATTGTTTTTCGTCTTACGGGAAAGAATGCGGATCACATTTCTGATCTCCTCGTCACGACCGATCACCGGATCAAGCTTTTGATCCCTTGCCCGTTCTACCAGATCCTGTCCGTATTTGTTCAGCGTATCATAAGTCGCTTCGGGATGATCGCTTGTCACTCTCTGATTGCCTCTGACAGTGGAAAGTGCATGCAGAAATCCTTCCCGGCTGATACCAAATTCCCGATAAATCTGTTTCATCTCTTTACTTGCATATTTTAACAGGGAAAGGAAAAGGTGCTCTACGGAAACGTATTCGTCTCCCATCTGTTTCGCCTCATCCTCGGCATGGATCAACACATTGTTCAGATCCTGCCCTACGAAAAGCTGACCGCCCTGAACTTTTGGACGCTTTCCGATCGCCTGATCCACTCTGTTGATCAAAAGCTGACCTTGAATATTCATCTTTTCAAACAATTTTAAGATCAGACTGTCATCCTGTGTAAGCAGCGCATACAGTAAATGTTCCTGCGCCAATTCCTGATTCCCGTTATCTGCGGCGATCTTCTCGCAGTTTTGCACCGCTTGAAGTGAATTTTGTGTAAATCTGTTTATATTCATGCTAATCCCTCCTTTGTTTTCGTGTTCTATTAGGAATATAGCACTTGTTGTTAGCACTGTCAAGCATCGAGTGCTAATTTTTTCATATTTTTATAATCCGGCTTCTTTAAAAAGCATAAATCTTCTGACTCGTCCCCCGGATATTATTCTGTTTCTTATCTTATATTTAAACAAAACGAAATAAGGATCGGTACACAAAAAGAGCAGATCACACCATTTAAAACAGACAGTACGACCGTCTCTTCATTTGTATATTTTAACATGACAGGAAGCGTCGTATCTTCACTGGTCGCTCCAGCCGGAGCGATGCATGTATAATAATTAAAGTGCACCGCCAAAAACGGAATAATAAAAAAAGAAAAGATTTCCCTCATAAGGTTACTCAAAAAAGCAATGCTTCCTGCTTCCGCTCCTACCATTTTACTGATCGTCGCACCTGAAAGACTGTACCATCCCAGTCCGCTTGCGATCGCCGTCGCTTCTCCTGCCGGCATTTTAATAATGACAGAACAAAGCACACCTCCCAAAAGAGAACCGATGATAATCCCGATCGGAATAATAAAAATCTTAATATGATATTCGCGTATTTTTTGCATGATCCCGTCATACATTCCGATACTTATCCCAACGGAAAACATTAACAAATATAAAACAATATTCGTGTTCTGCGTAATGGCAGTAATGAAGCTGCTTTCCACATCGAAATAACCATAAGCGAGTCCTGACAGTAAGGACAATATTGTTAGAAAAACAATCATCTTCAACCCTTCTTTCCCAAAATCTTATTTTCTTCCTGACAACTTATTTTTCTTTCTTCATAAAAACTCTTGTCAGTACATAGACAAAGAGGATAGAAAGCGCCGTCGGAATGAGAAAGAACAGAAAGCTTGTCAGACCAAGCGATGACAGTTCTTCAAAGAAATTCTCCTTCTTTCCAAGCATCACTCCCATAGAAAAGATTAAAACGAATGTGCAGAGCAGGGAAAAGTATTCATTTATCTTTTTTCCGCGCCGCAGAAAAGAAAAACGCCCTGCAATAATCCCAATACACATAACAATTAATATATCCATCTCCCTGACTCCTTATACTTGATTTTTCATACTTCCTTACTATATCAAAGTTTGAACGTTTCGTCATGTATAAAAGAGAATCTTCTGCTGCTGCGTGATTATATCACGGAAACATCTGCTGCTGCATGCTATATTGATAAAACAAAATTGTTAGGAGGTCCGTCATGGAAAAAACTGCGGAAAAGAAAATCAGAAAAAAAAGAAAAGCATTCGTCTCGGAAAGTGACTGCGTGGCATGCGGATGCTGCGTCAAAGTCTGTCCGATGAACGCCATCGTAATCTTCAGGGGGATCGTGGCTAAGATCAATCCCGAAAAATGTGTCGGCTGCGGAAAATGTTCTGTCGAATGTCCGGCATCTGTCATCGCGATCAAGGAGGTACAGTTATGAAAAAACATTGGTATGACTATCTGTGGATCGTATCCCTTGCTTATTTGATCCTCGGATTTTTCAACATCCTCTTTGCATGGATCGGACTTCTCTGTTTCTTCATCCCTTTGATTATCTCTCTTGCAAAAGGAACAAAGGGATATTGCAACCGCTACTGTGGAAGAGGGCAGCTCTTCGGGCTGATCGGCGGCCGTTTCGGGCTTTCCAGAAAAAAAGATATTCCACGCTGGATGAAAAGTAAATGGTTCCGTTATGGATTTTTAATCTTTTTCTTTATTATGTTTTTCCAGATGCTTTGGAACACAGGACTTGTATTTGCAAACGTCCGCAGTCTAAAACAGGCGGTTACGCTTTTGTGGACTTTCTCTCTTCCATGGAACTGGGCATATCACGGCACAGTCTTCCACCCCGGCGTCGCACAATTCGCTTTTGGATTTTACAGCGTTATGCTTACATCTACCGTACTTGGTTTAGTGACAATGATCTTGTTCAAACCGAGAAGCTGGTGTGTTTACTGTCCCATGGGAACAATGACTCAGCTCATCTGCAAAGCGAAAAGTCCAAAACAAAACACTGCCGATGAGCCCGTGTGATCATATCACAAAACTCCCATACTAAGTGATATTATCACAGAAACACTCCGAAAAACAGGACATAATATAAGAGAACCAATTCAAGAAAACCGATTTGAATAATTAATTCTTTAAAGAAAAAAAGCGAAACAGTGTGGATGACTGTTCCGCTTTTTTCTTTAGCAGTCTTCTGCTTTTACATCTGATCTTTCACGACTTCCAAAGCTTTCTCCAGCTGTGAATCTGCTTCAGGATTATTTTCATCATATTCATACTCAACTTCTACATCCGGCTCAACGCCTTTCCCGTTGATGCTCCGTCCGTTCGGCGTATAATATTCTGCAATCGTCATCTTCAAACACGTTCCGTCGCCGAGATCCATAAGCTGCTGGACAACGCCTTTTCCATACGTCGTCATGCCGACGATCTTCCCTACTCCATAATCCTGCACAGCTCCGCTGAAGATTTCAGACGCACTGGCGCTGTACTGATTTACAAGAACAGCCAGCGGTTTATCAAATTCATTCGTTCCATCACATGTAACTTCTTCTACATTTCCGTTTTTATCTTTCGTTGACACGATCACGCCTTCCGGAAGAAGCAGTTTCAGCATATCCGTTACCGTCTCAAAGTTTCCGCCCGGATTATTCCGAAGATCGATCACAAGTCCTTTCATCCCCTGCGCTTCAAGATCCTCAAGAGCTGCTTCAAACTGATGATATGTTACACTGTCAAACTCACTTACAGCGATATATCCGATCTGATCTTCTTCCATCTCATACACAACGGTCTGCACTTCGATCGTATCCCGAACCGCCGTCACTTCCACTTCCTTTTCATCTCTTAATACTGAAAGCACGACCGACGTTCCTTTCTCACCTTTGATCCATGAAACGACGGTATCCAGCTCATATCCTGCCGTTTCTTTGCCGTCTACTTTATACAAAATATCTCCGGCTTTCAATCCTGCCTTCTCCGCCGGAGAATCCTTATACACATTGATGATCGTAATCTCATCTGTTCCCTGCAATTTCGACATGGAAGCGCCGATTCCAGAAAACTCTCCATTCGTTGATTCAAAGAGTTCTTTCGTCTCCTGCTCATCATAATATTCTGTGTACGGATCGCCAAGCGCGCCTGCATATCCCGAATAAATCCCTTCCACAAGCGCGTCTTTATCAATCTCATCCTCATACAGATAATACTTTTCAATCAATGCATTCAGTCGGTCCAATTTATGTTCTACATCTGATTTTGACGTACTCTCCGTTCCAAAATTGCCTCTTCGTAATACAGAAACCGTCATCCTTCCAACGCCCCATATTCCGATAAACAAAACGGCGCCGATCACAATTCCTACAAGAACGCCTACACCGAACCGGCTTTTTTTCTTCCCACTGTCTGTTCCCGGTTCTCTTCTGTTCAACTGCTCCTGATTCATTTCGTTTGGTTCTCTTTGACTCCTATTCTGATCCATACTGTTTCCATTCACCCCATCTTCATACATTCATCGGTTTTGTTTCATTTTGTCTCTATCTATTATATAACTGTTTCATTTTCCCATTCTGCTTTTATAAAACGTCACCCAAACTTTTTCCTATACAGAAGAAAGACAAAACAGATCGAGCTCTGCCTTGTCTCCCCTCTTATACCATATACAGGACATCTCCCATATACTAAATTCCATTTACCAAATCCTATCTGCATCTGCCACTCTATACATACACACGATAAATCTACAGATACAAATCAGGATTAACAGCTACATTATTCAGCTCTACCTGAAAATGAAGATGCGGTCCGGTTGACTGTCCCGTACTTCCCACATATCCGATCGGCTGACCTTTTTCCACATACTGCCCTGCCCTGACACAAAGCGCGCTGTGATGCATGTATTTTGTCACAAGTCCATTTCCATGATTGATAACAACCCAATTTCCGGCGCTGTTGCTAAATCCTGCGATTACAACCGTTCCTGCGGCAGCCGCATATGTAGGTGTTCCGGTAGGAGCCGCATAATCATGCCCTTTATGTCCGCCGATCTCATACGGTCTGATCTCACCGAAATAACTGGATTGATAAGACATGCCCGGACACGGATGCGTAAAATATCCATTTCCACTTACGACATTTCCACCTGTTGACGGAATATAATTATTTCCCGCCTGCTCCTTCTGTATCCGTTCAATCTCTTTCGCCTTTTCCAATGCAACCGCATTCGCATCGATCTCTGACTGGATATTATCAAGCTTTTCCTTGTTCGCATCGATCATCGTCTGAACTTCCGTCTGCTGACTAACAAGCTTTGTCTGAAGCGTATTCAGTTCTTCATATTCTGCCTGAACTTCTTCTTCTTTCACTTTGATCTCTTCGACCGTATCCTGATACCTTATAAGCTCGTCTCTGTCATACTCTGAAATCTGGGAAATATATTCTGCCTTATTCAGAAAGTCACCCATATTCTTGCTCTCGGCAAGGACAGCTACAAACTGGGTATTCCCGCTCTCATACATATATTTGATACGAACTTTCATTCTCTCATACTGATCGTTCGCATCAATCTGAGCCTGAACAAGTTCATTTTCAACCTGTTCGATCTCTTCTTCCTTTTCCGTCAGTTTCTCCTGCGTTTCTTCCATATCGGCAACGATCTCTTTTAACTTTTCTGTGAGATCTTTCGCCTCTTCCTGAGCCTGTTCCTTTTTGCCTTCCAGCTCGTCCGCTTTATTCTCCGCTTCCTGAACGGTAACGGCGCCTACATTCATCGTCATTCCGGCACACAGTGACAACGCAAGAAATAGACTCGCCACCCTCTTCATTCTACACTTCATCGTGTATACCTCCTACACTTTCAGATGTTTACGCACCGTAAAGAAACTTCCGAGGAAACCGATTCCGATTCCCATCACTACACCGATCGGAAGTAAAATCTGATATACAGACGATACCGGAAGGAATGTAATAATATTCTCAAGAATACTAAACTTCATCATAATGTACTCAACTGCTTTGTCATACAGGAAGTACAACAGAACGAGCGGGATTGCCGCACCGAAAATACCGATGATAAGACCTTCGATAACGAACGGAGAACGAACAACAAAATCTTTCGCTCCGATATACTTCATAATCGCGATCTCTTCTTTTCTGACGGTAATACCCATCGTAACCGTATTACTGATCAGGAAGATGGAAACTCCAAGAAGAATAATGATAATTGCGATTGAAATAACAGCTACAAGCGTATTCACACTTGAAAGCATCTTCGCCACTACATCCGACTTATTCACTTCACGCACACCGTCCAGTTTTTTCGCATAAGAAACAAGTTCTTTCTGCGTCTCGGAAAGAGAACGGCTTCTCGCTGTAAGACTCTTATTATCTTCCGATGTCTTCATATATACTTCGTAGTTATCCGAAGATGCAAGCGGGTTATCGTTTTTAAACCCTTCTGCCAGCTCCGGATTATCAGCAAAATACTGTTTCTGGAACTCTTCCCACGCTTCCTCTGCCGATATGTACTTTACTTCTGCCACATCTTCGCGTGACTCCAGCGCCTCTCCGATTGCTTTCTTCTCTGAATCCGTAGCGTCTTCGTCAAAGAATACAGTAATCGCGACGCCTTCCTCCGCTGTTTTTATAATATACTGAAAATTTACAATGATCGAAAAGAATAATCCAAACAAGAAGATACAAGCTGACATTGTCGCAATGGATGCGAGTGAAAACATCTTGTTTCTCCAGATATTCTTAACGCCCTGTTTTCCGACGTATCCAAATGTACTAATCCTCATCTATATACCCACCTTTTTGTTCATCACTGACGATCACACCTTGTTTCATAGTGATCACGCGCTCGTTCATCTCGTTTACGATCTCCTGGTTATGTGTCACGACAAGCACTGTCGTTCCCCTTTCATTCGCCTCTTTCAAAAGGCTCATAATCTCCCATGAGTTCGTTGGGTCCAAGTTTCCCGTAGGCTCGTCTGCCAACAAAATAGCGGGTTCATTTACGATCGCCCTTGCGATTGCAACTCTCTGCTGCTCTCCTCCTGACAGTTCCTTCGGAAATGATTTGTATTTCTGTGCAAGTCCGACCAGTGAAAGCGCTGCCGGAACCTTTTTCTTGATCACCTTCGTCGGTGTCTCTGTCACACGCAGGGCAAATGCGATATTCTCATAAATATTCCTGTCTTTTAAAAGACGGAAGTCCTGAAACACAACTCCTAAACCTCTTCTGTATCTTGCGATATTCTTGTGCTTCATCCGGTTCAGATTCTGCCCGTTCACGATGATCGTACCCTCAGTCGGGTTCAATTCTTTCATGATCAAACGGATCAGGGTAGATTTTCCCGAACCACTGTCCCCGACGATGAAAACGAATTCTCCCCGTTCGATTTTCACAGAGACTCCGTTAAGGGCAGCATTTCCCTTGGAGTACTCCTTCGTCACGTTTCTTAATTCAATCATAAGTTCCTCCTAATTATTTATACTCCTGTATGAATATAGATCAATACTCTAATGATTCCATGTATTTCATATATTTTACGACCATAAGCGCGATCTTAAATGTAATCGCATCTTCGAAGACGCGAAGATCGAGTCCTGTGCTCTTCTGAAGCTTGTCCAGTCTGTATACAAGAGTATTTCTGTGAATGTACAGTTGTCTGGATGTCTCTGACACATTGAGGCTGTTCTCAAAAAACTTATTGATCGTCGTCAATGTCTCCTCGTCAAAATCATCCGGTGATTTCCCCTCGAAAATCTCCTTGATAAACATCTTACACAGCGGGATCGGGAGCTGATAGATCAAACGTCCGATGCCAAGCGTCGTAAATGCAACGACATCTTTCTCTGCAAAGAAGATCTTTCCTACGTCAAGAGCGAGCTTCGCTTCTTTATAAGACTTGGAAACTTCCTTGATATCGCTGATGATCGTACCGTACGCAATGCGGATCTTCTCGTCCTTCGTGTCTTCACGCAGCATATCAAGCATTGACTTCGCCATCTTCTCAAGCTCTTTTGCGCCATCCTTTTCTGCAAGTTCCTTCACTACGATAATATTCTTCTCATCGACTGCGGTAATAAAATCTTTTGATTTTCCGCCGAGAAGATTCCTTACGTTCTCAAGCGCAGCATTATCCTTTTCGTGTGATGTCTCAATAATAAAGATAACACGTTTTACCTCTGTGTCAATATGTAATTTTTTTGCACGATTATAAATATCTACCAAAAGCAGGTTATCCAGCAACAGGTTTTTAATAAAATTATCTTTATCAAATCGTTCTTTATAAGCGATAAGAAGACTATGAACCTGAAATGCCGCAACTTTTCCGAGCATGTATGCCGTCTCGCTGTCTCCCTCTGCCAAAAGAACATATTCCAGTCTCTGTTCATCGAAGATCTTAAAGAACTGGCATCCCTGTATTACCTGACTGTCAGCCGGCGATTCTACAAACGAGAGCACCGCGCCGCTTCTTTCCTGTACATTATCAAATGTAGCAGCCAATTCCTTTCCTTCTGTATCCAATACAGCAAAATCAACTTTGGAAATTCCTTTCAGTCCATCGATCGTATTCTGAAGTATCTGATTTGAAATCATTCTTTTTCCTCCACTCTTTGGAATTATATCATGTACATTTTTCACAAACTTAAAAAGCGAAAAAAATCATCTTTCTTAGACTCATGTATTATATTAATGCAAAACAGCAAAAAAAGAAAGAGGAAATACATATTTTTTATGCACTTCCTCAGATATTTTACAAAAAATTCATATTTTACATCTTATACATTGTTCACAAATTCCAAATATAGACACTTTGTCCAGCATTTGTCTATTTCGTCTTTTTCTGCTGCTTTCCTACTAACAGATGAAATCTCTTTTTTAAGAAAAAGCGGGAAAGTCTTTTGGAAAGCTTTCTTTCACCATAACTTTTTTCCAGCAGCGATCCGCATCCGAACCACATCTTCACATTCAAAAGAGCCTGATATTTCGCGATGAACTGTTCTTGATAAGGCGACTGCAGCACGGATAAAATACAGTCTGTTTCGGTTCCGTTGATTTCGTTTACTACATCTTCTTCTCTGTTTTCACCTTCCCGGATCAGCGCATGTCCCGTCAGACAGATCCCTTTATCATAATACTTCATCGCATGCTCGACAGATGCAAGCTTCTCCTCGGAGTCTGCAAGCAGAAATACTTTTTTTCTGTTCCTTTGAAGATATTTCATAAACATTTTTATAAATGTCTGATTGTCTGCTTCTCTCAGCTTCACTCTGTCCGTTTCCCCTGCTGCTTCAAGGATCTCTGTCTCCCCCGGAAGCATCAGACCAAACCCGGATATCGTTTTTTTCCATTCTTCTTCATCCCGCACACTCATCAGAGTGCTCATGGATAGGATCTCTATGATATCAGCCGACTCTCTCTCCATAAACGCGATTGCCTTCACCATAGCTTCTTTCGCTGTCAGGCAGTCCATTTCTGTACTCAAAACAGTTATTTTTTCTTTCATACACATCACCTGTCGTCTCCCTCGGATGTACAATTTTATCAAATTTGCTTGTCTTTGTAAAGAAATATTCCGCCCTTCGCCGCTTTCTCAATGCCCCGTTCTGCCGTTTTTGTTTATTCTTCTGCTATGTCTGATCTGCCCGACTGCTTTTTTTCTTTCTTGTTACAAGCCCTCCGATCCTTCCCGTTTCTTTCGATGTAAGGGATTTCCACCCCTCTGCCATCACTTTATCGAGAAGTCCCAATTCTTCCGCTACTTCGTATTTTAATTTTTCTTCCGGATCAAGGTTTGCCAAATCGATCTTTTTTGATTTTTTTCCCGACATACAACTGCTCCTTTCATTTCTTTGCAAAGAAGTGTTGCCTGTTTTTCTAATTCTATTCATCTGCTCCGGTTTGGCGTCTTTTACTTCCGATCCGATTCTGAAATCTCCTCATTCACGATCATCCCGTGAAAGATCGCGTTGACCTTCCGGGTATAAGTTTCCCATTCTTTCTTATAAAAATCTAATTGTTGCATCCCTTTTGAAGTGATCTTATAATACCGCCTGTTTCTCCCTTCAAACTGTCTGTCGTACACTTCCAGATACTCGTCTTTCTGAAGTCTTCGCAAAACCGGATACAATGTTGACTCCGATACTTCGATCACTTTCCTTACATCCTGCGTAATCCTGTATCCGTATGTTCCAGTCTCTTCCATAGATACAACCGCCAATACGATCGCATCCAAAAGAGCCGCCCCTGTATGAAATGCCATGCGTTCCTCCTCGATTTCCATTTTCCAAAAACAAAAAAACGCTCCGATCCCCTGCCGGATTTTTCATTGTAAAATCAAATATATTATTCAAGTAATATTATATTTTATATAATATCATTTGTCAAACAAAACTCTTTCCAAAATAAAACCGTATCAGAAATATCATAGACTTTTCCAATACGGTTTTCATTCTTAAACAATCCCATTTTGTTCCGGCTTTTAATTCTTTCGTTAATAATTCAAAAGAATATATCCTGCTATCACACAGTGGATCACAAAAAACACCGGTACGCTTATGAAAAATTTCGGCTTCTTTGTTTTATGGCGAAACATCATCATCCCTGCCAGCGCCCCGACAGAACCGCCTGCCAAAGCGGCAAGAAGAAGCGCCCTTTCCGATATTCTCCATTTTCCGCTTTTTGCCTTCCATTTATCTAAACCGTACATCATCCATGTGACTGCATTTACAGCGATCAGATAATACATCAGAATTTTCATACATTGATCTCCTCTTTTAAAGTAAACGAATAAATGATCTTCTCTTTCACGCATTTTCCGGTAAGCTGCGAGAGCGCCTGCGCATAATATTCCAACTGCGCATGGTATTTTTCTGCCAGTTCTTTCCCGTTTTTCACCTGATCTGTCTTATAATCAAGCACGACAAGTCCGTCCTCTTCTTCAAAGTATACGTCAATAATCCCTTGTACAAGTATCTTTTCCCCAGACTGATCTCCCGGATAGATCTCCGATGCGTCCACGCCGATCACAAACGGCTGCTCTTTATAAAGCATTTCTTTTCTTGCCGCCCGGGACATACGGCTTCCGCTCTTTGTCTGAAGAAAATGCATCATATCTTCAATCCTGATGCAGTCTGCCATTTCCTTTGACAAACGTCCTGCTTCTGTCAGCTTCTCCAACTCAGCTTCCAGACCGCTTTCATCATACTCTTTTGCAAAATCAAGCAATTCAAGCATTTTGTGATATGCGCTTCCTCTGGAAGCTCCGGAAAGCGTGTCTTCCTTCTTAATAAAATGAGGAATAAGCGGGACAACTTCCGGTTCTTTATACATCTCTTCACCGGATTCTTCCTGCAGAATCGTTCTTTTCTTTAATTCTGACACCGTAAATTTCAACTTCATACTGCCTTCAAAATCATACGGATAAACATACTTCATCTGCTCATCCAACCGATCCCGGAATTTCAGATCATAAATCTTTTCCGCATCCCAATGTTTCAACACATCAAGCGCCAGCTCTTCTGCCTTCACCTCTGAAACATCCGGTTTCAAATCTTCCTGCGTATAATAAAAAACATCAACCGGAGCATCCTTTCTTACTCCTCCCGCCGTTTCAGACCAAAGCGCCGGCATGATCCAGTCAAAATAAGATTTTGCCCCTGTAGTAATCACTCCGTTTTCCCCTGACTGCATCACAAAATGATGCGGCAGAACTCCGGTCATGATCAGTTTATCCTTTGCTCTTGTCAGCGCCACATACAAGATACGCATTTCCTCCGACCACATTTCATACATTAACTCCTCACGAATCACTTTTTTCAGAAAGGTTGGAGCCTTTGTCCGCCGTTCCAGATTAATCTTATCCACTCCGATTCCCCATTTTGGATGAAGGAGCATACTGCTTTTTGTGTCCTGCGTATTAAAACTTTTTCCCAGTCCTGCTGCAAACACGATCGGAAATTCCAATCCTTTACTCTTATGAATACTCATGATCCGCACTGTATCCGCCTGCTCATCCAGCGTTCCTGCTTCCCCGTAATCTACATCATATTTTTTCAGTTGTTCAATATACCGCACAAAATGAAACAATCCTTTATAACTTGTTCCTTCAAACGCCTTGGCTTTCTCCACGAGCATTTCGATATTTGCCGTCCGCTGAGCGCCGCCTTCCATCGCTCCGATATAGATACCGAATCCGGTTTCCTCTATAATTTCTTCCAGCAGCTCATGAATCGGAGTATAAGATACCTTTCCTCTGAACCTATCAACCTGTTCAAAGAATTCCGACAGCTTCTTTTGCAAAACCGGATCGTTCGCTTCTGCCGAAGCATACAGCCGTGCGCTTTCATAAAACGGCGTATCCGGGTATTCCATCCTGATCTTTGCCATCTCTTCTGTTCGAAGGCGTCCAAACGGAGAAGTCAGCGCCGCCGCAAGCGGAAGATCCTGACGTCCGTTATCAAGTATTTTCAGATAGTCGAGTAACACGCTTACCTCATACGCCGCAAAATAACCTTCCCTGCTTACAGAATACGCGGGAATCCCTTCTTCTGCAAGAACTGCCGAAAAATCTTCCGCCCATCCTTTCACACTTCTTGTCAGAATCACGATATCCTTGTATTTCACCGGGCGGTACGTTTCTGTCTCTTTATCAAAAACGATTCCTTCCCGCATCAGCTTTCTGATTCTCTTCGCGATCATTCTCGCTTCCGTCCGGCGTACATTTTCTGTATCCTTTTTCCACTCAGCCAAAACCAGCAGCTCTGTCTTAAACAGATCGTTCTGCTCTGATGTATCTGACCTTTTATTTCTTTCGTCTGTCTCCCGGATTTCAGGGAAGGACGCTCCGGCATAAAGAGCCGCGTTATCGTCATATTCTATCCCGCCCATTTCTTTTTTCATGATTTGATGAAAAATATAATTAACGCCGTCTAAAACTTCTTCCCTGCTCCTGAAATTCTTATGCAGATCGATCCGCTGCTTTTCACTGTCTTCCACGCTGTATGTATTATATTTTTCCATGAACAGTTCTGGTCTTGAAAGACGAAAACTGTAGATGCTCTGCTTTACATCTCCTACCATGAAAATATTGTTTCTCCCGTCTGCCTGCCCTGACACACTTGTCAAAATCGTTTCCTGAACGAAATTGCTGTCCTGATATTCATCGATCATGATCTCTTCAAACTGCTTCGCATACTCACGAGCGACAACGGAAGGAACAAGTTCTCCCTCTTTTTCTTCTGTCAAAACAGCAAGGGCAAACTGTTCCATATCGTTAAAATCTATCATATTTCTGCTGCGCTTCTTCTCTGCAAACTTCTCTGCAAACTGCTTTACCAAAAGCACAGCCGTTTCCACTGATCCCCTTGCCTGAAGCAGATCTTCTTTCCATGTATTTTCCGATGTGTAAAAATACATTTCCTTTATTCCTGTTATCGCCTTTTTCGCCTGATCTCTCAGCGACTTCACAAGTTCTCGCTTCTCAGGCGATACGCTGTCATCCTTTTTTCTGGAGAGAGTCTTCCATTCAAACTGAGTAACTGCGCGATACATTTTTGCAAAATCACTGCTTCTCCTGATATTCTCTACATGTAACAGATCTGACTCCAGCATATCTCCATACATATACGGACCGTCTGGTTCTTCACATATTTTCAGACATCTTTGAAGCAGCTTCTCCGGTTCATTCACGCGAAGATAAACATGCTTCAACATCTGCTGTACCAGCTTTTCTTCCGCTTCGTCTTTTCCGTATATTTCCACACATTGATCCAGCCATTTCACCGGCTGGGGATAACTGCGGGAATATTCATACAGTTTTAAGATAATCCCTTCGATCTTCCGGTCATTTTTCCCGGTTCCAAACCGCTCTGTAAAAGAGAGAAATTCTTGATCTCCTTCTGCATACCGCTCTTCCAGTAATTCGTCTAGAACATCCTGTTTCAGAAGCTTCAGTTCCCCTTCTTCCCCGATCCGAAATCCCGGATCAAGATCGATCACATGAAAATGTTCCCTTATCACAGACAGACAAAAACTATGAATCGTTGTAATCGGCGCACTATGTACTAAAGTCGCCTGCTGTTCCAAATGTTCGTTTCCCGGATTTTCTTCCAGCCTTTTCTCAATGGCTGCCCTAATCCTGTCTTTCATCTCCGCCGCAGCCGCCTCTGTAAACGTTACGATCAAAAGATTGTCTACATCCACCGGACACTGCTCGTCTGTAATCCTTTGTATGATACGTTCTACAAGAACGGCTGTCTTTCCAGATCCGGCCGCCGCAGACACAAGAATATTCCGATTCCGAAGATCTATCACTTTTTGCTGCTGTTTTGTCCACTTCACGCCCATACTCACTGTTCTCCGCCTTTCTCTTCCCGCTGATATACGTCCTGATCCTTCTCCTCGTTTTCCGTCAGCGTCTCCTTCATCTTTTTCACGGCTTCTTCAGAAGAATATTGTTTCAGTCTGCGGTAACTGCATCCTTCCAGCCGCGGATCGAATCCGCAGATATCTTTATACGGACAATAATCACATCCTGTCGCATCTCCCATTTCATATGGAGAGACAGATACTTCCCCTGCATACATTCGCTCTTTGACCGATTCTTCCTTCTGTTTCGCAAAAGAAAGGACCGTCTGAAACATGTCTTCAGAAAGAGCGCGGGAATTTTTACTAAGCGAACCATTCTTGTTTCTTCCTATTGGAAATAGAATTGAATTTCCTGAAAGATCTCTTTCCAAATGAGCCAGAACCGCATCTTCCCCATTGATCAGACCGTCCTGCTTCAGTTCCTTTAAAATGCTTTTCTCCACCGCCTCTTCTGTCTCTTCTTCTGAAACGATCGGATCTTGAATACGATAATAAAAGATCCCCGCCGGCACGATCGTTTTATCAGGATATTTTCTCTTTTCCACCTCCAGCGCCGCATTCAAATAAACCGGAAGCTGCATCTGCAGTCCGTGATAGAGCGACGTAATATCAAAACGTTTCATTCCTGTTTTATAATCCGTCACTTTCACATATACATGATCGCCATCGAAACAAATATCAATCCGGTCGATCTTCCCGCTTCCAAACTGCATCTCATATCCGCTCGGAACAAAATCCCCCTTTTCTATCTGCTTCGTCAGCGCCCACACCGATGTTCGGATGAGCCGTTTGATCCGTGTGATCATATATTCATTTCGCGCGGAACTAAAAAGAACGGTATTGCCATAATCAATGATACTTTCTTCCACACTTGCATCGATCATCTCATCACGAAGAGATTCCGGTATTTCCTCCCATCTCAGCTTCTGTGCATCTGCCTTTTTAGAAAACACTTCCAAAGATTTATGTGCAATATTTCCAAGATCAAGCGCCTCAAATCCATATTCTTCCCGATCAGAAAGCCGCAGTCCATAACTGAGAAAATGGGCATACGCACAAGACGCAAACTTCTCCAGTCTTGTCACGCTGACACGATTTCGGGAAGTATAAAGTTTCTCTGCCATTTCCGACGCCAGCCTGGTATCGGTTCTGCGCAGAAAACCTGCGTCTAAAATGCCGGAAATCTCCTTCTCATTTTTTCCATCCTTTATGAACCATGTATACAGTTCTTTCCACGGGTCATCTACACCGAGACGACGGCAGCAAATTCCTTCCGCTACTTTCTTTATGCCGCCCTTGCGGGTAATCTCACATTCGCGAAGCGCTGTATTCTCCTCATCCTTCACTGCAAGCTTCGGAAATAACCGCCGAACTTCCTGTATCAAATATGAAGGACGCATCATTTTCCCGTCTCCCGATACCTTCGACCATGATAAACTTAAAAACTCTGTCGGCTTTGTCAGAGACATATATAAATAGAACTTTTGAATGTACAGCTTCTCCTTCGGTCCCGGAGACAAAGCGATCTGCTTCTTTCTAAACTCCTCTCTGTCTTTCTCAGACAGGAGACCTCCTGCTCCTGCATTTCCGGGCAAAAGCACATCGTTCGCACCGACAAAGAAGAGCGCGCGTATATTTTTGATCCTTGTACGTTCCACATCGCCGATCACAACCTGATCGATGCCCGGCGGAATTACCCCCACCTTCGCCTCCTCGAATCCAGCGTCAAGAAGTTCACAATATTCTTTCAGAGAAATCGGTTCCTCTCCTAATAACTCTGCGAATTTATCAAACAGTTCCAACACGATCCTGTAGATCTGCTCATATTCTTTCGCCAGCGCAAGTTCCCCTTGTTCTGCAAAATATTGCTGCTGTCGCTCCAGTTTCTCCTGTATCTGTTCTCCGACGATAAATTCATATACCGCAAGCGTAATGTCAAACACTGTTTTCTTTCTCTGCCTTGCAACAAAGACAAGCGGATCTATCTTTTCAACAAACTTTACACGCAGATGATTCAGTTTCTCTAATTCCGGCTCGTCTGCCTCCCTTGACTTCCGCGCCCACGCCTGCTGCCATTTCTTATATCCTTTTATTCCCAGTGCAAGACAGTAGTTTTCCATTCGGTCAATCTCGTCTTCTGTAAATTCACTATACCCGGATCTTAAATACCGAAACACACTTTCATAAGTAAAATTTTCCTGTATCATCCCTAAAAGACTCCGCACATACTCTACAAAAGAATTCAAAAGGATGCTTTTTTTATGATCCATAAAAACCGGTATGTCAAAAGATGCACACGCCTTTTCCAATACGTCTGCATACACGTTCATATCTGCTGCAATTACAGCAATCTCACGATACCGATACCCTTTCGTCCGCACAAGACGCCGAATATTCGCCGCTACATATTCAGCCTCTTTTCCCGGGGAACGAACTTCATGCATGGAAATAAACTCACAGTCTTGCTTATATTTCGCTCCTGAATAGCGAAAGATTTCCGACTCCAAAAACGCCATTTCCGGATTGTTCCGAAACCGATACACAGGTCTTTCATAAAAACATACCGCATCGTCTATTTCCGTTTTTTTCTCTTTGGCAATCTTTACAAGTGATGTAACCATCTGTTTACCAATAGCAAAAAGCTGATACGGATCCCGATATACATAAGGATCTTCCCTTCCGTCCATTTCCACCGTGATCATCACTTTTTCACATACGGAAAAAAGCTCACCGATCAGACGGTTCTGCACAGGTGTGAAACCTGTAAAGCCGTCCATTGCCACCACACTTCCTTTTAAAATATCAGAATGCGGGACAACATCGCTGAGCACATCAAGCATCTCTTCTTTTGTAATATATTTTTCACTCAAATACTCTTCAAAGCTTTGATAGATTGTTCGGATATCATCCAGTTTATAATACAGATAACTTTCAAACGGAATCTCTTCCATAAAGTCATCCAGCAGATCAAAGTCTACTCCGTACTGCGTAAATTCAGAAATTACCGATTTCACTTCACTGATATACCCTTGTTTTTTCAAGTTCCCCCTGAAAACCTTCAGGTCTTTTTCACACGCCCCTGCGATCTTACGCAGAATAAGACTTTTTCCTTCGTCATCAAGCACAGTACGGGCATCCTGCCCCACCTCTTCAAAAATGCGGTGTGCCAGGCGCCCGAAACTCAACACATCAATATTCATGATCCCGCCTCGCGGATGTGCGAGGCAGAGATCTTTTTGTGTCTGCATCGTAAACTGTTCAGGAACGATGACAAGATAGTTTTTGTTTGGATTTTTGGCCGCCTCCTGAACGACCGTTTCATATAAATAATGAGATTTTCCGCTTCCGGAGTTTCCCATAATAAATTGTAATGACATAAACTGCCTCTGTTTTCTCCTTTTATTTTACCAAATCTGCAAGCGCGCTCTTCGGAACAGCTCCCACTTGTTTGCCTGCTATTTCTCCGTTTTTAAATGCAATAAATGTAGGAATACTCATAACTCCATAACGCTGCGCCACGTCCATCTCTTCGTCAATGTTGATCTTGCACACTTTTACGTTATCCAATTCTCCTGAAACTTCTTCCACTACCGGTCCCATCATCTTACACGGTCCGCACCAGTCTGCGTAAAAATCTACTAATACCGGGCGATCTGCCTGAAGAACTTCCTGATCAAAATTTGCTGCTGTCAATTTTACTACTGCCATTTTCATTTCTCCTTTTCCTGACCTTATTCGGTCTGTTTTTAATGAATTTTCTTTTTCCAGATTTCTCTTTGAATGTTTTTCCGATGCTTTCAATCGGTTTTCATTTTGTTTTTATTTTTTGTTTTCTTTCATTGAGTATGTCATTATATTATACCGGATGAAATTTCTTTTCCGTGACAAAATCACAGATAATCACTCTGTGCATTTTCGAGATCAGAGCTTCCTTAAATCTTCCTCAGACCTGCTTCATCAAGAATTTCCACATTTCCCCTCGTCAGCTTCACAAGTCCGTCCGCCTGAAACTGTTTCAGAATTCTTGTCACAACTTCTCTTGCAGTTCCTGCATCCCGCGCCAGTGCCTCATGCGTAATCGCCAGACTTTCCGACTGTTCCATTACTTTATGATCCAAAAGCGCCGATGCAATTCTTGACGCCACATTCGAAAACACAAACTGATTAAACAGCCACATAATATCTGAAAACTTCTCCGAGATCATCTCCATCGTATAGTCTTTCACGATCCCGCTTTCATCATACAATCTGCGGTATACATATTTCGGAATCGTATAAAGCTCGCAATCTGTTTCCATCTCCATGTCAAGCTCTACATCCATTCCGTTCAGCATACATGCCGCGCTCAAAATACTGACGTCCCCCTCCAGCAGACGGAACAGCGTGATATCTCCGCCTCCCGGCGACGTAATAAACACTCTCACTCTTCCTTTTCTGACAATCTGAACTCCGGCACATTCTCCGCCGCCAAAATGAAGCTGCGTTTTCTTAGGACACTGTGTCTTCACCGTACTGTTTCGAATCTCTTCTTTTTGCTTCTCTGTCAGACTTTCCCAAAAAGGAAACGCCTGTTCAAAAATTTCATTCATTTTCACTCTTTCACCTTCCGTTTTCCTATCTTCCATTATAAAAGAAACCTGTCAAAAGATAAAGTGAAAAATATCATTCCTCCGCTTCCGAAAATCCCTCCTTTTTTTCTATGCAAAAAATATAAATTTTTTTCCTAAAGAAATAAGAAAACCGTTATGAGATTAATAATGTCATAGAAATATTGACAAATTTTGCCTAAATATTACATAAATACAGTTTTTTCTTCTTTCTTTTATCTCCCTAAAGTGATATACTGATATAGACTCTGTTAAGAAGTCGTTAATTTTACAGAAAGGAAAAGGAATGAACATCATGGAAAAGAAAAATGAGTTCAAACCGTATATTCCGGCAGATAAGATTGTTCCGGAGTTTACGGTAACTTCAATCGTGATTGGTATTATCCTTGCAATCGTTTTCGGCGCCGCAAATGCATACCTCGGACTGATCGTCGGAATGACAGTATCAGCTTCCATCCCGGCAGCCGTTATCTCTATGGGTATCATCCGTGTGATCCTTCGTAAGGATTCCATTCTCGAAAACAACATTGTACAGACAATCGGTTCTGCCGGAGAGTCTGTAGCGGCAGGTGCTATCTTCACTCTGCCTGCATTATTTATCTGGGCTGAAGAAGGCAAGATCGCTTTCCCAAGCATGATGACGATCTTTCTCGTTGCACTTTTCGGAGGTGTCCTTGGAATTTGCTTCATGGTACCGCTTCGTCAGGCATTGATCGTTGAAGAACACGGAACACTCCCGTTCCCGGAAGGAACAGCCTGTGCTGAAGTTCTTCTTGCAGGAGAAGAGGGAGGTGCAAAAGCAGGTACTGTATTTGCAGGACTTGGTATTGCAGCAGCTTACAAATTCATCGCAGACGGATTTAAATTATTCCCAAGCGAGATCGGATATGCATTCAAAAGCTATACAGGAGCTCAGATCGGTATTCAGGTACTCCCGGCTCTGGCAGGTGTAGGTTTCATCTGCGGACCGAAGATTTCAAGCTACATGCTTGCAGGAGGTACTTTAAGCTGGTTTGTACTTATGCCGGCGATCGCTCTGTTCGGCGCCGACGCTACGATCTTCCCGGGCTCAGCGCCAATCGCGGAAATGCTCGCAGCCGACGGTCCTTCCGCTCTTTGGAGCAACTACATCAAATATATCGGAGCCGGAGCCGTTGCTGCCGGCGGTATGATCAGCCTCATCAAGAGTTTCCCGCTGATCGTTCGTACATTTAAACAGGCAATGTCCAGTATGTCCAAAAAGCGTTCCAACACAACGCTTGTTCGTACACAGCAGGATCTTCCGATGCCGATCCTTCTCGTGATCCTTTTGGTGATCGTTGTTGCGATCTGGCTCATCCCGGCATTCCCTGTAAGCCCGCTCGGATCACTTATCATCGTTATCTTCGGTTTCTTCTTTGCAACCGTTTCTTCCCGTATGGTAGGTCTGATCGGTTCTTCTAACAACCCTGTTTCCGGTATGGCGATCGCAACATTGATCATCGCTACACTGACTCTGAAAGCAACAGGTACAACAGGTACAACAGGTATGGTCGGAGCAATCGCTATCGGCGGTGTTATCTGTGTAATCGCAGCAATCGCCGGAGATACCTCTCAGGACCTTAAAACAGGTTTCATCGTAGGCGCTACACCAAAGAAACAGCAGATCGGTGAATTGATCGGTGTTGTTGTTTCTGCTGCAGCGATCGGAGGAGTTCTCTACCTTCTGAATGAAGCTTGGTCCTACGGATCAAAAGAACTTCCGGCAGCTCAGGCTACAATGATGAAAATGC
This sequence comes from Mediterraneibacter sp., assembly GCF_030825015.1. Taxonomy (NCBI): domain Bacteria; kingdom Bacillati; phylum Bacillota; class Clostridia; order Lachnospirales; family Lachnospiraceae; genus Mediterraneibacter; species Mediterraneibacter sp. The sequence continues at coordinate 102,993 of NZ_JAPJQP010000002.1, read as the reverse complement.
TCGTTGAAGGTATCATGAACGCAGAGCTTCCGTGGGGACTTATCCTCATCGGTGTGTTTATCGCAATCGTAGTCGAGATCATGAAAGTTCCGGTAATGCCGTTTGCAGTCGGCATGTACCTCCCATTCAGCCTGAGTGCAGGTATCATGGCTGGTGGAGCTGTACGTTTCCTTGTTGAAAAAGCCAAAGGTACAGCAGAAGAAAAGAAAGCTCGCACAGACAAGGGTGTTCTCTTCACATCAGGTCTTATCGCAGGAGAAGGGCTCACAGGTATCTTACTTGCAGGATTTGCTGTTGCGAAACTTGACCTTACTTTAAGCTTCTCACTTCCACAGATTGGAAGTCTTATCATCTTCATCGCTCTTCTTGCCGGATTGTTCGCACTCTGCATGAAGGCGAAACCTGCTAAAAAATAAGGTTTTAATTACTGATGAGACAGCCCGCAGCTTGCAGGCTGTCTCTTTTTATGATATTATGCTGTAATGACGTTATAGAGAGGATTTACCATAAAAATGAGTAAAAAAGTAAAAAAAGGTGAAAAAAACTATCTTGATTTCATTCCGGTGAAAAACCCGGATATCGAATATGAAACTGATGAAAACGGGATCGTAACTGTCTTCATTGAATGGAAAGGATTCTATCACAGAATTGCCCAAAAAGTATTCCGCCGCCCAAGAGTCAGCGATATCAAAATGGATAAATACGGAAGCTTTATATGGCATGCAATCGACGACACAAAAGACGTACATCAGCTTTCCAAAGAAATGGACGCCGAATTTCCGAAAATGGAAAAGTCTTTATCCAGACTGATCAAATTTCTTGAGATCATGAAAGATAACAATCTGATTTATTGGAAAGGAGAAGAGAAGAAATAATGGTGAAATATATCCCTTATGTATTAATGTTTGCCGTTGCCACGATGATTATCTACGGATGGGGACTTTGGCGCACAATGCGTCAGGGACAGGATTTATCCAATCTGCTTTGTTCCAAAGGGATCGCAAATGTTAAAAAAGCGCTCAAAAAAAACAAATCTCTGACAAGAAAAGAACTTGAGCCGTTTGTGAAGGATTTGACTGCAAAGCAGCCTTTTAACAGTGAACGGATCGGTGTAACCGACCCGAAGGCATTTCTCGACTCCATCCTGCCGTATATGCTGAAACAAAAAATGATCAAAGAAGTAAAGGAAGAAAAAAAAGTTGTCTATCAGTTAAACAAATAACTGATGGACAACTTTTTTATTGCCACATGATCATACAATTCCTACAGCCTCAATAGAAACTGCTAAGAATGATAATACAATTCAATCGGATCAATCGGATCAAAAGGATGTTCTTCCTCCATTTTTTTATTTCTCCCATGGCGTTTCGCCAATTCCCCGCTCTTGTTATACACCCAGAAAGAATAGACAAGAAGCTTATTGATCTTACCAATCTTCTCTTTCGTCGTCTTATTATAGAGCACTCCGCCTGCCTTAAACGGAGTCTTCTTATGAATCAGCGAAATCAACTCTGTCTCGCACGTAACCGGTTCCGGAAGGATCGTATATCCTCGTCCGACACAATCCGGCTTATGAGAATCACTGCCGCCTGTCATAACTTTCCCGTACTTCTTCGCTAATTTCTCCGCGCCGGAATTTGACGCCACAGGCTCACAGCTATTGAACGCTTCTACGAAATCAAACCGTTTCACAATCTCCGGCGACAGATAATACCGTCTCGCATTCGTAAAACTCATATACTTCTCTCCGCACGGATGCGCCGGTCCAAGCACACCTCCGTTTCGGTGCACAAGATCGATCAAAAGCGCCAACGGCATCCCCCGCATCTCAAGCAGCCTCATCTTAACGCCTTCCGGCATAATAACAAGGATATGTCCCGCGTCTCTCGTATCATACTCAATCCCTTTCAATACAACGAAATCCGTATGTTTCTTCCCTTTAATGTTCTCTTTCCAGTACCGGTATCCGTTGTAGGTATCATGATCGGTAATAACCATCCCCTGAAATCCGTGCTTCTTTAAAATCGTAATATACTCTTCCAATCCGACCTTGCTGTCGATCGAACCTTCTTTTACGTGGCAGTGCATATCTATCTTCATACACAAGCCCCCTTTTCCGGTGTAACCACCTGATATTCTTCGTTTCTGCTATTGAAATTTACCGAATCTCTATAGCACTATTATACAGCATTCCTTCAGTTGATTACAACTGTTATACACCGACATTTCATATTTTCCAAAAACGGAAATCATTTCCGTCCATCATTCATCCAACTGCAGATAACGCTTTCCACAGACATGCCGCCCATACAAACATATATACTGCCGGAGAACTTTTCGTCTCTCCGAACGCGAACAAAACCGCCGAAAAAATCATCAAAAACAACCAGATACATATCGAAATATTTCTTACTGTCTTTCTTTTCATTTTCATATAAAACACACCTTTCTCAAATATCCGCCCTTCTAAAATAGCGGTTAAAACCTTATTTTTAAATTCTACCAGCAAAGGTGTGCAATAAATATGACTCTGTAGGCGTTCCGGGATTATAAGCAGCCGCCAAGGTCTCGGGCAAGCCCGGACTTTGACTCGTCACCATTGCAAAAAATCACAATGAAAATGGATGCCAACCAACTGATCTTGATCAACATCCATTTTCAATGTGATATCTCTATCATTCTTTTGTACCTCTCTGTTCTATCTTTTTTGGATAGATTAACTTATGTTCCCGGTGGTCTGTACCTCCTGTTCTTAAATTTCCATCGAACTTCGGTTTCTGATGTTTTACAGCTACAGATTTTACTTCTCTCATAACTTTCTCGTCATTATGATATTTCTCTGCACCTTTCATCTGATCTCCGATCACGATATTCGATGGATGAATAAAACATTTACTAAAATTCTTTCAAAATCAAATCTTTTTGATTTGTTTTTGATTGATTATTTAGTTTGTTTTATTTGTTGACTTTATAATATCACTCTATTTACTATTTGTCAACAATATTTCTAATATTTTTTAAAATATTTTCAAATTATCTGTTATTTATCCATTGTCCGTCTTTTTTACAATTTACTTTCTTTTCTTTCTTTCAATACGGTTGATAAGTTTCGTATCTCAAACCAAATCACAGTTGACTTCTCTTCCCCGCCACATTAAAATAGTACATAAATGTCAATACATCAAAAGAGGAGTGGTTATATAATGGAACATTTAAAAATACCGGAGGGGTACTCTTCTCCGCTTACGATCCGCGAGACAGAGGTCGCTATCAAAGAAGTAAAGGATCATTTCGAACGTGCACTTGCTAAGTCTCTTCATCTGACGCGTGTATCCGCGCCGTTATTTGTTCTTCCGCAATCCGGTATGAACGATAACCTGAACGGCGTTGAACGTCCGGTTTCTTTCGGAATCAAAGAACAGGGCGATGCCTGCGCGGAGATCGTTCATTCTCTCGCGAAGTGGAAACGCTACGCCCTGAAGAAGTACGGTTTTCATTCAGGCGAAGGTCTTTACACTGACATGACGGCAATCCGCCGCGATGAAGATACCGATAATATCCACTCCCTCTACGTTGACCAGTGGGATTGGGAGAAGATCATCTCTAAAGAAGAACGAAACATGGAAACGCTGGAATACACTGTTCGAAAAGTATACAGCGCTTTAAAAGATACTGAAGATTTCATTTCAAGAAGATATAATTATATCGAACCTCTTCTTCCTGATGATATTTTCTTTATTACTTCGCAGGAACTTGAGGATATGTTCCCCGACTGTACTCCAAAGGAGAGGGAACATCGTATTGCCAAAGCAAAAGGGGCTGTTTTCATTTCACAGATCGGAAAAGTACTCGCTTCAGGCGAAAAACATGACGGACGCGCGCCGGACTATGACGACTGGGAATTAAACGGCGATATTATCGTATACTATCCGGTTCTTGATATTGCTCTTGAACTTTCTTCCATGGGAATCCGTGTTGATGAAGAAGCTTTAAGATCTCAGCTCAAAGCCTCCGGATGTGAAGACCGCGCTGAACTTCCTTTCCAAAAATCTCTTCTTGACGGAGAGCTTCCTTATACAGTTGGCGGAGGAATCGGTCAATCCCGTATCTGCATGTACTATTTAAGAAAAGCCCATATCGGAGAAGTCCATTCTTCTATGTGGCCGGAAGAGATCGTTGAAACTGCTTCCGAAAACGGAATCCACTTATTATAAAAAATACGGCAGCCTGCACCTTATCTTTTGCAGACTGCCGATTTTTTTCTTTTTATTTTTCGTCTATATTTTTCTTAATTTTTACTTCTATGTCTATTTTTCCTTCTTTTCTATTTCCCGATTCTTTTTCTCGCAATACCGACTGCCTGCATATGCTGCGCTTTATGCCGATCTTCCACAATTTCTTTCGGATATCGGATACAGCCGTTATTTTCATATGGATCATTAAAATAATACCCACCTTCATCATAGCCGACGAGCAGCATACAATGCTCATTTGAGATCCATGTAAATACCTCTTCTGTATCCAAAAGCTTCCACTGCGGTCCTACGATCGGATCACGCATATTGATACACGCCCAGTAAATGACCGGCATCCCCTGATCGATATATTTTTTGATCAAGTATTCCGTTGTCATTCCGGTTTCATCTGTCACCGTATAATCTTCTCCGATTATCTTCTCAAGGGCACATCGAATAACCGGCGCATAACAACCGAAGGATTCCTCATCATAAGGACTTCCGCAGAAATACCGGCGCGGATCCGGACCATAGATCACCCCGCCTCTTTCTTCAAAAGACTTCTTTTCCAAATAGTTTTGTATAAATTCGTCAACTGTTATATGAACGCCTAAAAACTGAAGCAGCATTACCGTCGATACACTTTCGCATCCGGTCGGATACAGCCTGCTCTGATCGATATACGGCACATTGATACATACTTTTTTCTGTTTATCCGACATTTCCCTTGACCTGCTTTCTGCCGGAAAGGATCCTAAGTCCGGTAAGAACTCCGAGCAAAAGGATCAGACTGATTCCAAGAACGATCCACCATACTTGAATAATTCCCGCAAGAATATATCCTACGAAGCTCACCGTCGCGACAACTGCCGCATACTGCATCTGAGTCGACACATGGTTGATATGATTACTCTGCGCTCCGGCAGAAGACATAACCGTCGTATCCGAAATCGGAGAAATATGATCGCCGCAAACTGCACCTGCAAGAACTGCCGATACAGAGATCGTCATCATCGTCAGATTCGTTGCTCCTGCAAACAAAGCCGTTGCGATCGGGACAAGGATCGCAAACGTTCCCCATGAAGTTCCTGTAGAAAAGGACAGAAAAATTGCCACTATAAATAAGACTGCCGGAATAAAAATACTTGCCGATGCATTCTTTCCTACAACTCCTCCGACAAATTCTGCTAATCCGAGGGCGTCTCCCATTCCCTTCAAAGACCACGCAAAAATCAAGATCGTAACTGCCGGAACCATCAATTTGAATCCTTCTGCCAAACTATCCATGAAGCCTTTGAATGTTACAACTTTTCTCGGAAGATACAAGATCAGCATGAAAAATACTGTGATCATCGTTGCAAAGATCAAACTTGTCTCTGCATCACATCCCGAGAACGCGGTAATAAGGTTCGTCGCTCCTCCCTGAAATCCGGTATAAATCATTGCTCCGACCGCAGACACAATCAATACGGCTACAGGAAGCACAAGATCGATCACTTTTCCGTTCGGATTGATCTCATCTTCTGATACTTGATCAAACTCTTCTCCTCCGCTCGTAAACAGATCTCCCTTCGCCGCATTCATCTCATGCTTTTTCATAAGTCCGAAATCAAATGCTGTCACAGTAATGAAAATAACCATTGTCAAAGTCAAAATCGCATACAAGTTATACGGAATCGTATTCATAAAAAGCTGAAATCCGCTGATTCCCGCGTCTTCCGGCACATAAGAGTTCACTGCCGCCGCCCAGCTGGAAATCGGCGCGATAATGCAGACCGGGGCCGCCGTTGAGTCGATAATATACGCAAGCTTCGCTCTGGACACTTTATATCTGTCTGTTACCGGACGCATTACTGAACCAACTGTCAGACAGTTAAAATAATCATCCACAAAAATCAGCATTCCAAGACCTGTCGTTGCCAAAAGGGCGCTTTTTTTCGACTTGATCTTCGTCCCTGCCCATCTTCCATACGCTGCCGATCCGCCTGATTTTGCCATAAGCACTATGATCATTCCAAGCAAAACGTCAAAAATTAAAATGTTGAGATTCATGCTGCTTTTCATAATATCAAAAAAGTTTACAAATGAATCCCACGGATTAAATCCGCTGTAGAGCATTGCACCTACTGCTACACCGATAAAAAGAGAACTGTATACCTCTTTTGTTATAAATGCGAGCACGATTGCAAGCAGCGGCGGGACAAGAGCCCACCATGTTCCAATAAACATTGATCCGTCCATACTTCACTCTCCATCTCTCTTATTCCTTTTTTCTTTCGCCGATCCGTCCACTACCTGACGGTGTCTTTACGATTATATCATACTTTTTCTTATATCAAAAGCATTTCTCAATGAGAATAGAAAAGGGATGAGAAAATATAGTCTTTTCCTTCTTCAACTGCTATAATAACAATTAATATCTCTATGAAAGAAATTCATTTTTATAAGAACTTAAGGCAGAACAGACTGCTGCAGGAGGTTTATCATGTCAAAATACATTATGTCTTTGGATGCCGGAACAACAAGTAACCGATGCATCCTCTTCAATAAAAAAGGCGAGATTTGCAGTATCGCTCAAAGAGAATTTACTCAATATTTCCCTCATCCCGGATGGGTGGAACACGATGCCGATGAGATCTGGGCAAGTCAGCTGGGCGTTGCAGTAGAAGCCATGAACAAAATCGGAGCGGCGGCAGAAGATATTGCGGCGATCGGAATCACCAATCAACGTGAAACCGCCATCGTTTGGGATCGCAAAACAGGTGAACCAATCTGTCATGCGATCGTCTGGCAATGCCGACGCACCTCTGAATACTGCGACTCCCTGAAAAGAAAAGGACTTACAGAGAAATTCCGTCAAAAGACCGGACTTGTCATCGACGCTTATTTTTCAGCAACAAAAATCAAATGGATTCTAGACAATGTTCCGGATGCAAGAGCGCGCGCCGAACGACAGGAACTGCTTTTCGGGACTGTAGAAACATGGCTCATCTGGAAAATGACAAAGGGACGGGTTCATGTGACGGACTATTCCAATGCCTCCAGAACGATGCTTTTCAATATTAATACGCTTACCTGGGATGATGAAATTCTTGCCGAACTTGACATTCCAAAAAGTATGCTTCCCGAACCAAAACCGTCAAGCTGCATTTACGGCGAGACAGATCCTTCGTTTTTCGGCGGAGCAATCCCTATCGCAGGCGCCGCAGGAGATCAGCAGGCAGCCCTCTTCGGGCAGACCTGTTTTCATCCCGGCGAAGCGAAAAATACTTACGGCACAGGATGTTTTCTCTTGATGAACACCGGAGAAACGCCTGTATTCTCCAAAAACGGGCTTGTAACTACGATTGCATGGGGATTAGACGGGAAAGTCAATTATGCGCTGGAAGGATCTATTTTCGTAGCCGGTGCCGCCATTCAATGGCTCAGAGATGAGATGCGTCTCATCGATTCTTCCGAAGATTCGGAATACATGGCTTCAAAAGTAGATACGACAAATGGGTGTTACGTTGTTCCGGCATTCACAGGACTTGGCGCTCCTCACTGGGATCAATATGCGCGCGGAACGATCGTCGGCATTACCCGTGGAGTGAACAAATACCATATTATCCGCGCGACCCTTGAATCCATCGCCTATCAGGTAAATGATGTACTTGAGGCAATGAGAGCTGACTCCGGCATCGCTCTTTCTTCCCTGAATGTAGACGGAGGCGCAAGCGCAAATAACTTCCTGATGCAGGTACAGGCAGATATTATAAACGCCCCTGTCAACCGTCCTACCTGCGTAGAAACGACTGCCACGGGCGCTGCTTATCTTGCCGGACTTGCTGTCGGTTATTGGGAAAACAAAGAAGAGGTAATCAGCAACCGTTCAACGGATCAGATCTTCCTCCCGTCTGTCAGCGAAGACATCCGCTTAAGCCGTATTAAAGGCTGGAATAAAGCGGTAAAATATTCCTACGGCTGGGCAAAAAACAACGATTCAGAGAACGAATAACCAAAACAGACAAAGACACTGTTTATTTCAGGAAATTCTCAATGATGACAGCTTCCGCTTCCTCTTCGTTCATGCCGAACGTGCGAAGCTTCACAAGCTGCTCATCATTGATCCTTCCGATCGCCGCCTCATGGATAATCTGTGCATCCACATGTCTTGCATTGATCTCAGGAATCGAACTGATCTCTGCCTGATCCATAATAATCGAATCACACTGCACATGTGCATGACACTGATTATTTCCGATTGCCTTCGGATGAAACACTTGCTTTGATCTGCCTTTTCCAACAGATCTGGAGACAATTCTTGCCGAACTGTTCACACCGTTAAGCTCGATCTCCATATTCGAAACTGCGGACTGTTCTTCATCTGTCATCAGTTTTTCTGTCACGAACAGCTTCGCATTATCCCCTAATTCAATATAATTTTCACGTTCTGTACAGTCCACACCGCTGATCTGCGTTGTTTCCAAAGTAAACACCGAATCTTCCCCGACATAGATCTTTGTCACAGGATTCAACGTCTTCTTGCCGGAACCATTTCCCTGTGCATAATGGTTTTCTATATATTTCACATTTGCATGTTTCCCTACATGAAATGCATGAATCCCGTCATGACGAGTCTCGGAACATCCTTCCCCGTGAATTCCGCACCCTGCGATGATCGTCACATCTGCTCCGTCTTCTATATAAAAGTCATTATAAACAATGTCCACACCTTCCTCAGTCATCACAACAGGAATATGAACCTGCTCATCTTTCGCCTCCCCGCTGATATGGATATCGATTCCCTGACGATCCTCTTTCGGAATGATCTGAATATGACGGCTGTCTCCATGGCATACCGCCATTCCATTCAAGCGAAGATTGTACGCGCCTTCCTGTTTAAATCCATAAGAATCAATTATATCCAACACCTGCTGCGTCACTGACTCTTTGCTGCTTCCTTCAAAATCAACACTCATAGAGTTCGCCCCCTTTTTGTTTTCTGCATCCGCAAGACTCCGGCTTCGTTCCGAATAACGTCGGAATGATCTCATCCGCCGTGCCGACCGCTTCTACTTTCCCGTCTCCGATCACCATGATCCGGTCTGCCATACGAATAATTCGTTCCTGATGTGAAATCAGAATCAAACTCTGCTTTTTCTCTCTGTGGATCTGCTCAAACCGTTTAATGAGCATCGAAAAACTCCACAGATCAATCCCCGCTTCCGGCTCATCAAATACGCACACTTTATGATCTTTCGCCAAAACTGTCGCAATCTCAATCCGTTTCATCTCTCCGCCCGAAAGTGTGGCGTCGGCTTCCCTGTCAATATATTCTTTCGCACACAGTCCTACGCTGCTCAACAGCGCACAACATGTTTTATCATCCAGCGTTCCGCCTGCCGCAAGCGAAAGAAGCTGTCTGACCGTCATCCCTTTAAAACGCGGGGGCTGCTGAAACGCAAATCCCATTCCTGCTTTTGCTCTCTCGTCGATCGCATAATCCGTAATTTCCTCTCCGTCAAGAAGAATCTTCCCGCCTGTCGCCCGGTTAATCCCCATAAGCAGCTTTGCAAGAGTCGATTTCCCCCCGCCGTTAGGACCGGTAATAACAAGCATTTCCCCATCTTCTACAGAAAAGCTCACATCTGTTAAAATCTCTGACTGTTTTCCTTCTTCTACTATATTATACGATAAATGTTCTGCCTGTAACATTTCGGAAATTCACTTCCTTTTCTTTATTTTGTTTGTCGCCGGCACAAAATGCCGTGCATTCCTTCTGTTTATTTTTTCCATTACGCCGAAAAATATCGGAAAATCTCTTTATATTTATCCGCATAAAAACTGCCGCGTCTCCAAATAAACGTAAATTCTCGTGTCACATGAAAATCTTCCAAAGGGATCTTAACGAACGTCTTATCTTTCAGTTCTTCCCTGACGGCAGCCTCATATAAAAATGTAATACCGCATTTTGATTTTGTCAACTCTTTGATCGCATGTAAACTTCCGATCTCAACTGTCTGCCTGAAATCACTCACACTCAAGTTACGGGAATCTAAACAGCGCTCCAGCACCTCCCTCGTGCCGGATCCGTCCTCTCGTATCAAAAGCCGTTCTCCGAAAAGATCTTCCAGCCGTCTCGGAGTCTCTGTAAAATGATAATCTGAACTGCATACCGCAATATACGGTTCTTCCGAATATGTCTGGAAATCATACTCACTCTTCTTAAAAAAACCTTCCACCAAGGCAAAATCAATCTCTCCTTCGTCCAGCCTTTTTAGAAGTTCCTGCGTATTTTCTACGATCGTATGAATCTGCGCGTCCGGATAGATTTTCAAATAGTTAAAGATCATCTTCCCTACAAGCACATCTCCGACTGTCCGGGGCGCCCCAAAACGAATCTCTTCTCCCTTGCCTGCTCTTCGCATCTCATCTTGCATCGCATTCTCGTCATGCATCATTGTCAAAGATGCATTTTTCAGAATTTCTCCTGCTTCTGTCAGCTCAAGTTTCTTCCCCTCATAGCGGAACAGCTTCACATGATAATGCTTCTCCAAAAAACGGATGTGCTGCGATACCGCCGGCTGGGTAATATTTAATTTTTCTGCCGCCCGTGTGAAATTCATCTCCCGGCATACTGTCAAAAATGTTTCCATCCTAAAATCCAGCATACGCATCCCCCATGAAACGTCTTTCTCCTGCTCCGTTCCTTCATACATACTTCTTTATATATACTTCTTTATACATAAAAGCAGCGGGCGGTGTTTTCACCGAACATCCGCCCGAGCTCTATAAGAATTACTCCCTGCATTCAATTATAACATATATTTATTATTATATAAATATTAATAATTTTATTTTATATATTTTTTATGATATCGTATTACCATAAACAAGACAGGCTTTTGCTGCTGGGTCGGAATATCCCTTGTAAGTCTCGGAATGCAGCATATGATGGGAATTGGGTGATTTTCCCCAGTACAGCATTTTCCTGTGAAATCCTGTTTTAAATTGCGCATCTTTCCAAAAACTGATATACTATCCATAAATATTCAGAAAACAAAAAGGAAACGATATTCGTTATGTCAACAAATCATTTTCTGAAAAAACGATCAAGAAAACTGCAGTGGGGTATACGCATGAAATTAAAAAACATTTTGCTTGTTGTAAAAGATATCGAAAAATCAAAACAGTTTTATCACGATTTATTCGGTCTGGATATGATCCTCGATAATGACGGCAATATGATCCTGACAGAAGGCCTTGTCCTTCAAGACGAGAAAATCTGGACGAAATTTTTAGGAAAAGAAATCCTTCCGAAAAGCAATTCCTGCGAACTATATTTTGAAGAGAAAAATATCGAAGCATTTATCAAAAACTTAGAAAAGTTATACCCGTCAATTCAATATGTTAACCGTCTCACAACACATAGCTGGGGACAAAAAGCAGTCCGCTTTTATGATTTGGACGGCAATTTGATTGAAGTCGGAACACCCATGAAGTCTGAAAGTGCAGTTATAAATTAGAAGCAGTACCAACCTCACACTCATTAAGAAAGGAAGCGTCATTTTGATAGATAAGCATATACAGCAAACGACAGTGATAGGCGGTGATGACGGTCCTGTAAGTATTTTTATTGCCGGAAAAAGCAATGATTATAAAAAGCCGTTAAAGAATCGGCTAAAAAATAAGATATATCAGCTGCGGCGAAAACGGGCAGAAAAAAAAATTCAGCCCGGAACGCATACAAAAGAAGAAACGATTATTTATGCCCAGGAGAAATACAGCTTTCTCCCGATCAGCCAAACTCACCGGAAATATAAATGCGAAAAAAAATGCGCGAAAGAAGGAATCATCTGCAACCATAGACCCGAACTATTAGGGGATCTCTTACATATTTCAACCCCCGATATTTCCGATGAAAAATCATTACAAAAGTTCCATGCATTACTACAGGAAAGAGAACAAAAAATTGAATCTATTCCGGATGAAGAAGTACCTATGGATTTTCAAATGTACGAATTAGTTATAGGAAACGGATATTTGGAAATGACATTAGATTTTCGCTGGGATCTATTTGGGGTAAGCTACGGAGGCGATCGAAGACAGATGAAACGTTTTAAACGCATTGCCCAAGATTTATATTCTTATTATGGTGTAACAGAAGATGATATTCAAAATAAAACGAAACGGTATTCTGCATTAGTTTGTGCATTGACCGATTTTTGATTTCCAAAAAAGAGGGGATCGTTTCAACATAATCTAAAACGATACCCTCTTCATTTTTATTTATTCTGTATTTTCATTACTCTATTATTTGCAAAATTTCTTATTTTTCTCCGCCAAACTCATTTTATAAATTTCCAAGTAATTTATCGATGCTTACGAGCTTCACACTCAGCACAAAAATTTCTGCTGCAACTGACAATTCTTCCGCCGTCGGATAGGACGGAGCAATACGGATATTGCTGTCATGGGGATCTTTTCCATAAGGGAATGTCGCGCCTGCTCCGGTCATGACAAGACCTGCCTCTTTCGCTTTCGCAACAATCGCTTTCGCGCAGCCTTCCATTGCATCAAAAGAGATAAAATATCCGCCGTGAGGAGCGATCCATGATCCGATCTCCAGCCCTCCTAATTCTCTTTCAAGGACATCCAAAACCGCTTCAAATTTCGGGCGGAGAATGTCAGCGTGTTTCCTCATATGTTCTACGATTCCGTGAATATTTTTGAAAAATCTTACATGACGGAGCTGATTAACTTTATCATGTCCGATCGTCTGAACTTTCATCATATTGCGGACGTCTTTTAAGTTCGCTTCAGACGCCGCCATCGCAGCAATACCTGAACCCGGGAAGCTGATCTTAGAAGTTGAAGAGAACTTGTAAACCATGTCAGGATTTCCAGCTTTTTTACATTCCATTAAAATCTCAAGAAGATAGTCCTGCTTATCTTCATACAGATGATGTACGCAATATGCGTTATCCCAAAAAATACGGAAATCTTTTGCAGCCGGTTTCAGATTTGCAAAACGGTACACTGTGTCATCAGAATATGTGATACCCTGCGGATTGGAATACTTCGGCACACACCAGATTCCTTTGATCGATTCATCTTCACTGACAAGTTTTTCCACAAGATCCATATCCGGACCTGTCGAAGTCATCGGTACGTTGACCATCTCTATTCCGAAAAATTCTGTAATCGCAAAATGTCTGTCATATCCCGGAACCGGACATAAGAACTTCACTTTATCTAATTTACACCACGGCGTATTGCCCATAATTCCATGAGTCATAGCACGGGCAACTGTATCATACATTACGTTTAAGCTGGAGTTTCCGAAAATGATCACATTATCTTTCGGCACTTCCATCATATCTGCAAGAAGCTGCTTCGCCTCATCAATTCCATCAAGGTTTCCGTAATTTCGGCAGTCTACTCCGTCTTCACAGATCAGATTTGCATCTCCGGCAAGCACTTTCATCATATCCATTGACAAGTTCAACTGATCCGCAGACGGTTTTCCTCTGGACATATCCAGTTTTAATCCTTTTTCTTTTACTTCCCCAAAGCGCGCTTCTAATCCGCTCTTTAATTCTAACAGCTCTTCTTTACTTAAATCTTTATACGCAGTCATTGCAGGACTCCTCCGTTTTGTTTTTTTCATCACTGTATCGTATTGTATACATTTTTTGATGTTTCGTCAATGCTTTCCGTCATTTTTTGTGTTTAAAAAACGATTTTCAAGGATATTCTATGATGATTTTGAAATTTTTTACCATTTTTCATTCATATTCCGACATGACAACTACATTTTTCTTTGTTTTCAAATCATTCCCTGCATTTCTGTATTTTATAATGGCAAAAACAATTTAGATTTTTTTCTAAATAGATATTGACTTTCCTTTCCTCCGGTGTTATAAGGTATTTAGAAATATTTCTAAATACTTTTCATGTAAATCAGGAGTTAAAATATGAGGAGGGATGTTCTTGAGCTTTGCTGAAACTTTTAAAGCATTATCCGACCCGGCAAGGCGGGAAATTTTGGAGCTTTTGAAAAAGGGACGCATGTCTGCCGGCGAAATTGCAGGGCATTTTGATATGACCCATGCAACAATCTCCTATCATCTGAAGATTTTAAAAAATGCAGACTTGATCCGGGAGACCCGTGAGAAAAATTTTATTTTCTATGAACTGAACCTTACTGTACTGGAAGAAATTATGGTATGGATTTCAGACTTGAAAGGAGAAAAAGAGTCATGAAAAAATATAAAAACACAATTATCATTACAACTTTGGTTACTCTGCTGCCCATTCTGATCGGATTATTCCTTTGGAATCAACTCCCTGATACGATCGCCACACACTGGGGAAGCGACGGAACAGCGAACGGCTGGTCTAATAAGAGTTTTGCAGTATTCGGGATGCCGCTCATCCTTACTGCGCTCCACCTCATTTGTCTCTTCATCACTTTAAATGATCCGAAGAAAAAGAACATCCATAAGAAACCGATGGCGCTCCTTTTTTGGACAGTTCCCGTCATCTCACTTATGTGCAGCTGTGCAACTTATCTGATCGCATTAGGAATTAACTTTAGCATTGAAATCTTTGTATCTGCCCTGATCGGTGTCTTTTTCATCGTTCTCGGAAACTATATGCCGAAGCTGCAGCAAAACTATACGGTAGGAATTAAACTTCCGTGGACACTGAACAGCACCGAAAACTGGAATCGCACGCATCGCCTCGGCGGAAAACTTTACATCGTTATGGGCATTGCTATGATTTTAATGACCTTTACAGACAGTCTGTTCGGAAGTGATGCCGCAATGTGGATTATCCTGACTGTAATTATGATCGGCACGATTGTCCCGACCGCCTATTCTTTTATCCTTTATAAAAAAGGAATCTGATAAACAGCTTCTAATAGAATACTCTTATCAAATAGGGATAGCCCGTACAGAAATGATATTTTCTGTTCAATCACCTGCAGTGCCAAAAGGCACATTCCGGGATCGGAAGCGGTCACCATGCAAAAAAATAACGTCTGACAGCAATTTCATTCTTCTGTCAGACGTTATTTTCAATTCAAGTCTTTCTATATATTCTTTTGATTATTTTACGATTCCAACCATATCCGCAACGTTTTCAAATCCTTGCTGCTTCATATATTCTTCAATTCCATCCACAACCTTCATGGTCACTGCCGGATCGAAGAAATTTGCTGTTCCGACAGACACTGCGCTTGCTCCCGCAAGGATCATCTCAATGGCATCTTCTGCAGACGCAATTCCTCCCATTCCGATGATCGGAACGCTGACAGCATTTGCCGCCTCATATACCATACGGACAGCAATCGGATGAATTGCCGGACCGGACACTCCGCCTGTTTTATTTGCCAAAACAAATGCTTTTCTATTCACATCAATCTTCATTCCTGTCAAAGTGTTGATCAAAGATATTGCATCCGCGCCTCCTGCTTCCACTGCTTTTGCCATCTCGGAAATACTTGTGACATTCGGACTTAATTTCATAATGATCGGTTGTTTTGCATACTTTTTCACCGCTTTTGTAATCTCTTCCGCCGCATTCGGATTCTGACCAAACGCGATTCCACCCTCTTTTACATTCGGGCAGGAAATATTGATCTCAAGCATGTCGACATCTTCATTCGCCAAACGTTCAACAACCTCACAATAATCTTCCGTAGATCTTCCGCATACATTTACAATGATCTTTGTATCATACTTTCTGAGAAACGGAATATCTCTGTCACAAAACATATCAATTCCCGGATTCTGCAGACCGACCGCATTCATCATTCCCCCGTAAGTTTCTGCTACCCTCGGAGTCGGATTACCTGTCCACGGAATATTGGCAACTCCTTTTGTCGTCACTGCCCCAAGCTTGTTCAGATCAACAAAATCAACAAATTCAGCTCCGGATCCGAATGTACCGGATGCAACTGTGACCGGATTTTTCCACTCTACTCCTGCAATCGTCACTTTTGTATTCATCAGATCTCTACCTCCGTTGACAAAAATACCGGACCATCTTTGCAGATCCTTTTGTTATTCACGTTACTGTGATGATCTTTTTCTTTTGTTTTGCATACACAGGCAAGACATGCCCCGATTCCACATGCCATACGCTCTTCCAAAGAAATATAGCATTCGATTCCATTTTCTTCTGCATATGTCTTGATCGCGCGAAGCATCGGAGTCGGTCCGCATGCATAAATAATGTCCGCTTCCAATCCCTTTTCCCGGATTGCATCCATCACATTTCCTTTTGTTCCTGCACTTCCGTCCTCTGTAGAAATGTACACTTCGCCGTTCTGTCTAAACTCTGTTTCCAGAAATGTCTCTTCGTTTCGGTAACCGACGATGATCTGTTTTTTATCACATCCCATCTGTTTTGCCAGTTCCAAAATCGGAGGCACGCCGATTCCTCCGCCGATCAGAAAAGCACGTTTTCCTTCCGCCTTCTCCACCGGGAATCCGTTTCCGAGAGGTCCGATCACCGGAATCGTATCGCCTTCTTTCATTTGGGAAAAAAGCTCTGTTCCTGTATTCTCTCCTGTCACACGATATACGACACGCAGCGCCCCATTCTCCTTGTCAATCTCACAAATACTGATTGGACGAGGAAGAAGTTTGCTTCCATCGTTCGTATACATTGAGATAAACTGTCCCGGCTTTGCAGTGTTTGCCGCCTCCGTTTTGATCCACATACTATATATTCCATGAGCGATCTCCTCTTGTGAAATGACCGCTGCATTTTCCTTTTCTCTTGTCATATGTGTCATATGCTCCTTTATTCCAAATTCTTCATTACCGACCCTTTCTTTCAGATCTCTTAGATCTTCCTTCAGATCGTTTCTGTTTTCTTCCAACGTCTTATTTTGCGGATTCAAGCGCTCCACTAATATCTGCGATCATATCCTCTACGGCAGCTCTGGAAGCATCTCCAAAATGATCTGCGCCAAACTTCGCATATGCCTCCTGCTTATATGCCGCAATGATTCCTCTTGAAGAGTTCACGATCGCACCAAGTCCATCTTCATTAAAGAAATGAACAAGATCTTTTCCTTTACCTCCCTGAGCGCCATATCCCGGCACGAGAATATAGGATTTCGGCATGATCTTTCTAAGAACTTTTCCCATCTCCGGATACGTTGCTCCGACAACCGCGCCGATATAGCTGTATTCATCGCCCATACACTCTGCGCCCCACTGTGCAACCTTCTCCCCTACAAGTTCATACAACGGTCGTCCGTCGATGAGACGATCCTGGAATTCTCCGCTGGAAGGATTGGACGTTTTCACAAGGATAAACAATCCTTTTTTCTGTTCTTTACACACATCCACAAACGGATTCACTCCGTCAGATCCAAGATATGGATTGACAGTTGCAAAATCTTCATCAAACGGAACGTATTCTTTTGATCCGACTTTTACCTTTCCAAGATGTCCAACCGCATATGCTGCTGATGTAGAACCGATATCTCCTCTCTTAATATCGCCGATAACAACGAGGTCTTTTGACTTACAGTAATCTACGGTTTTCTTGAATGCGGCAAGTCCCGGAACTCCGAACTGTTCGTACATCGCGATCTGCGGCTTCACAGCCGGAATCAGATCATATGTCTTATCCACGATCTCTTTATTAAACTGCCAGATTGCCTCTGCCGCTCCTTCCAAAGTTTCTCCGTACTCAGCAAACGCTTTTTCCTGAACATGCTGCGGAATATAATTAAGCATCGGATCAAGACCTACCACGATCGGCGCTTTTGTCTTTTTAATCTTTTCCACTAATTTGTTAATCATACAAGTATCCTCCGTTTTCCCGAAAATCTGTTTCTCTGTTATGCAAAGCGTCTGCTTTACACATTTTCAGAACTTTTTGTCTTTTTCATTTTATCACAATATCTTACCGACTTCTATACTAAAATCTCGTCTGAATCACCCGCGTCAGGTAAAGCGGTTTTTTCGCAAATAAAACGGACGCTTAAGGAAATCTCCCAAGCGCCCGCTGATACATCTTTTCTTTTTCTTATCCTGCTGATTTTTATTCTGTATTTTTTATTCTGCTTTATCCGACTTGCTTTTCTCTGTAAAAACAATCGTTCTTCCATTCGCCGTCTCTTTAAAATAATTCAAACAAACCGCCCGGCACAAGCAAATTAAACGGATATACCGGAATATTTCTTACGATTCCAAACAGCAGAACAAAAATCAGTATTCCGGCAACGAATTTCGCACTGATCTTCTGATCAACATGATCTCCTCCCGTAATCGCCCAGTCAACTGCTCTTGCCGCCACATAAAGTCCCAAAAGAGGAAGCAGCACCGTCATAACCGGATTATAGCAAAACGCGTCTAAAAACTTTCCGTGCAGAAGCGAATAACCGGCTCTGCCCGCGCCGCATCCGGGACAATAAAATCCGGTCAAAGAATAAAAGATACACGGCAGCGGATAACTGTACGGATTATGAAAATACAAGTAAACCGCCCCTGCAAGTGCAGCTGCCGCCGCTCCTGCTACGATCAATATCCGCAGACTTCTTTTTTTACGCAATCGTTCTAACATCTGTTTCCTCTGCTTTACAACCTCTTAGTAATAGTAATATCCGCCTGCGCCTCCGATAAATATGAAGATGATATAAATTACTTCTACAACAAGACCTACTACAGCAGATGCGATAATCCAGATCTTCGCTGTCTTCGCTGCGCTCTTCGCTTCCTCATAGTTGCCGGCCGCCATTGCTGAATTAATCTTCGCCGCATACACAATTCCTACAATACCAAACGGAAGACAGCAGCATAACGTACAAATAATGGACAGTACAAGATACGGAACCCAGTTAATCGGCTGCTGCGGTACTTGTGTATTCTGATAAGGCGCCTGATTCTGATAAGATGTCTGGTTCTGATATCCCGTGTACTGCTGATCTGCATTTGGGTCTGAATAAGACTGTCCTGCTCCATAATAAGAATTATTCTGTGCAGATGTATACGGATTCTGCGGCTGTGCTTCCTGATATCCATTTTCCGCAGATGCCGCTTTCGGTTGAATCGGCTCTTCTGCCTGTGTCTGCTGAATCGACTCTGTCGGCTCTTCTGCCTGTGCCGGCTGTACCGGTTCTGTCGGCTCTTCTGCCTGTGTCTGCTGTACCGGTTCTGTCGGCTCTTCTGCCTGCACCGGCTGTACCGGTTCTGTCGGCTCTTCTGCCTGCACCGGCTGTACCGGTTCTGTCGG
>NZ_JAPJQP010000002.1:0-83415 GCF_030825015.1 Mediterraneibacter sp. | reverse complement strand
CTCTTCTGCCTGCATCGGCTGTACCGGTTCTGTTTTTTCTGCTTCCGGCTGCTGTGCTCCACAATGCGGACAGAACTTCGCGCCGTCCGGAATTTCCTGATAGCATTTAATACAATTCATTTCCCTACCTCGCTCTCATAATTTTCTTATTACTGTGTTTCAATTATAATACCATTGATAGGGGCGAAAAGTCACCAAAAAAATTCATTTTTTTGCTTTTTTCATAATTTATCCATATTTCTTTAAGCCGTCTTCGTTTCTGTCTTTTTTACTTTTGCGCCCTGAATCATTCCAGATCTCAAAAGCACCGGGCGAAGCGCATTATATAAAACGCCTGCAAGGATCACAGAGATTACTGCGTTGACAAATGTTGTCGCCGCGCTCCACTTTGCAAGGATCTCTGCCATCTGCTGCGGCTGTCCCATAATATATTGTTTATAGAAATATCCTACCACAGGATCTGCGATCACATTGAATCCGAGTCCGGCGATTGAAGCGATCATGCTCCATCGGAAAATGTATTTCTTATCCGTACTTTCATTTATCTTCGCAATCCGGTGTGCCACCAGTCCAACGATCAGTCCGATACAGAGCTTTAACACAAATGTCTTCGGCGCTCCTGTAATATAAACCGGATCAAGAATATCCGCAAATCCCATTCCGATCGCTCCCGCAAGTCCGCCATACCATCCGCCTAAGATCAATGCCGCCAAGACGCAAAATGCATTACCTACATGGAAGGAAGTTGCATCTCCTCCCGGAAGAACGATCTTGAACTGAAGGAATTGAAATGATACAAAACAAAGCGCCGCCATAAGCGCTGTTTGAGCAATCTTAACTACTGTTTCATTCTTTTTTGTCATATCCCTACCTGCTTTCCTGAACATTTTTCTGCTCAATATTTTTGATACAGGTATATTAGCATCAGACTGGTTGTATTAAAACATCCAGTTATGTCATTTTTATACAGTCCACTTTTTATTCTCTGAACCAAGCCGCACCCGTTCCATCTCTTCCGCAATCTCTTTTTCAAGATAATCAAACAAATAGTTCCGCTGCATTTCTTCTTTTTTCGGATAGTCATCCTTCATCTGCTCAAGCGCACATTCAATCTCTTCTTCCAATCCTGCCGCCGACATCCGCCGCGCTCCCTGCCCCATAATGATGACCTGCTCAAGCGCATCCGATGTCGCAACGATCACATCATGCTCTTTCGCGATCTGCCGCACGGTTTTTTCGATATAGTGATCTGCCGTCTCCGCTTCCTTTGTATAAACTACATGGATATTATGATATTTGAGAACTTCTCCCGGATTACCTTCCACTTTATAAGCATCAAACACAAGGATCAGCTCGCACTGCTTATACCCCTGATAATTACATAAAATATCCGCAAGTTTTCCCCGAGCCGCAGCCAGATCAATCTTCGAAAGCTGCTTTAAGGAATCCCATGCAAAAATAATATTATATCCGTCCACAAGCAGATATTCTTTCCGATTCTTTTTCTTGTTTTCCGTTTTACCATGGTAAGAAGCTGTTTTTCCTGCCGTCACTGTCACAGATGACGTTCTTTTCTTATTTTTTGCCGGATCAGGCGTCCGAACATAGATTGCATCCAGTTCTTCCTGAGTCAGTTCGATCGCCCTTCTCTTTGGACGAAACTTTTCGAGAATCTCCGTATCTTCCTCCTGTCTTTCTTCCGCGCCGCCTACATGCATATGGGCATCTGCCTCATACCACGGTATGATCGTTCCCGCCCCATGAGAGCAAAATACAGAATCCGCCGTATTTTCCACGTCAGCATCTGCATCGTATCCGATCTGTCTGATTACTTCTTCTGTATTATGACAGATATCATATCCTTTTAAAGTACAGAACAATCTTCCGAATCCGCCTGTATACGCCGTAAACTCTTTCTGATATCCGTTCATTTCCGCAGCCGGAACGCTCCCGGTAAGAACTGCCATGCCGTCCTCTGTCTTTGGTCCGTCAAACGTTCCGCTCATCCGTTTTATATCCGTCATTGCCTTTCCGACATTTTCCATAGGAAGTTCCATGCGGAATTCGTAATATGGCTCCAGCAGAACACTTTCGGCTTTCCGAAGTCCCTGACGAACCGCCCGGTAAGTCGCCTGACGAAAATCACCGCCTTCTGTATGTTTCTTATGAGCCTTTCCTGACAGAAGGGTAATACGAACGTCCGTAAGGGCAGATCCGGTCAGAACTCCTTTGTGCTCCCGCTCTTCCAAATGTGTCAATATAAGCCTTTGATAATTTCGGTCTAACACATCCTCGGAACAATCTGCCGCAAACTGCATGCCTGAACCGCGCTCTGCCGGCTCTAACCTTAAATGTACTTCTGCATAATGACGGAGCGGTTCAAAATGCCCAGCCCCTTCGGTCACATTTTGAATTGTTTCTTTATAAACGATCCTTCCTTCTCCAAACTGAATGAGAACGCCGAACCGATCTTTGACGATCTTCTGTAAAACTTCCGTCTGAACCTCCCCCATAAGCCGGATATGGATCTCCGATGTCTCCTCAGTTTTGACAACATGCAGTTCCGGATCTTCCTCTTCAAGACAGCGCAGATTCTGAAACATTTTATGTACATCACAACCGTCGGGAAGTTCAATCCGATATGTCATAACAGGTTCTAATACCGGAAGCGCCGATGCCGGCTGTATTCCAAGCCCCTGCCCCGGATAAGTTCCTTCAAGTCCGGTAACCGCACAGACTTCTCCAGCTCCGGCTGTTTGGACAAGTTCATATTTATCGCCGGAATACTTTCGGATCTGATTCACCTTTCCCGTACATGTCCCTTCTGCTGCCGCAGGAACGTCTTTCACACGCAGTTCCCCTCCTGTCACCTTCAGGTAAGTCAGACGATTCTTTTGTGAATCACGGGCGATCTTATACACTTTTGCCCCAAATTCCGGCAAAGGTTCTGTCGATGGAGCATATTCACACAGACCGGAAAGTAATTCTTCAATCCCTTCCGCTTTCAGCGCAGAGCCAAACCAGCAGGGGAAGACTTTTCTCGCTGCGATTGCCTTCCTCACAGTCTCTCTTTTGATCTTTCCTTCTGCCAAATATTCTTCAAGCATCTCTTCATCACACATGGCAAGGCTTTCTATCTTCACCTCGGACTGCATATCCATATCAATACAGCCATCGCCGAACCGTCTTTTTAATTCTGCCAGAAGTTTTTCTTTGTCCGCTTCCTGCCGATCCATTTTATTTACAAAGATCATGGTCGGAATGCGGTACTGCTTCAGAAGTCTCCAAAGCGTCACTGTGTGCGCCTGTATCCCGTCAGCAGCGCTGATCACAAGCACCGCACAGTCCAGCACTTGCAAAACCCGCTCCATCTCTGCCGAAAAATCTACATGCCCGGGCGTATCAAGGATCGTAATGACCTTGTCGTTCCACCGAAGTTCTGCCTGCTTTGAGAAGATCGTAATTCCGCGTTCTCTTTCCGTTTCATAATGATCCAAAAACGTATCCCCATGATCAACGCGCCCCATATTCCGAATCTGTCCGCTCAAATAAAGCATCCCTTCCGACAATGTTGTCTTACCTGCGTCCACATGTGCCAGCAGACCGACGCTGATATGCTTTGTTGCTCTTGGTTTTAATTTATTTCCTTTATTCTCAGACGTATTTTCCATGAAAATACCCCTTTCTGTGATTTTTAATACAAAAATTATCATATCACAGAAAGGGGTATAAGTCGAACATCAAACGTTTCTCTCTTTTTCTCTTGCTTTTTTCTACAGTCTCTCGCTGCTTTCATTCATAAATTTGTACTCTGCTACCGAACGGTCGAAGCCTTTGATATGTCTGTACAGCCATTCGATAACATTTTTATTTACCTGCTCTACGAACGCCTCTGACGGACCTTCTTCCTCCTCAAGCATATTGTAGAGATCTTTCACAACTGCGCGCAGCTTGTCATGCTCTTTTTTATGCTCTGTCAATGCCGGATAATCGATTGATTCCTGAAGCTTTTCTTCCTCGCCAAAATGAAACTCTGTATAATCAGCAAGATAGTCAAGGGTTTTTACCGCTACAACTTTTTCTTTGCTCGTCTCGCAGCTGTCAAGAAGCTTGTTGATCTTCTCAATCAATTCTTTGTGCTGTGTGTCGATCATTTCATTTCCTGTTACCAAACTTTCATCAAATTCTGCTCTCATCGTTTCATTCTCCTTTTCTTTTTGACTATTGTTTTCCATTTTTAAACTGCAGGATCATTTCATTCGTAAGGCTGTCCCGCGATGGTTCTACCGGAATCTCTTCCCTCTCAAACCATTCTGCCATTGCCAGTTCCTCTCTGTCAAGTGTGATTGTATCATTCCCGTCAAGATCACAGTAAAATCCCATAAGAAGCGTATCACTAAATGCCCATGGCTGGCTTTTGTAATAACGGATATTCTTCACTTTCAGACCGACTTCTTCCATAACTTCCCGGGCAACCGTCTGTTCCACTGTCTCCCCGATCTCAGAAAATCCTGCAAGAAGCGCGTATTTTTTATATGTACGACCTGCATACTTTGACATCAAAATACGATTATGATCTGTCACGCCGATAATAACCGCCGGACAGATTTTCGGAAACTCCATGTTATTGCATGCTTCGCAGTACAGCATCCTCTCTTTTTCCCCGTGTTTCATCCGTTTTCCACATCTGCCGCAATATTTCCGGTTCTTATACCAGTTATAAAGCTGATATCCCGTAATTCCGGCAAATGCATAATGCTGCGGTTCTGCCGTCCTGAAAATCTCAGTATTCTCCATTCGAAAATCCGAAAGAAGCTCTCTGCTGATCCCATCCGCCAGATAATAGCGCTCTTCATCTACCGAAAACAAATAGGTACTTTCTTCATAAATTTCCCCGTTCAACCGTTCCAAATCCGAAAAACGAGGAAACGCAATCCCTTCCTCCGACACTTTCATCAAAACTGCATGATCTTCATAATACAATACGATGCTGTCTTTATCCGGAGGAAGCGGTCTGTATTGATTATCTAAATGGTGCGGTTCAATATCCTGTATCATAACATCCCTTCCCCTGCGCCGCAGCGCTTTTGCCTGCTCTTGCGGCATTATAAATTTCTGATCTTAAATTCTCTCTGTGCTTCCCTCTTCTGATCTTTTTTGGCAATATCGTCTCTCTTGTCATATAATTTCTTTCCTTTTGCCATTCCAATCTCAAGTTTCACAAGACTTCCTTTAAAATATACCTGCAGGGGAACAAGTGTGATCCCCTGCTCTTTCATCTTCCCGAAAATCTTCTCGATCTCCCTTTTGTGAAGAAGAAGTTTTCTTACTCTAAGCGGATCTTTATTAAATATATTTCCTTTTTCATAAGGCGGAATGTGCATCCCGTAAATATACATCTCCCCGGACTCCACTCTGATAAATGCTTCTTTTATACTGCATTTCCCCATGCGCAGAGATTTGACCTCTGTTCCATGCAGGACAATCCCTGCCTCATATTTTTCAAGAATAAAATAGTCATGATACGCTTTTTTATTGTTGGCGATCATCCTGACTTCTGACTTTGCCATAACCCTTTCTTCTCCTGCCTAAAAATCTACAATATCTGATCCTCTATAGCTGCCTGCCTCTCTATCATCCCGCTTCTGTTCATTGGCTTCACAGAGGATCCGAAAATTCACAGTCCTTTGTAGCTTATCCGCATCCGTCACACACACGCGAACCTTCTGTCCCGGCTTATATGACTTGCCTGTATGTTCGCCGACCAGCTCGTAACTTTCTTCGTAAAACTCATAATGATCATCCCACATATCCGCGACATGTGCAAGTCCTTCTACCGTATTTTCCAATTCAATATAAGCGCCCCATTTCGTAACGCTGGAAATAACACCTTCAAACTCTTCCCCGATATAATTCTGCATATACTCCGCTTTTTTCATTTTCACGACTTCTCGCTCAGCTTCTTCTGCCCGCCGCTCCCGGTCGCTGCACTGCGCCGCGACCGGCTGCAAGATCTCCGAATAATGTTCCGCCCTGTTTTCATCGAATCTTCCGCGCAGATTTTCTTTGATGATACGATGGATCTGAAGATCGGGATATCTTCGGATCGGTGATGTGAAATGTGTATAATATTTTGCGGCAAGTCCAAAATGACCTGTATTTTCCGTTGTATAACGCGCCTGTTTCATAGACCGCAGCGTAAGTCTGCTGATCAAATCTTCCTCGGGTGTTCCCTCTATTTTCGAAAGAAGCTTTTGAATCTCTTTCGGACGGATCTCATTTCCCACATGGATATGGTAGCCGAAATTATTGACAAAAGCAGAAAGCTGTCTGATCCGATCCTCATCCGGTGACTCGTGCGTCCTGTAAAGGAACGGGATCTCACGCCAAAAGAACTCTTCCGCCACCGTCTCATTTGCCATAAGCATAAAATCTTCGATAATCTCTGTCGCCGGATTGCGATCGTACGGTTTGATCTCAATCGGTTTTCCGCTCTCATCCAGGAGAATCTTCGTCTCTGGAAAATCAAAATCAATAGCACCCCGTTTTCCACGCTTTTCCCGAATGACTTCGGATAATTCCTTCATAAGAAGAATCATCGGAACAAATTCTTCCTGCTCACGAAGCGCCTCTTCTTCCTGTGCCAGCACAGCAGAGACTCCATTGTAGCTCATCCTTTTATCTACACAGATGACAGACTCTGCGATCTCATGAGAAATCATTTCCCCGTCAGGCGAAATTGTCATGATACAAGACAGAGCAAGTCTGTCTTCCCCTGCATTAAGAGAGCAGATCCCATTCGATAACACATGCGGAAGCATGGGGATCACGCGATCTGCCAGATAAACGCTTGTCCCGCGTTCCAAAGCTTCTCTGTCAAGAGCGCTTCTTTCCTGAACATAGTTCGTTACATCCGCAATGTGTACGCCAAGCACATAATTCTCCCCGTCCCGCTCTACAGATACCGCGTCGTCCAAATCTTTCGCATCTTCACTGTCGATGGTTACCATTCTCACATCCGTAAGATCTTTTCTCCCTGCACGATCTGCTTCACTTACAGGTTTGCCGACTCTGACTGCCTGATTCAAAACCCGCTCCGGAAACTCCGTCTTAATTCCAAGATCCATGACGATGGACAGAATATCTGTGCCGGGGTCATTCACATGACCAATAATCTCCGAAACTCTTCCTTCAGGCTTCATATGCTCTCCGCCGTAAGATGTCATTTCCACAACTACCTTATTCCCTGTCACAGCTCCCATCTCACGCCCCGCAGGGATATAGATATCATTGACATATCTCTTGTTATCCGGTCTTACAAACCCGAAACTTTTGCACTTTTCATACAAACCAACAATATGAGTCACCCCGTGGGAAAGGATATTGACGATCTTGCCTTCCTTCCGCTTTCCTGTCGGTGCAGATGTTACAATATACTCTACCACATCTCCCTGAAACGCATTTCCGAGACATTCCTCAGGAATGAAAATGTCATCTCCTCCGTCTTTCGGAGTAACAAATCCGAATCCCCTCGCATTTGCCTGAAACGTTCCTTCCAAATGCTCTGCATGTCCGCATGTATACTTGCCTCTCTTTGAGATCGTAATCTTGCCTTCTTCTACAAGGGCATCAAGAATGTCTCTCAACTGCTGTCTCTGCTCCCCCGGGATCTGAAGAACCACGGCAATTTCCTTGATCTTCATAGGCACATACAGATCATCTTTCATAAAATCCAAGATCACTTTTTTTCGTTTTTCAAATTGATGATCATTTTCTTTCGGGAAATCTTTCCTCCCATACATTCTGCTGCGATCATCATAGTTTCCTTTTTTTCTTCCTCTGCCGCCGTTTGTTTTCCGCATTTTACCCTCCGCGCCGCAATAAAAGTAAAAGCACCCTATATTTGTATAGAGTGCTCATAATCATTATTATCTTCCGCTGCTTTTCTTATACTATTCTGCATTAGTTAAAAATATTAAGGTTCAGTACAATCGCCAGTACCATAAACAGAACTGCAACAACTCTTGTTGCTTTCACGAGCGTGCCTTCCATAGAACGACCTTTATTATGTCCCCAATATGTATCCGCCGCTCCGCTGATCGTTCCGAGTCCTGCGGACTTACCTTCCTGCAAAAGAATAATACAAGCTAATGCAATGCAATCTATAACAAAAATAATCGTTAATACTGTTTTCAAAATATCCATTTCTTATACCTCCTGAAATAAACCAAAATTATTTTATCACAGTTAGCATTTATTTGCAAGACTTTTATTGCGTTCATTTGTCTTACCTTCATTTGTCTTAAATAAGTCCTAAACGAGTACATTGCTCGCATCATCACAAGCTGTGGATTCAACGATGCAAATTATTTATAAAAACATTCAAGAATATAAAAGCGCACAGACGAAAAGGCAAACTTCTTCTCTTTCTTTTTAAATCACCAGAAGAGCCAAAAGGCACATTCCGGGATTGCAAACGGTCGCCATTGCAAAAAACAGCAGGATAAAGACTTTCATCCCTATCCTGCCATTTGAGAACGACTGATTTTTCAATCGTCTTTTTTATTTACAAAACATCCTGTCTCTGCCTGAACAACATTTAGTCTTCTGCTTTGTATACATCTACAAGTTTTTTCAGATAAGCATATCTTTCCATAGCTTCCTGCTCATTGATTGCGAACAGTTTTTCTGCTTTCGCCGGATTTGCTCTCTTGAGGGCATTGTAACGTACTTCGCCGTCAAGGAATGCCTGATAATCTTCTTTCTTCGGCTCTTTGCTGTCAAGGAAGAATTTATCGCCTTCTGCACCCGGATTGAAGCGGAAGTTATTCCAGTATCCACATTCTACCGCAAGCTGTTCCTCTGTCTGAGCTTTGCTCATACCTTTCTTGATTCCGTGGTTGATACACGGTGCATAAGCAATGATCAATGACGGTCCCGGATAAGCCTCTGCCTCTGTGATTGCTTTCACTGTCTGGTTGAAGTCAGCTCCCATAGCGATCTGTGCTACATATACATAGCCATAGCTCATTGCCATTCCTGCGAGATCTTTCTTCTTCGTCTCTTTACCGCCTGCAGCAAACTGTGCCGTAGCACCTGTCTTCGTTGCTTTCGAAGACTGTCCGCCTGTATTAGAGTAAACTTCTGTATCAAATACCATGATGTTAATATCTTTGCCGCTTGCAAGAACATGGTCTACACCGCCGTATCCGATATCGTAAGCCCATCCGTCTCCTCCGAATACCCACTGGGATTTCTTAGCGAGGAAATCTTTGTTTTTCAAAAGTTCTGCTTTTTCTGCACGATCACATCCGCAAGCTTCAAGAGCCGCAACAAGTTTATCTGTTGCTGTTCCGTTTGTTGCTCCACATGTATATGTGTCAAGGTATTCCTGTGCAGCAGCCTTAACATCTTCATTTTCTGCATCTGCCGCAAGTTTCTCAACAAGACCTTTCAGTCTGTTTCTGATCGTGTTCTGTGCAAGAAGCATACCATATCCAAACTCTGCGTTGTCTTCAAACAATGAGTTGCTCCATGCCGGTCCTCTTCCTTCCGGTGTTACCGTGTACGGTGTGGACGGTGAAGAGTTACCCCAAATAGAAGAACATCCTGTTGCGTTTGCGATATACATTCTGTCTCCGAAAAGCTGTGTGATCAGTTTTGCGTACGGTGTCTCTCCACATCCAGCACAAGCTCCTGAGAACTCAAGAAGCGGCTGTTTGAACTGGCTTCCTTTTACTGTTGTCTCTTTATATTTAGCGACAACTTCCGGTTTCACCGGAATCTCTCTTCCGTAATCGAAGAATGCCTGTTTGCCTGCGTTCTCTTCCATGTTGCCCATAACGAGAGCTTTCTCACCCTTCTTGCCCGGGCAGACATTTGCACAAGAACCACATCCTGTACAGTCATAAGCGGATACTGTGATGGAGAACTTCATACCCGGCATACCGATCATCGGAATAGACTGCATTCCTTCCGGTGCATTTGCAGTTTCTTCTTCTGTCAGCGCTACCGGACGGATAACAGCATGAGGACATACATATGCACAGCGGTTACACTGGATACAGTTATCCGGCTGCCAGATCGGAATATCAACTGCGATACCACGTTTCTCATATGCGGAAGATCCTGACGGAGTAGATCCGTCTGCATAATCCGTAAATGCGGATACCGGAAGTGAATTTCCTTCCTGAGCGTTTACTTTTGTCTGAATATTTTTAACGAAATCAATTACATCTTTTCTTCCGTTCTCATCAATGTGCGGTACGGCAAGACCTTCGTCTGCTGCATCTTTCCAGCTTTCCGGAACTTCGATCTCTACGACCTGTTTTGCTCCTGCATCGATCGCATCATAGTTCATCTGAACGATCTTATCACCTTTTCTGCCGTATGTTGCTTTCGCTGCGGCTTTCATCAGGCTGATTGCTTCCTCTTCAGGAATAATCTCTGCAAGTTTAAAGAATGCAGACTGGAGCACTGTGTTGATACGTCCGCCAAGTCCGATCTCTTTACCAATCTTGATTCCATCGATCGTATAGAGCTTAATGTTATGGTTTGCGATATAAGCTTTTACCTGTCCCGGAAGATGTTTCTCAAGACCTTCCATATCCCACGGGCAGTTCAAAAGGAATGTTCCGCCGTCAACAAGCTCCTGTACCATGTTGTACTTGTCCACATAAGACGGGTTGTGACATGCTACGAAGTTCGCCTGATGGATCAGGTATGTTGATTTGATCGGTGATTTTCCGAAACGCAGGTGAGACATTGTAACACCGCCTGATTTCTTAGAATCATAGTCAAAATATGCCTGAGCATACATATCTGTATTGTCACCGATGATCTTGATCGAGTTCTTGTTCGCTCCGACTGTACCGTCTGCTCCGAGTCCCCAGAACTTACAGTTGATCGTTCCTTCCGGTGTTGTAACGAGCGGCTCGTCTGCTTTCAGAGAAAGATTTGTCACATCGTCAACGATACCGAGCGTAAATTTTGCTTTTTCATCGTTGTGATATACTGCAACGATCTGTGCCGGTGTTGTATCTTTGGAACCAAGTCCATAACGTCCTGTATAGATCGGAACTGCATCAAACTTCGATCCTTTTAATGCTGCAACAACATCAAGATAAAGCGGCTCACCGAGAGCTCCCGGCTCTTTTGTTCTGTCAAGAACAGAAATCTTCTTAACGGAATCCGGAATTGTATCAATCAATGCTTCTGCACTGAACGGTCTGTAAAGACGAACTTTTACAACTCCGACTTTTTCTCCGGCTGCTGTCAGATAGTCAATCGTTTCTTCAATCGTATCACATACAGAACCCATTGCAACAATTACATGCTCTGCATCCTCTGCTCCATAGTAATTGAACAGTTTATAGTTCGTTCCGATCTTCTCATTTACTTTGTCCATGTAATTCTGAACAATTCCTGGAAGCGCATCGTAATACGGGTTACATGCTTCTCTTGCCTGGAAGAAGATGTCCGGGTTCTGTGCAGAACCTCTCTGACACGGATGATTCGGGTTCAATGCGTGAGCGCGGAACTCATCGATCGCGTCCATGTTCACCATATCTTTCAGATCTTCATAATCCCATGTCTCGATCTTCTGGATCTCATGAGAAGTACGGAATCCGTCAAAGAAGTTGATAAACGGAAGCTTTCCTTCAAGAGCCGCACAGTGAGCAACCGGTGTCAGGTCCATAACTTCCTGTACGCTTGATTCACAAAGCATCGCTGCGCCAGTCTGACGACATGCATATACGTCGGAGTGATCTCCGAAGATAGAAAGCGCATGGCTTGCAAGTGCACGGGCAGATACGTTAAACACGCCCGGAAGCTGCTCACCTGCCACTTTATATAAGTTCGGAATCATCAAAAGCAATCCCTGAGATGCTGTAAATGTCGTTGTCAGCGCTCCTGCTGCCAAAGATCCGTGCACAGCTCCTGCCGCACCTGCCTCAGACTGCATCTCTGTAACTTCTACGGTCGTTCCGAAGATATTTTCTCTGCCTTCTGTCGCCCATTCGTCAACATGCTCCGGCATAACGGATGACGGTGTGATCGGGTAGATCGCTGCAACTTCTGTGTATGCGTAAGATACATGAGCGGCTGCCTGATTGCCATCCATAGTCTTCATTTTTCTTGCCATTTTTTTGCTCCTCCTTAAGTTTTACATTGAATAAAATAAATTTTCCACATGTGTCCTCATTATATCGCCAAAATCGTCAAAAGTCTATAGAGGGCAGTTTGTTTTTTGTTTATTTTTAAGCACATATTACAACTCCGCACTCTTCTTATGCTTTTTCCGCAGATAAATAAGAGCCGTTCCGGTACCTGCTACGATCAATCCTGCAAGAAGCTGGGATACAGCAATTCCAACTCCCGGAAGTAAAAGCTGATCTGTCCTCAACCCTTCGATCCATAATCTTCCAAGTCCGTAGCCAAACAAATATAACAAAAACAACTCTCCTTCGTATTTTTTATGCTTCCGATAAGCAAACAAAATAATCAGCAATACCATGCACCAAAGGGATTCATAGAGAAATGTCGGATGTACCTGAATATAGCTGACTCCGTCTATTCTCTCCATGTGCAGGCGCATCTGCTCTGTCACATCTGAAGAACGCACCGCGTCTAGCGGAAGCCGCATTGCGAACAGACTGTCCGTATACTCGCCAAATGCTTCCCTGTTGAAAAAATTTCCCCATCGTCCAAGCATCTGTCCGTTTAAGATTGCCAGTGCAACTGTATCGAAGATCACAAAAGGAGACAAGTGTTTCCAGCGTGCAAGGACAAATACTGCGATAACCGCGCCGATCACTCCGCCATAGATCGCCAGTCCTCCTTCCCTGAGATTAAAAATATCCAACAGATTATCTTTATACATATCCCACGAAAAGATCACATAATACAGCCTTGCTCCGATAATTCCGACCACAACGCCGATAATCCCCATATCAAGATAATCTTCCGGATTCTGCCCTGTCCGCTTTGCCTCGCGGGCAACAATCCAAAATCCAAGCAAAATCGCTGTTCCGATGATGATTCCATAATACGCAATTTCAATGCCGAATACGTCGATACTCTTTCCGACATTTTTAAGATAAATTCCCGAATTGGGAAAACTGATCTCTGTATGCATAAATGATGCCGCTCCTTTTCATTTTTATTTGATAGAATAAAAGTGTGCTTCTCACTCCCCCGCGCTGTAAGAAGCGGAAATAAAAAACGGATACAAGACGGCAAAGAAGCGTGTCTGCACGGTTCCATGCCGTCTGTATCCATCGCTGAACTGTTTTTATACGTTGAATCGAAACAGCATTATATCGCCGTCCTGCACAACATATTCTTTTCCTTCCAGTCTTACAAGCCCTTTCTCTTTCGCAGCCGCATGAGTTCCGCATGCCATAAGATCATCATAGCTGACAACTTCCGCACGGATAAATCCGCGCTCAAAATCTGTATGGATCTTTCCTGCTGCCTGAGGCGCTTTTGTGCCTTTTTTGATCGTCCACGCACGAACTTCCGGTTCTCCTGCCGTCAGGTAACTGATCAACCCGAGGAGATGATAACTTGCACGGATCAATTTCTCAAGTCCTGACTCTTTTAATCCTAATTCTTCAAGGAACATTGCCTTTTCATCATCATCAAGCTGAGAAATCTCTTCTTCGATTTCTGCGCATACAACAAACACTTCGCAGTCTTCGCTTGCCGCGTACTCTCGAACCGCTTTCACTCCTTCGTTATTTGCACCGTCATCTGCGAGATCATCTTCAGATACATTTGCCGCAAAAATAACAGGTTTTGCCGTCAGGAGGTTATAACTTGCAAGCCACTCCTGCTCGTCCTCATCATCTGTCGCAAAGCTTTTCGCCATTTTATTATCTTCCAGATGCGCTTTCACGCGATTTAAAAGATCAAGTTCTTTCGCCGCTGTTTTATCATTACGGGAAAGTTTAACTGTCTTTGCAATCCGTCGTTCCAAAATCTCCAGATCTGAAAAGATCAGTTCCAAATTGATCGTCTCAATATCTCTGATTGGATCAATGCTTCCGTCTACATGAACAATATTTGTATTTTCAAAACAACGGACAACATGAACGATTGCATCCACTTCTCTTATATTTGCAAGGAACTGATTGCCGAGACCTTCGCCTTTTGACGCGCCTTTTACAAGTCCTGCAATGTCAACAAACTCGATTGCGGCAGGAATGATTTTTTTCGTATGATACATCTCTCCGAGTACATCAAGACGTTTGTCCGGCACTGTTACGACTCCCACGTTCGGATCGATCGTACAGAACGGATAATTGGCAGATTCTGCCCCTGCTTTTGTCAGTGAATTAAACAGTGTACTTTTTCCTACGTTCGGCAAACCGACGATTCCTAATTTCATATTTATCTTTCCCTATCTGAAAACCCTTGATTTTATAAGGTTTTCACCCTTCTTATGATTTCTTTACGCCCTTTTTACGCCTTTTAATTTAATCGGCGGCGCAGCTTGTTGAACTTACGCGTCCTAAAAATCTTGGAACACATTTTTTTAACTTCTTTTATAAAAAAAGAGTCCAACGCAAATATAAAGTATAGCATAAGGACTCCTTCTTTTCAATCTTAACAGGCAAACATTTCAGCCTGCAATTTCACTAGAATTTCACTTCTATCCTTGCGCCGGTCATTCCCTTTTAAGATTATCCGAACAAAAACGCAGTTCCTCTTCATACAGGAGGCTAATCTCTCGTTTCCATCAAGATCACCTTACCATACACAAATGAAATTTCCACTTCATCTTCGGCAAATTCATTACTCACGCACAGACTGTCGCTCGGTTTCAGGAAATGATTCGTAAGAGGATATTTCGCGCCCACAATATTAAAGCTGTCAACAGGTTGTTCTAACGGGAACAGAGAAAAGTACGGGCCGAAAGCTTCTTCTTTTTTCAATGTAATGCTTTGATCAAGAAGTCTTATTTTATTATGGGCATCCATAATACATGCATCCGCTCCCGCTTCCACAGCAATCTGCAGACATTGCACATTTGCCCAAAGATGATCGATCCTGTTTCCGGTCGCACCTAGAATCACAATCTTTTTTCGGTTCAATCCGATGCAAAGGCGCAGCGCAATCTCTGTATCAGACGCATCTTTTACAGGATTAAATTCCCTTACCGGCACATCCAGTTCTTCTTTATAGTAATCGACAAGCTTTCTCGGAACACTGTCAAAATCACCTACGATATAATCCGGTTTTATTTCATTGTCGTACAAAAACACAAGTCCTCTGTCCACACCGATAATAAATTCCGTATCTTCACTTTTTAAAATTGAGAGGGCAAAATCCTTTTCCAGCATCCCGCCGCTCACGATTACAGTCTGCTTACTCATGACTTTTCAATATCTCCATAAATCTCTTCGTATTTTCCGCAATATTCCCTTTGAAAACTCCCGAACCGGAAACGATAATATTCGCCCCTGCATCCAGAACTTCTCCCACATTTTCGCAATAAATACCGCCGTCCACTTCGATATCCGTCTTCAATCCCCGCTCCTCAAGCAGAGAGCGCAGCTCTCTGATCTTATCAAGAGATTCCGGAATAAACGCCTGTCCGCCGAATCCCGGTTCAACACTCATAATAAGAAACATATCCGCAAGTTCCAAATACGGGATCAGTTCCTTCACTGGAGTTGCCGGCTTAATCGTGATTCCCGCTTTCACGCCGCTTGCATGTATTTCATCCAGCGTTGCTTTCAAATCTTCACATGCCTCAAAATGAACAGTAATGATATCTGCTCCGCATTTCGCAAACTCTTTTACATACCGGATCGGTTCTGTCACCATAAGATGTACGTCAAGCGCCTGTTTTACCGCGCCTTTTAACGAAGACAGTACCGGCATACCGAATGAAATGCTCGGTACGAAAATTCCGTCCATCACATCAAAATGTATATATTTTGCACCTGCTTTTTCTGTCTGTTCGATCTGTTCTCCCAACACTTTAAAATCAGCCGAAAGAATCGACGGGGCAAGAATATTCTCCATCTTTAATATCTCCTTTTTTCCTGTAATTCACGGTACATCGCAACATAATCGTCATACCGGATCTTGTGTATCTTTCCTTCTTCTACCGCCTGCTTTACCGCACAGTCCGGCTCGTGCACATGGTCGCATCCTGAAAAACGGCACGTTCCTTCATATGGCTCGAACTCCGGGAAATAATATTTTAACTGTTCTTTTTCAAAGTCATTAACATAAAGGGAACTAAACCCCGGAGTGTCTACAATATACGAACCGTAATCTGTTATGTCTTCCTCTTCTTCCAAAACCAGAAGTTCCGAATGTCTTGTCGTATGCTTTCCTCTGTCGATCTTCCGACTGATACTTCCGGTTTCCATCGTCACTTCCGACTGCAGAAGATTGATCAGCGACGACTTTCCCACTCCCGAAGGTCCTGCAAGAACGGTTGTCTTCCCATACAGGATCTTCTTCACTTCTCCGATATTCCATCCTTCTTTTGCACTGGTGAAAAAGACCGGGTACCCGCACGATCTGTAAACTTCTTCCATCTTGGAAATATCGTCCTCTTTTGCGATATCGGATTTGTTGAAGCATAAGATCACGGGGATCTTTTTCTGTTCCATCATTACGAGAAAACGATCGAGAAGATTAAAATGCGGTTTCGGTTTCGTCACTGCAAATACGACAAGCGCCTGATCGATATTCGCCACTGCCGGACGGATAAGTTCATTTTTCCTTGTAAGAATTTCCCTGATATTGCCTGTTTTTGTATCTTCGTCCAAAACTTCTATTTCTACATTATCTCCGACAAGCGGCTTAACGCCGTCTTTTCGGAAAATGCCTTTTGCTTTACATTCATAAACACCGGATTCTACTACATGGACGTAGTAGAATCCGGCAATCCCTTTTACAATTTTACCTTGCATATTTTATAAATTCCCTGTCAGTCCCGATCACTCATAATCTCCGAAATCTCCGCCGTTTTCAGGATCAGTCGGGCCTGACTGTGATCCTTTGCTGACAAAATAATATACTTGTGTTCCTTTTTCCACTTTTGTACCGGCTGACGGAGTTACACTATAGATCGTTCCGACCGGAGTATCGCTGTAATCTTCTCCTCCGTATACCGGAACAAATCCAGCCTCAGTCAGCACTTTGACCGCCGTGTTTTTCTCCATTCCGATCACATCACTTGGAATTGTGGACCATTCTGTTTTTGATCCAAGTGTTATAGTATATTTTACTGTTGTACCTTTCTTTACTTTTGTTCCTGCTTCCGTTTCCTGCGCAACAACCGTTCCTGCCGTTCCGCCGGCATACTCTTCCTTAGGACTTCCTTTCAGTCCTCGTTCTTCCAACGCGGCGGCGGCCTGCTCTGCCGTCATGTTCAAAAGAGACGGCACTTCTACTTTATCTTTTTCAGGATCTTTGCCTTTACTGATAATAAGCTGAACACTTGTGCCCTCATCAACCTGCTCTCCCGGAGCCGGTGTGGAGCTGACTACATTTCCCATTTCAACTGTATCGTCATAAACTGCCTCACCTTTTGTCACTTTCAGTCCGACATCTTGAAGCATTCTTTCTGCATCTGCCTCTGACTGATTCACAACGTTCGGAACGCTTACCTTTTTCGCCGCTTCTCCGCTGCTGATTACAACCGTAACAGTTGAATTCTTTTTCACTTTCTTGCCTTTTCCCGGATTCTGACTCTTAACTTCGCCCTTTTCATATTCATTGGAAGGCTCCTCTTTGTCAGCCTTTTTAATACCAAGATTTTTCTTCTTAAGCTCCGCCTGAGCGTCCTCGAATGTCATTCCGCGTACATCCGGCACCGTCACCGTCTGTTCTGTCTTCGTTGACAAGCCTGCTCCTTTGAAAAATCCCGCCGCATTTCCGACAAGGAACAAAATCAACAATGCGATCACGACTCCGGCTACGATCATCAAAATCTTCATGATCCGTTTCGTGTCAGGGTTCACATCCTTTTTCTTCCGTCTGTCATTCTGACCACGTTTTCTGTCATTATAATCGTCGTCATAATCGTCGTCATAATCATCGTCGTAATCATCGTCATCATCGTAGTCAGCGTCATAATCATCATCATAACGGCGTCCCTGGATCTGCTCTAATTCCTCAGCAGACATAACCATTGTACGGTCTGTCTCTGCGCCTGCTCCGGCGCCGAAAACAACGAAATCCCCGTTCGGCTCTACAAGAGATCTTTTCAAATCCATAAGCAAAGACGCGCAGTCCGCATAGCGACGTCCCGGATTCTTCTGCGTACATTTCATAATAATACACTCGAGACTGTACGGAATGTTCGGAACTTCTTCAGCCGGAGATGTGATCTCTTCCTGAAGATGCTTCAATGCAACGGATACGGTTGAGTCTCCGTCAAACGGTACATGACCTGTGATCATTTCATACATCGTGATTCCGATCGAGTAGAGATCACTCTTTTGATCCACAACTCCGCCTCTTGCCTGCTCCGGTGATGTATAATGAACAGAACCCATAACGCTCGTACTGATCGTCTGCGTAGAAGTCGTCGCACGGGCGATACCAAAATCTGTCACTTTTACTTTGCCGTCTTTTGAAATGATAATATTCTGCGGCTTAATATCTCTGTGGATAATATGATGATTATGCGCCGCCTGCAGTCCGGTTACCATCTGAATGGAAATACTGATCGTCTCTTTCGCTGAAAGTCTTCCTTTTTTCTTTATATAATCTTTCAGCGTAATTCCTTCCACAAGTTCCATTACCATGTAGTACAGACCTCGATCCTGACCGACATCATATACATTTACCACATTCGGATGCATCAATCCTGCTGCCGCCTGTGCCTCGCTCAAAAACTTCTTTATAAATACCTGATCCGAACGGTAGTCGCTTTTTAATACTTTGATTGCAACATAACGGTTTAATTTACGGTCTTTTCCTTTGTAAACATCTGCCATGCCGCCCGACCCGATCCGTCCGAGTATCTCATATCTTTTTCCTAAGCAAACGCCCTCTTTAATCATAATACACTCACCTCATCTGCAAACGGTTCTATAAGGACGACCCCTATATTATCTGTACCGCCGTTTTCTTTTGCTGCCTCTACAAGAGCCTGACCTGACTCTACAATATCTCTTCCACCCTGCACAATATGGAAAAGTTCCTCATCCTCTACCATATTGCTTAAACCGTCTGTACACATCAATATGATGTCTCCCCGTTTCAGACGGTGCTCATAAAAGTCTACCTCTACATCGGCTTTCGCGCCGATCGCTCTCGTAATAATATTTTTATCAG
Organism: Mediterraneibacter sp.; assembly: GCF_030825015.1. Classification (NCBI taxonomy): domain Bacteria; kingdom Bacillati; phylum Bacillota; class Clostridia; order Lachnospirales; family Lachnospiraceae; genus Mediterraneibacter; species Mediterraneibacter sp. The sequence goes on along the minus strand of NZ_JAPJQP010000002.1, from coordinate 64,104 downwards.
GATGATGCTTGGCTTCTTCCGGTTTGATCCCGCCAAGCCTTACCATTTCTTCCACAAGGGAATGATCTTTTGTAAGCTGCTGAATGCCTTGATTGATCAGATACAAACGGCTGTCTCCTACATTTGCAAAATACATCATCTGATTTGAAATCGTTGCAGCTACAACCGTCGTTCCCATTCCTTTGAGATGTTCGTCTCTGGAAGCTTCTTTAATGATCTCCCTGTTTGCCGCTTTGATCGCGCTCACAAGACTCCTCTCAATATCTTCACCTTCACTCATCGCCAATTCCCTGTTGAGCACTTCAACCGTATACTTGGAAGCATAATCTCCAGCCTGATGTCCTCCCATACCGTCTGCCACCACAAAGAGATTCTGAAGAATTCCGAGAGGTCTGTCCGTTACATAGACATAATCCTGATTCACTTGTCTTACCATTCCTACATCTGTTATCGAAAATGTTCTCATACGCTTCTCCTTAATCCTCGTTCATTGTCTCTTCCTCGTAGCGCCGTCTAAGCTGACCGCACGCTCCGTCGATATCCGAGCCCATTTCTCTTCTTATAGTAACATTAATTCCGCTTTTTTCAAGTTTATTTTTGAAATTCAAAGCACTTTTGCGGCTTGGACGCTGAAAAGAACGCTCCTTCACAGGGTTTACCGGAATCAGGTTCAGATGACAGTTGCGAGGGGCAAGAAGCGCTGACAGCTCTCTTGCATCTTCATCTGTATCATTCACCTGATGCACAAGACTGTACTCGAATGTAACCCTGCGCCCTGTCTTTTCAAAATAAGTATCACAAGCTGAAAGCACTTCTCCTAATTCATACTTATTCGCAACAGGCATCAGTTTTCTCCGTTTTTCCTGGGTAGAGCCGTGAAGAGAAAGCGCCAGCGTAATCTGCAGATGTTCCTCTGCCAGTTCCAAAATTCTTGGCACAATCCCGCATGTGGAAACTGTCACATTCCGCTGACTGATATTCAGTCCGTGTTCATCTGTCAGTATATGAATGAATTTCAAAAAATTATCATAATTATCAAGCGGTTCCCCTGTTCCCATGATAACGATATTCGAAACCCGCTCCCCGATAATTTTCTGGATCTGATAAATCTGACCGAGCATCTCAGATGCCGACAGATTCCGTTTCAGACCTCCGATCGTTGATGCACAAAAGGCACACCCCATACGGCATCCCGCCTGTGAGGAAATACATACCGAATTACCGTGCTTATATCTCATAAGAACGCTTTCCACCATATTCCCGTCATGCAGACGAAACAAAAACTTGTTCGTTCCATCCAGCTTTGACTGCTGACGTTCTGCCATCTCCACCGGAAAAATGTCATATTCCTCCGCAAGTTTCTCCCTCAGCTTTACAGACAGATTCGTCATCTCGTCAAAACGATCTGCAAGCTTCACATGCAGCCACTCATACACCTGTTTTGCCCGAAACGGCTTCTCCCCCAGATGCTCCATCTCTTTTTTTAATTCTTCATATTCATATGCCCGAATATCTTTCTTCATTCTCATACTTCCCTTTTTTCATTTTTCGACGCCGTCCTGCCGCTTCTTTGCTTATCGCCGCTTTACAGCCGCGCCGCGCGTTCTTTCATTTTCAGACAGCGCTGCCCGATCCTGCCTTCTTAACCTTTCTTCCGCATCCGCGCAATAAAAAATCCGTCGCTTTTATGAACTCCGGGCAAAAACTGAATACATCCTGTCTCTGTCACACTTTCCCGCAATTCGGCGCACAAGTCTTCCCTGATATCATCTGCATAAAATTCCGGAAATTCTTCCAAAAACCAATGTACGTTCTCAACATTCTCCTTTGGATTCACAGTACATGTGCTATAGAGAAGTTCCCCTCCGGGTTTTACATAAGAAGCCGCACAGGAAAGGATCTTCCGCTGAAGCTGGACAAGACTCTCGATCCCTTCCAAAGACGCCTTATATTTCAGATCTGTCTTCCGGCCGAGTACTCCAAGACCGGAACAGGGAAGGTCGGCAATCACAATGTCCGCCTTTTCTGCCGACTTCTCATCATACGCAGACGCGTCCTGACAAACTGCCGTCACATTGTGAAGTCCCATACGTTCTATATTTTCCTCGATCAAAGACACTTTATATTCCGTCAGATCGCGGGCTTCCACATGACCGGAACATCCGGTCGTCTCTTCCTTGTCCTTCTCTTCCTTGTCCTTCTCTGTTCCGCTGCCCTTTACTGCGTCTGTTTCTGTTCTGTCTTTCTTGCGTTCTTCCATCAAAATCCGTTCTGCAATGTCAAGCGCCTTTCCGCCCGGAGCCGCGCACAGATCGATGACCTGAGCGCCTGCCTGCACATGCGCCAGTTCTCCTACAAGCATCGAACTGATATCCTGCACGACAAACAAGCCTTCCCGAAACACCGCTAAAGACTCCAAATAGTCATATTTTGAGATAAGAAGCGCATCCCGAAGATAAGGATGCTCTTCCACAGAAACATTTTCTTTTTCAAGCCGTTCTTTCAGTTGTTCAGGCGTGATCCTGCTTCTGCAGCACCTGATCGTTGTCGGCTTTTCTGTCTGAAAATCTTTCAGCATCGTCTCGATCAAAGGAAGTTCATACGTTTCTTTCCATAATCGGATGATCCATTCCGGACAGGAATACTGTACTGAAAGACGTTTGATCGGATCTGACGGATACTCTACCTGACCGATCCCTTTTGCGATGCTTCGCAATACGCCGTTTACATATCCCCGCAAACCGGAAAAACCTTTCCTTACCGCCAGCTTCACCGATTCACTGCAGACCGCATGATCTGGAACACTGTCCATATATTTGATCTGATAGACCGCGCTTCTTAAAAGAGCCCGGATAAACGGCTTCATCTTTTTTACTTTTACTTTCGAGAACTTATCGAGAATATAATCAATCTCTGTCATATGTTCCAGCGTGCCTTCTGTAACCCGAGTGATAAATGCTCTCTCTCTTTTTTCAAGATATTGATATTTTGCCAAAACTTCTCTTAATACGATATGGCTGTATCTGCCGTTTTCCGTCACTTCCATAAGGATCGCGACTACGATTTCTCTTTCATTGATCGCCTTTGCCATTATTCTCTCCCAAATACCGAGCCTTCTTCCAGTGCATATCCTCGCAGGAATGCACCTGTATCCATCCGTTTCTTTCCGGGCATCTGCACTTCTAAAACACGGAGCACTCCGTCTCCTGTCTGTACGCAGAACGAATCTTTTTCCACGGAAACTACCGTTCCCGGCATTGTGTTCCATTCATTTTTTTCTTTGGTCTGTCCGATCTGTTCTGTCCTGTCCTGACCGTTATCCCTTGTGCTTTTTCCTTTTTGTCCCTGAGGCTCTGCCTGTGCTTTCCAGATCTTCATCACTTTGCCGCCTGTATGCGTATATGCGCTCGGCCATGAATTCAACCCGCGCACAAGTCGCTCGATCTGTACCGCCGTCTTCGTCCAGTCAATATCTCCGAGATCTTTCGTAAGCATTTTCGCATAGGCAGTCGGACTTTCCGGCTGCTTTTCAAACACTGCCGTTTTCTTTTCTATAGCATGCAATGTCTCCACGCAAAGCGCCGCGCCTGCTTCTGCCAACTTATCATGAAGAGACTCTCCTGTCTCGTCTTCTGCGATCGGAATTTCTGTTTTGAGGATCATATCCCCGGTATCAAGTCCTTCATCCATCTGCATCGTCGTTACGCCAGTCACGGTCTCCCCTTCTATGATCGCCCACTGGATCGGAGCCGCTCCACGGTATTTCGGAAGCAAGGACGCATGAACATTAATACAGCCGTAAGGTGTCATTTCAAGAATCGCTTTCGGCAGGATTTGACCGAAAGCAACGACAACCATCACATCGGCATTATATTTTCTCAATTCTTCCACACATTCAGCATCGCGCACCCGTTTCGGCTGATACACAGGAATACCATGCCTGACCGCCGCTTCCTTTACCGGAGTAAACTGCATTTCCTTCCCTCTGCCTTTCGGTTTATCGGGCTGCGTCACAACCAGACACACATCATGCCCGGCCTCTACAAGCGCCTCCAGAGTTCCGACCGAAAAATCGGGGGTTCCCATAAATATTACTCTCATTCTTCCACTCCTTCTGTCTCTTCCTGATCTTCATCATCATAAGATACTTCATGAAGTCCGTCTTCTGCCAGTCCTACATATAATTTTCCGTCTAAATGGTCGATCTCATGGCAGAACGCCCTCGCAAGCAGTCCTTCCCCTTCCATTTCAAACTCATTCATATTTTCATCGAACGCCCGCACCTTCACATAGTTCGGTCTTGTAACGATCCCGAATTTTCCGGGAACGCTTAAGCACCCCTCTTCTCCCGTCTGCTCTCCTGATGTCTCGATGATCTGAGGATTGATCAAAATGATCGGGCCTTCGCCTACATCGATCACCACGATTCTTTTCAAAACGCCGACCTGCGGAGCTGCGAGTCCAACGCCATTGCTTTCATACATTGTCTCAAGCATATCTCCGATCAATATTTTCGTGCGAAGCGTCATCTTCGGTACTGCCTTACACTGTTTTTCTAATATATCGTCTCCGATTTCTCTGATTGCTCTGATTGCCATTTTTCTCCTTCTTTCTATCCGTTACATTGGATTAAAATCAAATTGTATTCTCATTTTATCAAAACCCGAATTGATCTCAATATATTTTTCTGTCCGGTCTTTGAGCACGACAAGATCATTGTAGTGTGCCGTTTTTACATAAATCACTCTCCGATAAACGTCGTTAATCTTCTCAATCCCCGGACTTGCCGGACCGATCACGGATGCCTCGATATTCTTCTTTGCTTTTATCATATATTCTTTTAAATACTTACACCCTGTTTCCAACAGCGCCTCGTCTGTGCATGATACAAATACCGCCAGAAGATGCTCTGTCGGCGGATACCCCATCAATGTTCTGTATCGGATCTCTTCTTCATAGAAAGCCTCGTAATCCTGCGCCGCAGATGTCACGATCGCGTAATGATCCGGGCTGTATGTCTGAATGACCGCCTCACCTTTTTTCTCACCCCGGCCCGCTCTTCCGACCGCCTGCGTCAAGAGCTGAAACGTTCGCTCGCCCGACCTGTAATCGTCCGTATAGAGCGACATATCCGCCGCCAAAACACCGACCAAAGTCACATTCGGGAAATCATGTCCCTTTACGATCATCTGCGTTCCAACAAGAATATCTGCCTCTTCATTTGCAAATGCTGACAGGATCTTCTCATGAGAATCTTTCTGCCGGGTTGTATCCATATCCATGCGCAGTACCCTTGCCCTCGGGAAAATCCGTTTCACAATGTCCTCGATCTGCTGTGTCCCTGCGCGAAACTCTCCGATATGATCAGAACCGCATTCAGGACATGTTTTCACGCGGGAACTCTCATACCCGCAGTAATGACACCGCATCTTTCCGTCTCTGTGAACAGAAAGCGACACATCACAGTGCGGACACTTTACAACATGACCGCATTCCCTGCAGGAAACAAACCCCGAATAGCCTCTCCGATTTAAAAAGAGCATCGTCTGTTCGCCTCTTTCAAGCCTTTCTTTCATCAGTTCCTGCAGTTTTTCACTGAGGATAGAACGGTTTCCCTTCTTTAATTCTTCCCGCATATCCACGGTATAAACCTCTGCCGGACTCTGCATTTTCGAACGGTTTTTCATTTCAAACAGAACATACTCGCCCCTTTTCGCCCGATACATCGCTTCCATTGACGGGGTCGCACTCCCGAGAACAACGCTCGCATTTTCTGTCTGCGCCCTTCTCTGCGCTGTCTCCCTCGCGTGATATCTCGGCGTCTGTTCGCTTTTATAAGTCGGCTCATGCTCTTCGTCGATGACGATCAGTCCCAGATTCGGAAACGGTGTAAACAACGCTGATCTCGGTCCGATCATCACATCCACTTCCCCGGCTTTTGCCCGCATCATCTGATCGTATCTTTCTCCTGCAGATAGTCTGGAATTCATCACCGACACGCGGTCTTTAAATCTTCTGTAAAACCGCATCACGGTCTGATATGTCAGCGCGATTTCCGGAATCAGAACAATCGCCTGCCCGCCCTGATCTACAACAGACTGTATCATTTCCATATAAACTTCTGTCTTTCCGCTCCCCGTAACACCATGGATCAAATACGTTTTCCGAACGCCGTTTTCATAGTCGTGGCAAAAGCTGTCGATCACCTGCCGCTGTTCTTTGTTATAAATCAGATTCTGATCTTGAACGATTTCCCCATGAACCGGGTTACGGTACACCTGCTTTGATTCCACAGAAAGAACGTGCTGTTCTTCCAGCGCACGGATCACCGGAGCCGTAATATTGAGTTTTTTTCTGACAAGTTCATAATCCAGAAGAGGATCGTCAAGAAGCGCCGCCATCAGACGCGCCCTTGCTTTCTGATTCTTTTCTAAATAATAATGAAGCTGACGTTCTCCGGTTTCTTTGTCGAGCAAAAGTCTGAGCTGTCTTTTCACTTTTGCATTTTCTTTCTGCTTAATCGGAAGAACGGTCTTTAATGACTGGAGCATTGTCCCGCCGTAATTTGATTTCATCCACGCAGCCAATGCGATCAGTTTTGCCTCAATTTCCACACTGCTGCGTGAAATATCAATAATCTCCTTCACCTTTGCAAGATCATAATCACATGTATCCGTCAGTGCAGTTACATACCCTTTCGTCTCACGGTTTCCCTTTCCAAAAGGAACGACCACTTCCATGCCCGCCTCCAGTTCCTGCTCCAACCGCTCGGGTATCCGATATTGAAAGATCTTATCCAGTTTTTCATGTTGAATATCTATGATTACATCCGCAAACAATCTCAATCCCCTTATCTTTCTTACTTTTCCCGAAGTTCTTCCAGCACCTCAGCGATCAACACTCTCTCATCCATCGGATATTTTACCCCTTTGATCTCCTGATAATCTTCATGGCCTTTCCCAGCCAATACGATTACATCACCTGTCCGTCCATGTTCGATGGCATATTTGATCGCTTCTTTTCTGTCGCAGATCTCCACATACTCTCCGTCGGTCTTTGCAATTCCGATCTTAATATCATTGATGATCTCCTGAGGCTCTTCAAACCGCGGGTTATCAGATGTGATGATCGTAAGATCTGCCAGACGTCCCGACACTTCGCCCATCTCATATCTTCTGTCTTTCGAGCGGTTTCCTCCGCATCCGAACAGACACACAAGACGCTTCGGATTGTATTCTTTTAATGTTGTAAGAAGGCTTTCCAAACTCATCGCATTATGAGCATAATCGATCATCAATGTAAAATCATCCGACACTTTTATCATCTCAATACGGCCTTTTACTTTCGCCGTTTTAAGCACTTCCGTTATCTTCTCAGACGGAACTGCGAAATGGCGGCACACTGCAATCGCAGTCAACGAATTATATACGCTGAATTTTCCGGGTATATCGATCTCTACATCAAAATCCGCCTGCCCCGTCACATGATATGAGACGCCCAAATATCCCGGTCTGGATACAAGTTTTACATTTTCTGCCCGCAGATCCGCTTTTTCCGAAAATCCAAACGTCTCTGTTTTACATACTGCATTGCGGAAAACATCTTCAAAATACGGATCGTCTATATTTGCAATGCCAAATCTGCACTGCTGAAACAACAGTCCTTTGCATCGCTTATAATCTTCAAAATCTTTATGCTCGTTCGGACCGATATGATCTTTCCCAAGATTCGTAAAAATACCGATCTCGAACGGGATTCCAGCCGTCCTGTGAAGCATCAGTCCTTGAGAAGAAACTTCCATAACAACACTGTCGCAGCCTTCTTCGACCATCTGTGCAAAATACTTCTGGATCGTAAACGATTCCGGCGTTGTATTTGCCGCAGGGATTGTTTTATCCCCGATGATCGCCTCGATCGTACCGATGAGTCCGACTTTATGTCCGACCCCTTCCAAGATAGACCGGATCATATACGTTGTCGTTGTCTTCCCTTTCGTTCCTGTAATCCCGATCACTTTCAGCTTCTCAGCCGGATATCCGAAATATGCCGCAGACATCAGCGCCAGCGCATACCTTGTATCTTCCACCCGGATCACGGTCACGCCCTCCGGCGCTTCGATCTCACGTTCTGCCACGACTGCCGCCGCACCTTTTTCCACTACGTCTGCAACATACTGATGTCCGTCAGAAACCGCCCCGCTGATACAGACAAAAACAGATCCTGACTCTACCTTTCTCGAATCATTGACTAGCGTTGTCACTTCCGTTTCAGCGCTGCCTTGAACGGCTTCATATTCTAACCGTTCCAACAATTTGCTTAATTTCATACTCCAAGCCTCCCGATTTTATTTTCCTATTGAAAATCGATCTTTTGACACCTTTATAGAATAACACAAGAAGCGTTTTGTTGCAAAACAAACGTTTCCCGCTCTTAAAAACTCGTGTCTTCCAATCGGCGATACCCTTCAAAACAGCGCGTTTTTATAGACAAATTTGTAATTTTACTATATAATTAGACGGTATGTGTACATTTTCGGTGACATCAGTCCCGCTTTGTTGTTCTCACACCGAAATGTCTCTGATCTATTTGCAATTTTAGGAAAGAGAGGGAAAACTATTGTTTACAGATTTTATTACAAACATGATCAACTCACTAAGTGATCTGCTCTACAGTCACATTTTGATCGTACTGCTTCTCGGAGCAGGTATCTTCTTCACGATCAAAACAAAATTTGTACAGATCCGCATGTTTATCGAATCCCTTCGTGTTGTCGCACAACCGGGCAGTGATAAAAACGGACTTTCTTCCTTTCAGGCTCTTATGGTATCAACCGCTTCCAGAGTCGGAACAGGAAATATCGCAGGAATCTCAACAGCAATCTGCCTCGGCGGATCAGGAGCAGTCTTTTGGATGTGGCTTACCGCTCTTCTCGGAAGCGCGTCTGCATTTATCGAAAGTACGCTTGCTCAGATTTACAAACACAAAGCAAAAGACGGAAGTTCTTACGGTGGTCCGGCATACTATATTCAGGCTGCCTTGAAGAGGCGCTGGATCGGCATCCTTTTCGCAGTTGTTTTGATCCTGACTTATATGGGCGGATTTAACCTTGTGGCATCTTTCAACATCGCAGACTCTTTCCGTGTCTATTCTTTCTTCAATCCGAAATGGACTCCGATCATCGTCGGCGCGATCCTTGCAGTTGTGTTCGCTTTGGCTATATTCGGAGGAAGCAAGAAGATTTCACAGATCACGGAAGTACTCGTTCCGGTAATGGGTATCTTTTACCTTGCAGTCTCTTTGTTTATTATCTTGAAACATTATCAGCTTGTTCCTGCAATGTTCGCAAGCATTTTTAACAATGCGTTTGACGTACAGGCAATCTTCGGCGGGTTTGCCGGTTCCTGCGTCATGCATGGTATCAAGAGAGGACTTTTCTCCAACGAAGCCGGTGTAGGATCTGCTCCGAATGCAGCGGCAAGCGCGGCAGTCTCCCATCCGGTAAAACAAGGACTTGTGCAGATGCTTTCCGTTTTCATCGACACGATGCTGATCTGCTCCGCAACAGCATTCATGCTTCTTTGTTCCGGTGTAGAGCCAACCTCTAAACTGGCAGGCATGCCGTGGGTTCAGGCAGCCGCTTCCAATTCACTTGGAAATTTCGGTACGATCTTTATCACGATCGCACTTTGTCTGTTCGCATTTACAACACTGATCGGAAACTTCTACTATGCAGAAATGGGACTGAAATTTCTCTGCGGCAGAAAACCTCCAAAGGCGCTGATCAATACGTTCCGTGTCATCGCCGCTGTCATCGTACTGGCAGGCGCGACAATGGAGTTCAGTATCGTATGGAATACAGCCGATGTACTCATGGGATTGATGGCTTTGATCAACCTTCCGGTTATCCTCATCTTATGTAAACCGGCAATTCAGGCAATGAACGATTATACAAAGCAGAAGAAAGCCGGAAAAGATCCGGTCTTCAAAGCTGCAGATATTCAGTTAAAAGACAAAACTGATTTTTGGAATTAAACATACATAACAGAGAAACCGGGGCAGCCTTTTTGGCTTCCCCGGTTTTTGAATATGGAATGCTTTTTGTTTATCTCATTTTGTCTTATTTTATAACTCTGTTATTTTCTTGCAGACATATCTCAAAATCTTTCTCAGATCTTCGATTGTTACTTTTTCATCTCCTGTTACATCTCCGGCTTTCCTCTGTGTTTCTGTCAGTTCAGTCTTTTTACAGATATATCTCAACGCCGTACGGACATCTCCGATATCAACCTTCTTGCTGGCATCTATATCGCCTCTGATATAGTCCTGCGGCTGATTCAATTCGTCGATCTTTGCAAGAAGTGTTTCGCAATTTGTTTTTACTTGCGAAAGGATTGTTCTCTCTTCTTCCGTTGCATTTCCAACTGCTGTCGTTGCATCTTTCAATGTATTTCTCACTAACTCTTCATCTGTGACTTTTACTGTATCCGTTGACAGATGCGCGATCCTCTGCTGCAGGTCAGAACAAGGATTAACCGTTATTTTACAGCTTACACTGTTTCCGTTCCGATCCGCTGCCACGATCGTGTACTCTTTCTTCTGATTGTTTTTATTATCTGCCGAAAGAGAAATCTCCCCTTCCGCTTTTTCCCCGTTTACAGTAACCGATACAAGATCGTTATCCGCGTCGCTTACCGTTACTTTCTGTGTGGCATAATAATTCCCGCCATTTTCAACTCCTGCAATAACCGGCGCTGTTCCCTTTGGTTCTTCATATCTGCTTGAAGCGATCTTCAAAACAGAATCATTGCCTGTTCCATACAGAGCTTTCATACGGTTGTCATAGCTGAATCTGATTGACTGATTATAGTAAGCCGTAGTAAACACATAACCGTTTTCGATGCTTCCATTTTCCGTATCCCATGCCATGAACAATCCGCCGCGCTCACCCGCTGTTCCATTATCGCTGTTCGTCACATCTACAAGGTAGTTTCCGCCTCCGATCGTCACAATATTCCACATATGTGCGCCTGCTCCTGTACCGCCGTCCATCACACCGGTCACGCTGTAGCAGTTATATTCAGGATCGCGGAAATCGCTCATATCACATAAATACTGGAACGCTTTCGAATATCCTTCACATACAACATTCGTACTTTCGTCTCCGTCAAACACATAGATCATCTGCCACGGATCTCCATAAGATACACCCTCACCCAGAGCATCATAATTATATGATGTGAGATCACAGATTTCCTCTTTATAAGACTCCATCTTCTCATAATCTTTTTCATCTTTATGGTTCTCTATAATTTTCCGTGCATTCTCTGCCGCTGCAACTGCCGCTCCGGTCTTCTCACTGTCAACTGTATATTTCGCATTGTACTTTTCATTAACCTCCGGTCCCGCGTAAGCATCTACAGCCGGAAAACTTATAGTAAGCTGCACAGCCTCTTGTCCTGAAGGATCAACACTGCCCCAGTAGTATGAAGGGCCGGTCTTGTCATACCAGTACAAATCATACGGGCAGTCTGCAAGCAAAGCCGCGATCACTTTATTGAAATCAAATCCTTTGAACGCGCCATCATATGTAATCCCCTGTCCTTTAACCGGGATCGTAAAACTTGTAGACACATACTGTCCTGACGGCTGACTGCCGTCTGCTTCTTTTCCGTCCGCAATATTTGCAACCATTTTTTTCAGTTCATTATATACATATTTATCAGCTCCGGTCAGAACATTCTGTCCGATATTGCCGTAAACCGCAGGCGTACTGTAACTTTCGCCCTCTTCACCGTAAAACACCTGCTCTACATATTGAGCAAACAATTCCTCGTTTTCCGGAATCTGACCCGCATTCGGAATCACACTCTGCCCTTGTACTTCCACAACTTCACCGTCTGCTGCAAATCCCTCTGCATGAACCGTTCCCATTCCACCTGCTGTCATTGGCAATGCCGCAATCATTGCCGCTGCAAGAACAAAACTAATCCCGCCTCGTACTTCCTTTTTCATTTTTCGCCTCCATAAATTTCTTTAATCCTCTTTGAGCTGCATCGTAATTTTTCATCACAACTATATAATTTTATCACAAATTTAAACATCTCGAAATAATCTTGAAACAATCTTTTATTTTTTGTATACTTTTTTAATTTTCTTCTGATTTCATAGCCTTTTTCACGAAATACAGCTCTGTCTTATGTTCAATATGGCAAATCATCCCCAGATCAGCTCCACTGCCTGTCCGAGATGTTCTGCCTGTTTCCATATAAATGGCTTCACTTCTTCCGGAGGCTGTACTAGATCCGGAACAACAATCACACGCATTCCTGCAGCGTATGCCGACCGAACTCCCGAAGGCGCATCTTCCAGCGCAACCGCATTTTCCGGATCGACACCGATGCTCTCACAAGCTTTCAGATAGATCTCCGGCGAAGGTTTCCCTTCCGTCACAGTATCGCCGAATACTTTACCGTCAAAATAACGGTACAGTCCTGCTCTTTTCAGCGACTGTTCTGCATGAGCCTGTCGTGAAGACGTTGCCAATCCAATTCGACATCCATGCTCCTTCGCAGCCTCCAGCAATTCTTCAGCGCCTTTTTTTACCTCGATTCCTTCTTTATCCGCAATCTCATAATAATATTCCCTAGTCATCTGCGCGAACTTATCCATCGGAAAATTTGGATCGACATTCTCTTTAAAATATTCTGTTCTCCGCTTTAAATTAAATCCCACTGTATTGTAAATATGATCCCCAAAATTTTCATATCCAAGCAGTTTCCCCACATGATCCCATGACCGCTTTACAACCTTTTCCGAGTCAAGAAGAAGTCCGTCCATGTCAAAAACCAGCCCCTTCACAGAGACCGGTTTTTCCTTAATCAAGAGTCGCACTCCTGCACTGTTCACATTTTCCTGTAGTTCTTCCCACATCCTTTTGTTCTTCCTGACTGCGAAACGTCACCGTTCCGGTTGACGCATCCATTCCGTCAACAATCGCCAAAGACTCGAGCTGGAAACCAAGATTTCGAATTATTCTTCCTCCTGACTGGAAGCCTTTTTCGATTGCAATCCCGATTCCTTCCACCGTAGCGCCTGCAGACTGAACGATCTGGATCAGCCCTTGCAGAGCACATCCGTTTGCAAGGAAATCATCGATAATAAGCACATGATCTTCCGGGGTCAAAAATTTCTGAGACACGATCACATGATTCTTGCATTTATGCGTAAAGGACTCCACTTCTGCCACATACATTTCCCCATCGAGATTGATGCTTTGAGACTTTTTGGCAAAAACAACCGGCACATCAAAATGCTGCGCCGCCACACAGGCGATTCCAATTCCTGACGCTTCAATCGTAAGAATCTTATTGATTGGTTTCCCTTCAAAACGCCGCTTAAACTCTGCGCCCATCTGATCTAACAGCTTAATATCCATCTGATGATTCAGGAAACTGTCAACTTTCAGTACGTTTCCTTCTTTTACAACTCCATCTTTTACAATGCGTTCTTCTAAAAAATTCATCTTCTGCTCCTCTCATTTTCCTGTTGTACAGCTTCTTCCTGTATTTTTCTTTTCTGTATTTTTGTTTTCTGTATTTCTATGATTACCGAAATTTTTCTATAATACCCGTTTCTTTTTTCGATAACGCTTCCCGACTTTTATCAGTTGTCACCTTTTCCACCGGACGCAGTTCCTTCTTCAGCATCATCTTCCGACTTTTCATCAAACACACGGAACACGCGTCTTAAAATGTGAGAATTTACAAATGCAAGCAATCCCGTTCCGATCAAAATCCACACCGGAATCACCAGCATCATAATCCCTGTATTCCACCAGGACAGAACAACAGCTCCGACAGTCAGCGCCGTCATTAATAATGTATAAGGAAGTTTTGCCACTGTCAGAAGAAGGGCATTTTTCAATGTAGCTTTGACAGTATTCTCATATCTGGCAGTCAGGGCAAAAGAATAGATTGCCATCGAAACAAGGAAGAAAGAAAGCAGCAGGAAAATACTTTTAAACGCCATCCCCATTGTTCCCGGCATCATACCGGACACCCTGTAGTCAATAAAACAAACACCTCCGAATAAAAGAAGAATGAGCCATATGATCGTACTCTTTTTAAACTCGGACTTAAAGGCATTGAGAAATCCTTTAAAAATATAACCTTCTTCATTTTTCACAAGTTTCAACATAACTGTATACAACGCTGTTGTCGATGCTCCGATCGTAATAATCGGAAGGGAACAAACAAGCCATAGAACATTCAGACTAACGATGTCGCAGACCTTTGAAAGCACCCGCATAATACCGCTGTCAGTAACATCACCCCGCATGATCCGCCTCCTGCTTTCTTCTATATATCATAAAATCATCCTCATTGTAGCACAGAAAAGCCTGTATCACACAGGCTTTTCACATCTTCTTTTGGATAAAAAAATAGAGCGGGTGATGGGAATCGAACCCACGTATCCAGCTTGGAAGGCTGGTGTTCTACCATTGAACTACACCCGCGTCATCTCTGACACAAGTAGTATATTACCACATGTCAAAACTAATTGCAAGACTTTTTTTATATTTTTTTATTTTTTATTTTATATTTGATTTTTGACATAATCTCTGCTATAAAATTATATATATTTTTGTATTTTAAATTACCTTATATGAAAGCAATTTACAGATGAAAGGAGTTGTCTTACTTGAACCTGTCACAGATCGCACGTTTACAATCTTTGAAAAAACATTTAGAAATATTCCAAAAAAATCATCCGAAATTCTCATCCTTCTTGAACGCAGCTGCACATAACGCTTTGGAAGAGGGCACTGTAATCGAAATCAACGTCACTTCCCCTTCCAATAAGAACTATGTCACAAACATAAAATTAAAACAGGATGATTTAGACTTTCTGCGCGAACTGCAGTCTCTGAATTCCAGATACTGATATCCCCTTTCCTTACAGGCAGCCTCTATTTTGCCAATTTCAGATTCTCATACCGCTTCTCAATAAACTCATCTGAAAAATATTCGTCCAGCATTTCTGCCACAACCCCTGTTCCTTTTTTCCCGTTCTGCCGCTCGCCATACCGCGCCAGCGCCGCAAAGGACACAGCCATATCTGCAGCCAGAAACAGAAGTAAAATCGAACAGAGGACACGCCCCATCTTCTTCGGCAGCCGCTCGATCTGTTTTGACAGAAACGGATACACGACCTTCATCCATACAACAGCCGCAAATCCCCAAAAGAAGCAGTACAATAAGTTAATCCTTCCGCCGAGATTAAACGGAATCTTGCTGTAATCCCAAAACACGGTCCCGAACGCAATTTCTGTAAACACACTGCATATGTATTCGTAAGCGCCTCCAAGCACTGTTCCGAAAAGAAAGATAGACCAGTTGCTTTTCTCGCGATATCTGTACAAGATCCATGTCAGCAGCGCACAAGCAATCCCCCATACGATACTGAACTGACCGAACACGAGACTGCTGCGGCTCATAAGCCGTCCTGTCGTGATCAGGCAGAAAATCGTCTCTACAATATCGCCTATAAACGCTCCGATAATAAACAGGCTTGCAAGTTTAAAAAATCCGCAGCCTTCTGCGAATTTTTCTTCCTGTACGGCATCTTTTTCCTTCTCAATATTCGGAAACGCCTTTACCAATCTGTTTTGAATCCGCTTCGTCAGTGCATTTTCAAGAAATTTGGACGTTTTGTGAAGTTCTTCTGTAATCTGTTCGATCCGTCCTTTTTTTCTCTTCAATTCAAGCACCGCTATACCGGAACCAAAACTATCTGCAACAAGCAGTCCAAAAAATACCCATAAGAGAATCTCACCGATCAAGCCTGGAATCATATTGACAAGACCGCACAAAAATGGATTCAGAAAATAGATCATCAATACACTGCAAATTCCCCAAAGAACTGAGTTACGCAGACAGATATATCCGTCCAAATGAATTTTCTGATCCGAATAATCCCACCATTTTTTATGAAGGATCTTTTCCATCAGTCTTCCGGTAATGTATTCTACAAATGAAGTAACGATCATTCCTCCGAGAAACAGAAAGAATGGATTACTCTCCAACTCAGGAAGAAAGACAGCTACCGCAACAGCTCCCGTTCCATAAACCGGACAAAGAGGTCCTGCAATAAATCCGCGGTTGACGAATTTATGTCTGTTTACCGCCGCCACGATTACCTCGCCGCACCATCCGATAAATGAATAGATAAAAAAGATCCATGCAAGCTCATATATTGTATATACCATATTTTTTTCTTTTGAATTCCTTTCCCGCGCACCTTTTCCGCAGTATTAGTATTCACCGCTTCGGATGACATCTCTATAAAAAGATCTGTATCCGAAGCGGTGAGGTATCACTTAAATTTCCTTTGTTTTATCCAAGTACATCTTTATATAATGCGTGTTTTTCCAGCGCTTCTGTCATTTTCACCATGTCGGAAAGATCCCCTATCATGATTACACCTGATAAACGATTGTTAAGGAAATAATATTTGCTGTATCTTCCTTTTCCCATATCTTTAAATTCCACCGTCTTATAAAGCAGATTCGGATTCTTTCCATTATCTCCTGCAGCAAACAGCGCGGTATTCATGCCATGGAAAGTCAGCGCCGGAACTGTCGCTGTATACTCAAGAGCGTCGCCTGCTGCATTTGCTCCGGCAATACGCCCCTGTTCCGAAGCCTCCGGCCAAACCGCATAATTCGCCCCATTAAATTCCGCACAGTCACCGCATGCATATACTTTCGGAATATTCGTTTCCATCCGGTTGTTTACTTTGACCGCCCGATCAGTCTCAAGTCCCATCTCTTTTGCCAGCGCTGTATTTGCACGCACACCTGCTGACACAACAACAATTTCCGCCGGGATCACTCTGCCGTCAGCCAAACGAACGCCGGACACATGTTCTTCTCCTTCGACTGCTTCCACAGAAACACCCGTACTGATCTTAACTCCGCTTTTTTCTGCAAATGCTTTCAGGATATCCGAAGCATTTTCATCAAGCTGACGTCCCATCAGAATCGGAGCTGCCTCCAATACCTGCACATCGATACCTGCTTTTTTCAGTTCCCATGCAGCTTCCAATCCGAGAACTCCGCCTCCGATCACAACTGCTTTCGATGCATTCTCCATCATCTTTTCCAGTTTTTCCACATCAGAAAGGCGACGGATGGCAACAACTTCCGGAAGCGTTTTTCCTTCGATCGGAGGAATAAAGCACTCGCTTCCAAGAGCATAGATCAGCCTTGTAAAGTGTATTTTCTCTCCGCTGTCAAGAATCACTTCTCCGCCATTCTCATCAACAGACTCTACATTCTTTCCAAGCATTTGGAATACTTTATTTTCTTCATACCATGACGGATCTGCAATCGCGATCTGCTCTGCGCTCAGACCTGCCACGATGGATTTTGTCAGCATCGGACGATTATATGCCGGATACTCCTCGTTCGAGATTACTGTTACCGCGCCGGTCTTATCACGTTCTCTTATTGCTTTCGCCGCATTAAAGCCTGCCGTTCCGTTTCCAAGAATAACATAATATTCATCTGTATTATTCAAAACTACATTCTCTTCGGCTTCCACTTCTATAAAATTCTCTTTTCCAACGCCGCACACCGGACATATCTCGATCGAAGAATCAAAGATTTCTCCGCAGACAAGACATTTCACAAGCGTTCTTGCACCTTTCTTCTTCGGTTTTACAGGCTCCTTGTTCTGCACGATACATCCGAACTGATACCCGTACTCGTAAGCGCTTACAAGATCTGCCTCAGATGGTTTAAACCGCACTCGGAATCCTTCCGACACTTTCATTTTCAGTTGTTTCAAACGCTGCGTAATATTCGGAACACCTTCTCCGCTCCAACCGTAACTTCCGAATGCACCGGCGTATTTTCCACCGTGAGTCGCCGGGAACATCGCAAGCGTCAGATCCCAGATTGGTTTGAGCGCCTCTCCGACAATCGTCGGTGTTCCGAGCAGGATTCCGTCCGCAAACAACAGCTCTTCATTCACTTTCTCTGCATCCGCCTCGACCATATCGTAAGATCTGACGTCAAGATCGCCGCTGTCTTTGACTCCTTCCGCTATTTTTTCAGCAAGCATTTTCGTATAGCCATACGCACTTACATACGGAATGATAACCGTTTTTTTCTCATTCGGATTTATCACCGTCGACCATTCTCTGTATTGTTTCATAACCTGCTGAATACGATCCCCTACTAAAACCGGACCGTGTCCTGTACAGATCATGGAAATATCCATCGTCTCGACACGATCAAGAGCCTTAAGCATAAACGGCTTGAACGGTCCGATAATACAATCATAATAATATTTCAAGGCACTCTGATAATCTGCCTCATTCTTAATTTCGCTGGATACAACTTCCGGCAGACAATAATGAGAACCAAAGGAATCACATGTCACCAAGATCTGCTCTTCCTCGATAAACGTATACATCGTATCCGGCCAATGAAGATTCGGAACGAACAAGAACTGAAGCGTCTTGTTTCCGATTGTCATCTTCTCCTTATCCCTTGCAGGAATTCCGACAAAGTCCCGATTTACGATCTCTTTCAGGAAACCGAGGGCGCATCCTGTAGCGATTATTTTCATCTGCGGACTATAATCGAGAAGGCGCTCCACGCTTCCGGCATGATCCGGTTCTGTATGACTTACAACAAGGTAGTCTATTTTCCGAACATCGATCACTTCTTGAAGATGTTCTAAATACTCATCAAAAAACTTTGCTTTTGCAGTCTCAAAAAGAACTGTCTTATCTCCTGCTTTCATCACATAGGAATTATAAGTCGTACCAAATTCCGTATACATGATAATATCAAATACTCTGAGCTGATCGTCAATAATTCCTGTCCAGTAAAAATCATCTCTTAACTTTAAGCTTTTCATTTTCTGCCTCCTCTTTTTCTTTTTTATCAAACTCCGTTTTTCTTACAAATATCCGCAAGGCAACATTTATCGCAATAAGGTTTTGTCCTCGCCGTGCACACCTCTCTTCCGTGGAAGACAAGTCTGTGGCAAAAATCGCTTCCCTCTTCCGGCGGAATGATCTTCCACAATGCCATCTCAACCTTTTTCGGTTCTTTTATCCCGTCCACAAGTCCGATACGATTTACAATCCGAATACAATGTGTATCTGTTACGATCGCCGGTTTCCCAAACACATCTCCCATGATCAGATTCGCGCTTTTTCTTCCGACTCCGGGAAGTTTCATCAATGCGTCAAAGTCATCCGGCACTTTCCCGTCATACTCGTCTCGGATCATCTTCATGCATCCGCTGATATCACGCGCCTTACTTCTGCCAAGTCCGCACGGGCGTACGATCTTCTCAATATCATCAACATCTGCCTCCGCCAACGCTTCCACAGTCGGATATTTTTCATACAATCCTTCCACTACCACATTGACTCTGGCATCTGTACATTGTGCCGCAAGACGCACACTGACGAGCAATTTCCATGCCTGATCATAGTCAAGCGTACATCCGGCTTCCGGATATTCTTCTTTCAGCCTTTGGATTACCTGTAACGCACGCTGCTTTTTCGTCATCTTCTGTATCCCTCTGCTTTCATTTTTCATCCATATATTTTCTCAGTTCAGCAAGAGCTTCGGAGAAACGTTTCGATACCGCCGTCGGATTGCCTTTCAAATGTCTGGCTGCATGAAGATAACTTCTGTCCGTCCGGTCATGCATCTTCGTCATCTCACGGGAAATATTTTTCTGAATCTCTGTATATTCTTCCCGCTTATCTTCCCCGATCAGTTCGTCAACTTTCGAAGAAAACTCTTCCTTCATCAACAGTTCCACTCGGTCTGATAATCTTGCAAGCAGACGGCGTCTCTCTTCTCGCCTTGCGTTGACCCGCTCCAAATACGCCTCTTTGCGGGAACGTCTCCGCTCGCTGCGCTCTTTCTCCCTGACTTTCACTTCTTCTTTATATTCTTCCACCATCTCTTCTGCGCGCTGGCGGTATCCGTCCATATGTTCCTCTGTCAAACGTCTGTAATCTTCCATCATGCCTTCTGCGCGCTGACGATAATCTTCCATTCGTTCCTCCGCGCGCTGACGATAGTCTTCTACAAATTCATCCGCGCGCTGGCGGTAATCTTCAATAAATTCCTCGGAAGCAAGTTTGAGTTTCTCCTGCATCTTCTTGATCTGCTTCTTGCTCTCTTCAAGCTGTGCAAGAATTCTCTTGAGATCCATCGCATCATTGAAGGACTGCGTCACATCTACAGCAGCCACAGCCGTCAAGGCAAAAGTGATAATCTCCGTAACAAGCAGCGGAATCTTCATTACTGCCTCTTCGATCGGCACATGCACAACTTTGACAAGAAGCACCGAAAAAAGTCCCCAGCCCAAAGATGACGTAAGGCAGATATATCCGTTTAAATTGAACTTCTGATTACTGTAATCCCAATATTTTACATTAAACATCCGTTCCATAACCGCCCCTGTGACATATTCCAGCAATGTTGCGCCCAACATTCCGAAAAGGAAGATCAGCGCAATATTATCTCTGACTTTGATCGTACTCACCAGAACAGTAAGCGCGCCGAAGCCATAAATAGGAAGCATCGGCCCGTACATAAATCCCCGGTTCACCCACCGATGTTTTCTCACCGAAACAAAGCAGCATTCCCACACCCATCCAATGAAGCTGTAAATAAAGAAAAACAATACCCATTGTGTCAAATGATAGGACTGCATGCTTATTTCTCCTCGATCGCCGTGATCAGATCTACTCTTCTTTGATGACGTCCGCCTTCAAACTCCGTGTTCAGCCATGTCTCTACGATCATTTTCGCAAGCTCCGCTCCAACGACACGCGCTCCAAAGGCAAGAATATTGCAGTTATTATGTGCTCTCGCCATTTTTGCCGTAAACGGCTCGCTGCACACTGCCGCGCGGATTCCTTTCACTTTATTCGCTGCAAGGGAAATGCCAAGTCCTGTTCCACAGATCAAAATTCCCTGCTCTACTTCCCCTGAAGCAACGGCTCTTGCCACGATTTCTCCGTAGATCGGGTAATCACAGCTTTCGCTTGAATCTGTTCCGTAATCTACTACTTCATGTCCCTTTTCTTTCAGGAAATCAATGATTTCCGCTTTCAATTCTAATGCCGAATGGTCATTTCCGATTCCGATTTTCATATTTTTATTCCCTTTCTCTGCTGTTTCTGCCTTCTCTATTGTTACTATGATGTTCCTGCGGTATTATAACCGATTTCTTTATCATCATAACAAATCCGTCCCCACGATTCAAGAAATCCGCCTCACAAAATAATCTTCTCTATTTGTTCCGGTTTTTCTGCACAATACGTTCCCGCCGCCTCTGTCTCCGGCGCACCCCATATCGCATGAATACCGTCAACTCCGGCGTTAGCCGCACATCCCATATCCGATCCACTGTCGCCGATATAAACTGTTTCTTCCTTTTTTGCTCCGGTCAGTTCCATATATTTTATCAAAGGTTCTGCCGCCGGTTTATGTTCCTTTGTATCATCCGCGCAAATATACACAGAAAAATATTTTCTGATCGGAAGCCAGTCAAACACAAGTTCAAGCTCCGCATGGGTTCTGGATGTCACGATACCGAACGTACAGCCTGCCGCTTCTAATTTAGCCAAAAGCTCTTCGATGCCGTCAAAAATACGGATCATATCAATATTTTTTTCTTCATTCTCCACCCACATCTCAACCGCAGCTGGAATCTTTTCTTCTTCCACTCCAAGAAGATACATATTTTTCACTGATGTATTTGCCAAAACAAATTTCAGATCTTCAATCTCATAATGTTCCCCTTTCACTGCCTCAAGCATTTCCTGCAGCGAATACAAAATGCAGTCCCGTGTATCGATCAACGTTCCGTCTACATCAAAAACAATATGTCTGTATTTTGCCATTTTTATACCTCCTGCTGTTTTCCTGCATCTTTTTCTTAATCTTCTTTTTTTAAGATCTTCCTAAGAAATTCCTCTCATCGTAAGCTGGATTCGTTTCTTCTTCATATCGACACTCATAACTTTTACGTCCACGATGTCGCCGACGCTTACCGCCTCCAAAGGATGTTTAATATACCGGTCTGTAATCTGAGAAATATGCACAAGTCCATCCTGATGAACTCCGATATCCACAAATACACCAAAGTCAATAACGTTTCGCACCGTCCCCTTCAATACCATGCCTTCTTTGAGATCTTTCATTTCCAGCACATCCGTTCTCAGGATCGGCTTCGGCATCTCATCACGGGGATCGCGGGCAGGCTTTTCCAACTCTTTTACAATATCACGCAAAGTAATCTCTCCGATGCCGAGTTCTTCTGCCAACGCTTTATAATCCTTGATCGTAAGCGACAATCCTGCCAGCTTATGCGCCGCCACATCTTCCGGGGAATACCCCTGCTTTTGCAGCAGATTTTTCGCCGCTTCATACGACTCAGGATGAACGCCTGTCCCGTCAAGCGGATTCTCCCCGTCGCGGATCCTCATAAATCCCGCGCACTGTTCAAACGCTTTCGGTCCAAGCTTAGGCACTTTCAGAAGTTCTCTCCTGCTCGTAAATCTGCCATGTTCTTCCCTGTAAGCGACAATATTTTTGGAGATTGCCGAACTGATACCGGAAATATATGCCAAAAGAGGAGCTGACGCCGTGTTCAAATCAACACCCACTTTATTGACGCAGTCTTCTACGACTCCTCCGAGTTTTTCCCCTAACTTTTTCTGATTCATATCATGCTGATACTGTCCGACCCCGATCGATTTCGGATCGATCTTCACAAGCTCTGCCAAAGGATCCTGAAGCCTTCTCGCAATCGACGCAGCGCTTCTTTGTCCTACGTCAAATTTCGGAAACTCTTCGCTTGCCAGCTTGCTTGCCGAATAAACCGAAGCCCCGGCTTCATTGACGATCACATACTGGACCTGCTCCGGAATCTCTTTTAAAAGTTCCACAATAAACTGCTCCGACTCACGGGAGGCCGTTCCGTTTCCAAGCGAAATAAGTGAAATATGATACTTCGGAATGATTTTTTTCAGAAGATCTTTGCTCGCTTTGATCTTCTGCGGAGTTGTCGGCGCCGTCGGATAGATCACTGTCGTTCCGATCACTTTTCCTGTCGGATCAACAACCGCCAGTTTACATCCTGTACGAAAGGCAGGATCCCATCCAAGCACTACTTTTCCCGCGATTGGCGGCTGCATGAGAAGCTGATGCAGGTTTTTTCCAAACACATCAATCGCGCCGTCTTCTGCCTTCTCTGTCAGTTCATTTCGGATCTCCCTCTCGATTGCCGGCTCGATCAGCCGTTTGTAGCTGTCCTCAATAACATCTTTTAATACCGGAGTTGTATACGGATTGTCTTTTACAATCGTTTTTTTCTCTAAATACCGCAGGATCTCTTCCTCCGGCGCTTCTACTTTGACCGTCAGTATCTTTTCCTTCTCGCCCCGATTCAACGCAAGAATTCTATGTCCCGCCAGCTTTTCGGCAGATTCTTCAAACTCATAATACATCTCGTAAACAGATTCCGCCTCGGGATCTTTCGCCACAGAGCTGACTTTTCCTTTTTTCATTGTCGCTTTTCTGATCCATGTACGGTAATCTGCATTATCAGAAATGATCTCTGCAATAATATCTTTTGCTCCGGCGATCGCCTCTTCCGCCGTCTTCACTTCTTTTTCTTCCGAAAGATACTGCTTTGCCGTTTCTTCCAAAGGCTCTTTTGCCTGCTGCAGCATCAGATACGCCGCCAAAGGCTCAAGCCCCTTTTCTTTCGCAATCGTCGCCCTTGTACGCCGTTTCGGACGATACGGGCGGTACAGATCTTCAACCGTCACAAGAGTTTCTGCTGCAAGAATCTTTTCTTTTAATTCCTCAGTCATCTTTCCCTGTTCTTCGATGCTTGAGATCACCTGCTCTTTCTTCTCTTCCAGATTACGCAGATAGAGAAGTCGTTCATGAAGCTTTCTAAGCTGCTCATCATTAAGTGATCCTGTCACTTCTTTTCTATATCTTGATATGAAAGGGATCGTATTCCCTTCATCGATCAAATTCACCGCCGCATCGATCTGCCAGCGGTTCACGTCAAGTTCTTCTGTCAGTTTTTGATTGATATCCATTTATCTTGATCCTCTCTTTAAATTAAGCCATAAACGGCATCACACATAGTTTACCACACACACACTTTCCATTCCACCTTTTCTCATGAACTTTGAACTTTGCACAGCCACTTCACGGCAGTCTCATCTATTTTGCATCAGTCCTTTACATCCGTTTAAACCTTGCTGCATAACGCCTTAGATCGCCCGATTGACCTGCTTTGTAAATCTTTGTTATAATGTATGACTGAACCGCCGTAATATTAAGAATAGATCTGCAAAACCGGACCGGCGGAAAATGCGCCTTATTTCGCGCGCCAAAAACGAAACGGAGAGATTATGGAACGTACGATCACTTATAACATAACCGATAAAGAACAGAATACCCGCATTGACAGTTTCCTTCGGAAGCACGGATATTCCATGCAAAACCTGACCCTCCTTAAAAAGATGCCTGAAAGCATTTTAAAAAATGGAGAATGGTCTTATATGCGGACAACACTTCAGGCAGGAGATGTGCTGACCGTCCGCATTCAGGAGGAGACTTCCTCCCCGAATATCCCTGCGGTCAATCTGCCGATCGATATTATTTACGAAGATGAAGATATCATCATCATTAATAAAGCGGCCAAAATGCCAATCCATCCCTCGCTCAACAATTACCGCAATTCTCTTGCAAACGCACTGATGTGGTATTATGAACAACAAAACAAACCTTTCATCTTCCGATGCACAAACCGTCTTGACAGGGATACTTCCGGTCTGACCGTCGTGGCGAAACATATGGTCAGCTCCAGCATCTTATCTGACATGACAGCAAAACATCAGATTGAACGAGAATATCTTGCTGTTGTACGCGGACATGTCACTCCTTCCGAAGGAACAATAGATGCTCCTATCGGACGCACCGGAAGTTCCCTCATCGAAAGGAAGATTGATTTCGAAAACGGAGAACGGGCAGTTACCCATTACCGCTCAGTTTTTGAACAAAACGGACTTTCCCTCGTTTCTTTGATCCTGGAGACCGGACGCACACACCAGATCCGCGTCCATATGAAACATCTTGGTTTTCCTTTGATCGGAGATTATCTTTACAACCCGGATATGGAACTGATCAGACGGCAGGCGCTTCACTCTCATCGCCTTCGCTTTCTCCATCCGATAACCGGAAAAGAAATGACATTTACCGCCCCTCTCCCAGAAGATATGGACCGATTATTCCACCCGCAGACAGTATTATAAATTTACAATTTACAAATACACACTTTCCCTCATTGTTTATAAATTTCTAATTGATACATTTTTAAAATTTATTTTAAAAAAGCATTGACATATATCTAAAAGTATACTATAATAAGCTTCGCTGTGAACGAAACAGCAAATGTGCGATTAGCTCAGCTGGATAGAGCGTCTGGCTACGGACCAGAAGGTCGGGAGTTCGAATCTTCTATCGCACGTCATTAAAAAGATGTCGTATAAGCGGCATCTTTTTTTGTTTCAATCTATTTACACTCACCAAGGTCTCGGGCAAGCCCGGACTTTGGCTCATCGCCATCGCCAAAAAAAACTCGGAATATCACATCCCGAGTTTTTCATCATTTCAGAATTTTTCATTCATAAAATCGAAAACGTTCTTGCACATCTCCTTACTCTGCGAACTGCTCCGACTGCATCTGAATCAATTCCTTATCATCAAAATAATTAATCTTCATCGCAGCTTTTACTTCCGCAAGTGTCTGAGCCGCAACCGCTTCCGCTTTCTCGCTTCCTTTTTTAAGCATCTCATAAACCGCAGGAATATCTTTACTGAATTCTTTTCTCCGGTTTCTGATCGGCTCCAACTCAGCCTGAAGCACGTTGTTCAGAAAACGTTTCACTTTCATATCTCCGAGCCCACCGCGCTGATAATGCTCCTTCAGCTCATCAAGGTTTGCATATTCCGGAAGGAATTCTGCAAAATGTTCCTGTTTGCAAAATGCATCAAGATAAGTAAACACTGTATTTCCTTCCAGTTTTCCCGGATCTTCCACACGAATATGCGTCGGATCTGTAAACATGCTGAATACTTTCTTTTTGATTTCTTCCGGCTCCTCCGACAGATAAATACAGTTTCCAAGCGATTTACTCATTTTTGCCTTTCCGTCGATTCCCGGAAGACGCAGACATGCCTGATTTTCCGGGAGAAGGATCTTCGGATCTACTAACGTTTCTCCATATACGGAATTAAACTTATGCACGATCTCTTTTGTCTGCTCGATCATCGGCATCTGATCTTCCCCGACAGGAACAGTTGTAGCCTTAAACGCTGTAATGTCCGCCGCCTGACTGATCGGATATGTGAAAAATCCGACCGGAATACTCGTTTCAAAATTCCGCATTTTAATCTCAGTCTTAACTGTAGGATTTCTCTGCAGTCTGGACACCGTCACAAGATTCATATAATAAAATGACAGTTCGCACAACTGCGGGATCTGTGACTGAATAAAAAGAGTTGACTTCTCAGGATCAAGTCCACACGCAAGATAATCCAGCGCCACCTCGATAATATTCTGGCGCACCTTCTCCGGGTTATCCGCATTATCCGTCAGCGCCTGCGCGTCCGCGATCATAATAAATATATCATCAAAATCAC
Organism: Mediterraneibacter sp.; assembly: GCF_030825015.1. Taxonomy (NCBI): domain Bacteria; kingdom Bacillati; phylum Bacillota; class Clostridia; order Lachnospirales; family Lachnospiraceae; genus Mediterraneibacter; species Mediterraneibacter sp. Next base: position 37,331 of record NZ_JAPJQP010000002.1, on the reverse strand, counting down.
CTGTGTTCTGAAGTTCTACACGTCTTCTCAGTGATCCTACATAATGTCCGACATGAAGTTTTCCCGTCGGACGGTCACCTGTAAGCATAACTTTTCTCATAATGTTCATTTCCTCTCATTTCTCTTTTTTATCGAAAGCGTTCTCTTAATGAGTCCGGCTTTCTTATCACGCCGCTATTTATTCTGTGCGGCAATCCGTTTCTGTTTTGAAAATTTTTGTTTTGAAAACTGAGACACCGTTTTCTTTTCCGACGCATAAACAAATCTATAAAGAATATACGCCATAAATGCCGCGCCAAATACGTCCAGCACAGAATGCTGTTTCAAAAACATCGTTGCAAGAATGATCAGCCCCGCCAAAATATACGCCGCGTTACAGACCGCTTTATGCTCTTTGAGCTTCTCACTTTCGTGGATCGCGATACATACACTCAGCGAATTGAATACATGCAGACTTGGAAATACATTCGTACATGTATCCGCGCGATACAGCATCCGCACCATGTCTACAAAGATATTGTCTCTCTCGAATACGACCGGGCGAAGATCCTGCCCGTTCGAAAACACTGTCGATATGATCAAAAAAATGGTCATTCCGGTAAACATAAACTTCGCCATTTTATAAAATCCCGGTACGTCTGTGAAGAAAAAATACAAAAACGCAGCCGCTATAAACGCGAACCACATCAGATACGGGATAATGAAATATTCAACAAACGGAATCCACTCGTCAAACTGCGTCTGAATGACATGATAATCTGTCGTCACATGTTTTTCCAAAAACAAAAACCATGGCATATATATAAAGATATACAAAAACACCCATGCATGTTTATACTTCTTCAGCCAGCTTCCGAATTTTTTTCTTTCTTTTCTGCCCATTATATGACTGCCCCTTTTCATTTGCAATCTTTTGATTTTTACGATTGCAATGATTATAGCACGATTTAAAAAGTACAACAACCTTCTTCATAAAACATTTAGGAAACATTTATTAAATTTTCTCTCTTTTCTCATCCTACAATGACATCCAGTTTTTCGTTCAGGATCTCCGCAGCCGCCTCCTTCCGGGAAAACGCTGCCTCTCCGTCCGTATGGATCGGAAGGCTTCTCTCCGCCCTGACCGATACGAAAGGACTCCTTATAACCGAAATCTCTTTCGCTTTCGTATGTTTTCCAAAAAGCGCTCTCGGAAGCAGCCACACTGCTTTGACAGGCGACATATGGTGCGCCACGACAAGATCAAGACAGCCGTCCGTCACCGATGCCTCAGGTGCAAACTGAAAGCCGCCTCCTCATAAGGCAGATTCATAAACGCTGCAAAAAGAGTCTTCTCAAAGATTTTTTTCCTGCCATCCGGCAAAGTTATCGTTATTTTTACCGGTTTATCTTTCCTCAGCCTATCAAGAGCAACTACCGCATAACTTAATTTCCCAAGTCCGATCTTATTCAGACACTTCTTCCATTGCGAGACGCACACCTCATGACAGACACCTGCATCAAATCCCATTCCCGTGCTTACAATAAATCTCCGTCGCTTTCCTTCTCGTGAAATCTGTCCGACATCTGCGGCGATCACCTTCTTCGGATGCAAGATCGAATGAAGCGCCTTCATCGGATCTTTCTCCAGTTTTAATCCCCGCGCAAAATCGTTGCTTGAACCAATCGGAATATACCCAAACGTCGTTTGATCTAACTGACAGATTCCATTCACAACTTCATTAACCGTCCCGTCGCCGCCCAAAATGACAAGAATGTGTTTTTCCCCATCTTCCGTGATCTGTCGTGCCAGCTTCCCTGCATGACCCCTTCTCCGGGTCAGATGCGCCCGATATGGAACCTTCTCTGCTTTCAGTTTCTCTTCTATCTTCTGCCATGTTTTCATGCCCATCCCGGAACGCGCTTTGGGGTTTATAATAAAATCATATTCTCTATCCATTCTTTTATCTCTTTTTTCGTTCTTCCACGTTCCTTTTTCTTTTCGTTTTCATCACGTTCTTACTTTCATTAATCTCCTGCTTCGCAGATCACCCCGTCAAGATAATGTCCAAGTGACCGACTCATATTTCCTTCAAAATCCGCTTTACCATGTTTGATACACCACTCAAATACATTTCCAATAACGATCATCCTGATATCTGTCGTAAATTCCTCGATTGGTTCTTTCAGCGTCACAACGCCTACCTGCACCGCTTTTTCAACATAAGTTCTGACCGTCACGATCGGGTAAGGGCGCTCCGTACGAATATCTGCATTTAACGCCTGATTTTTCGTATCATAATAACCAGACATAAATTCCACTCCGAGCTCGCGGCAATATTTGACATAATTCAGATAAACCTGGATAATGCCGTCTTTGACCGCTTTCGCATTATCAGGGAAATCCAGAAGATTCGGTTCAATCTGCGGCTGGTCTTCAATATAATAAGAAAGAAGATCATCCTTTGTCTTAAAGTGATGATAAAAACTCCCATTAGAGACGCCTGCTTCTTCACATATATTTTTAATCGACAGTTCCTCATACCCGCCCTTCTGCAAAATACGTTTCGCCGCATTAAATATCTTCTCTTTCGTTTCGCGGGATTTTTGCTGCTGTCTTGAGATCTGTTCTTTTTCTTTCATTTCAAGTGCACTCCTGTCTGTTCTGACTTCCTTCAATACATATGAAACAGTTTACCACAGTATTTTACACATTTCAAGAAAACCGAGTATGCTCTACAAATTTATCAAACGCCGAAGGCATGGCATATGTTTCTTCTAATTGTTTCAGTTTCACAAAAAGGATTCCCGCTTTCTGTACACGTTCTGCATTCTGTTCCGCCGCTTTTTCCAGTTCATCTACAAAAATTTCATATCCTGTCATATGCCATTCTACATGACTGAAAACATGTTTCGCCTTTCCCGCCGGCTTCACACGCACCGGAGTCAGTCCCAATTTTCGTGCATATGCGATCACTTCTTCAAGCACCAGTCTGTCTTTCACATTTGGGAATTCATACATTCCGGCGAGCAGCCCTTTGGCAGGTCTTTTTCGAATAGCTACTTTTTCATTATCTCGAAAAAGAAATACCGTTCTCTGCTCGATCCGCCTCTCTTTCGCCTTTTTCTTTACCGGAAAATCCATTTCTCTCCCTTGCTTATGCGCTCTGCACAACTCGTTAAGCGGGCAGATTCCGCACTTTGGTTCTCCATTCGGAACGCAGACGATCGCCCCCAACTCGATCAGACTCTGGTTAAAATCTCCCGGTGCTTCCCTCGGGATCACTTCCTCGATCAACGCTTCCACTTTCGCTCTTGTCGCCGCCTGCCCGATATCGTCTGTGTCTGCAGTAAGCCGCGCCGCTACCCGAAGCACGTTTCCATCAACAGCCGGCTTCGGGATCCCGTATACAAAAGATCCGACCGCCCCTGCTGTATAAGCTCCGATTCCTTTCAGCGAACGAATTTCCTCATATGTTGAAGGAAATTCTCCCTCATATTGCTCCATGATCTGACATGCCGCCGCTTTCAGATTCCGGGCTCGATTATAATATCCTAACCCTTCCCAAAGTTTCAAAAGCCTGTCTTCCTCAACAGACGCAAGCGCGCTTACATCAGGAAGTTCTTTTAAAAATCGCTCATAATACGGCTTTACCGCCTCCACTCTCGTCTGCTGAAGCATAATTTCTGAAATCCACACGCGATAAGCATTGATTCTTTTCCTCCACGGAAGATCCCTCTTGTTTTCACGAAACCATTTCACAAGAGGCGAAACGGCTTCTTTTAGGATCGGTTCTCCTAAAACGATCTCGACCGGATCTCTCACCTCAATCGTATCTTCTGACACTTGACAATCATACGCTAAAATATTTACCCCCTCTTTCGCCGCCTTGCGAAGCGCCTCTGCAAACGCAGGGTGAGTATCTATATTGGGAGTAAAATAACGCACGCCTTTCATCTGGATCACAAAAAACACATAGGACTCATAGCCTTCTTTCTTCGCCTCGATCAGTTCTTCTAAATGTTTCACTGCCCGTTCGCTGGGCGCATCCGGAAAGCGGCACACTCCGTCTTCTTCCAGCGTAACGCCTTTCACTTCGATGAATATCTTCCGCATCTTTCCGGTTTCCCGGTCTTTTGCTTCTGCATACAAGTCAAACCGCGAATTTTTATAAACTGTTTCCGGCCGGAGCAGACTTACATTCTCAAACAGATTTCCCTTTTCAATCCACTCTTTCACAACTTTGTTCGGTATCTGCGAGTCCATATTGATCATCTTGCCGTTCTTCTCTACAGCAATCAAATCCCACTTCGTTTTTCGGGACGGATTATCACTTTCCTGCACATAAATATCTGCTCCAGGGCGGAGAAGTTCCGCACATCTTCCCGTATTTTTTACATGAACCGTTTCCTTTTTCCCGTTTAATTCCACATAGGCAATAAAACGGTTCGGACGCTCTACAAATTTCGCCTTATAAATTCGTTCGTATTTCATTTTTCACCTCACTCTGACACAACGCAGACAACTCCGTCTCCCACTTTTTACGGTCTGCCGAAAAAACAAAAAGCAGAGTTTTTCATTCACCCTGCTTTTCTTATTTACAGAATTTTCGATAAAAATTCTTTCAATCTCGGATTCTTCGGATTGCCGAAAAATTCTTCCGGTTCTGCTTCCTCTACGATCTGTCCGTCATCCATGAAGATCACCCTCGATGCAACCTCTTTTGCAAATCCCATTTCATGCGTCACAACAACCATCGTCATCCCTTCCTGCGCAAGCTTCTTCATCAATTCAAGAACTTCTCCTACCATCTCAGGATCAAGAGCCGACGTCGGTTCATCAAACAAGATCACATCCGGATTCATCGCCAGAGAACGGATGATTGCAACTCTCTGCTTCTGTCCGCCGGACAAAGTAGACGGATAAACGTCTGCCTTATCATCAAGACCGATCCGCTTAAGCAGATCGAGCGCCTGCTTCTTTGTGTCGCTTTTGATCTGTTCCTTCGTCGTCGTGATCGGGATCAGTTCCTCTTTGCTGCTTCGGAACATATTTTTCAAACGGATCATCCTGTTTTTATTTTTTGCTTTCTTCAGATCTTTACACTGCAGATATGCCGGAGCCATCATCACATTTTGAAGCACCGTCTTATTATTAAACAGATTAAAATGTTGAAATACCATTCCCATATGGCGTCGATGTACATTAATATCAACTTTCATATCCGCGATATCGACTCCCTTAAAAACAATATTTCCCGAAGTCGGATCTTCCATACAGTTTAAGCAGCGGAGAAACGTACTTTTTCCGGAACCTGACGGTCCGAGCACTGCGACGATGTCGCCTTTATTGATCGTGATATTGATGCCCTTTAAGATCTCAAGATCACCAAAGCTTTTTCTAAGATTAATTACGTCTATCACTCTTCTTCAGGCTCCTTTCCAATAATTTTACAAGCAATGTCACAACAAGGATCAATGCAATATAAATGAGCGCCATTACAAGATACGGAACCATGAACTCATAGCTGTTTGTTCCGATATAGTTAAATGCCACATACAAATCTGCAGCGCCTACAAAACTTACGACTGACGTCTCTTTAATCAATGCGATAAACTCATTTCCGAGCGTCGGAAGAATATTTTTAACTGCCTGCGGAATAACGATCTTCATCATACTTGCTCCGAAGCTTAAACCAACTGCCCGTCCCGCTTCCATCTGTCCGCTGTCCACAGACTGGATTCCGCTTCGCATAATCTCTGAAATATATGCGCCGCTGTTCAGTCCAAATACAAGCATCGCCACTTGGACGCCCGTTATATTCCATCCGATAATTGGAAGAAGTACATAATAAAATACAAGAAGCTGGACAACCATCGGCGTCCCTCTGAACATTGCCACATAAACACTGCATATTCCGTTCAAGATTCGCGGAAGCAGTTTATATTTCGGCAGTACTCTTGCCGTTGCAATGATCGTACCGATCAAAATACCGATAACCAGACCGACAACTGCGATAAGGACTGTGTTCTGCAAACCTTGTACAACTTTCACATAGCCATTTTGCTCGATAAATATTTCTATAAACTTATCTACTTTTGCACTAAAATTACCCATTACTTTCCTCTTTGCTTTCTTCTCTCAAACGTCCAAAGAAAGGAAAACGCCGATACCCCCTGCTTCGGAGAATACCCGTATTTTCCTTTCTGACTCAATCCTGTTTTTTGTTTTTTTGCAAAACGCCCCGCCTCAAAGCTGCCTGATCCGGATTCTTTTTCGTTCCTTATCTCTGTTTCAGAAACCGCTCTTCGGATTGCACCTATTGTTTCCCTGCTTTACAGAAAATTTACTGCATTGCATTAATTGCTTCTGTGATCGCTGTAGCAGGAGCCGCATCAATGATCACATATTTGATATTTCCGTTCAGCATATCCTGAACTGCAAGTGATCCGCTCTTGTACGGCTGACATGTAGCCGGAAGTCCTTCAAATCCGAAATCTTCGTCTCCTTCAATGTAGCTCTGTGCTGTTGTTCCCTGCTGTACGCCAATCTTATCTTCTTTTGTTAATTCTCCGAGTTTTGCTGCAACTGCATCTGCATCTTTCAGATCATCGAATGTCTTGTCATCGCTCGGAACGATCAGACGCTGTGAAGCCTGATAATATGTATCTGAGAATGTTACATATTCTTTTCTTTCATCATTCACTGTAAGTCCTGCGATAGCAAGATCACATTTATGCTGTCCAACGGAAAGACATACTGCATCGAAATCCATATTCTGAATTACAAGTTCTTTTCCGAGTTTCTCCGCAAGAAGAGCTGCCAGTTCCATGTCGATTCCGACATATTTGTCACCCTTTGTATACTCAAACGGCTCAAACGCTGCGTTTGTAGCAACAACTAACTGATCTTTACTCTCGTCAAGCTTCGCTGACTCTACTGCTGTCGGCTCTCCGCCTCCAAAATATTTGTCACAAATCTCGTCCAGTGTTCCGTCTTCTTTTACTTCTTTGATGAATGCATTCACCTGCTCAATAAGTTCCGGCTGATCTTTATCAATACCAAAAGCATATTCCTCATTCGTCAGATCAACATCGATCACCTTCGCTGTCTTCGCGCTGCTTCCTTTATCTTCTGTCTTGTCATTTTCTTTACTTCCGCAGCCTACCGCCAGTCCGGCAACAAGCGCTGCGCTCAAAACTACTGCTAAAAACTTCTTCATTTTTGTACCCTCCATTTATGATTTCATTACTCAATGCTGAATCATTCTGCAGCTCATGACCTTCATTCTAACACGTTTTGCATAAAAATCAAGTACTTTTTTCGTTTTTATGCACTCATTTTCCACTTTTTTGTATATTATACATGGTTTTATGCATATTTCAAATCATTTATGCATCATTTTATTACTCACTCTCTTTTCGGAAAATATTTGTTATGCAAGCAGCGTTTTTATTCCAAAGTAAAGAAGTACGATCACACCCAAAACGATTCTGTAATAACCAAATACTTTAAAATCATGCTTCCTGATATACTGCATAAGGAATTTGATTGCAAAGATTGAAACGACAAATGAAACCGCTGTTCCAAGCAGAAGCAAAAATATCTGCATTCCCGTAAAGTTCAAACCGAATTTGATCAATTTCAAAAAGCTTGCTCCAAACATTGCAGGAATTGCAAGGAAAAATGTAAATTCTGCCGCAACGCTTCTTGACACTCCGATCAAAAGCGCGCCCACGATCGTCGCACCGGAACGAGACGTTCCCGGAATCAGTGCAAGCGCCTGAAATACTCCGATAATCAGAACTGTCTGTACTGTAAGCTGGGAAAGCTTCTCCACTTTCGGCTGTTTATCTTTCTGATAATTTTCGATCACAATAAACAAAACTCCGTAAATGATCAATGTAGCCGCAACAACATAAGAATTGTTAAACTTCTCTTCTATAAAATCATTAAAGGGCAGTCCAATCAGCATTGCAGGGATCGAACCTATGATAACTTTGACCCATAGCTGGATCGTCAGCATCTTCTGCTTCTGCGTCTTCTTCGGCGAAAACGGATTCAGCTTATGGAAATACATTACGACAACCGCCAATATCGCACCGAGCTGGATCACGACATAAAACATATCAAGAAATGACTGATTCTGTTTTAACTGCAGCACTTCTTCCAACAGGATCAAATGTCCGGTGCTGCTGATCGGCAGCCATTCCGTAATTCCTTCCACAATACCGAATATAATTACTTTTAACGCTTCTAACATCTTGTTTCTCCTCCTCCGAGAACGAATCTCTCAATCACTTCTGCAACGCCGTCCTCTTCGTTTGACAGGGTGATATAATCTGCGGTCTCCTTTACATGCGGCTCTCCGTTCGCCATTGCAACTCCGAAACCGACTTCTTTAAGCATTACGGTATCATTATCTCCGTCTCCGCATGCCATGATCTCTTCTCTTTTAATCCCAAGTCTTTTACCGAGATTGACGAGTCCGGTTCCTTTGTTGACGCCCGCCGCGTTGATCTCTATATTATATCGAAGAGAACCGACCAGTTCTAAATCTTTATGACGGGCAAGCTCTTTCCATGCGATTTTTCTTTCTTCCATATCCGCAAACAGCGCCTGCGTTTTATCAAGACCTCTGTTTTCCCTGTCCACAAGCCCAAACAGATCTTCTACCGGAATACGCGTTTTCCGCATATATTCCCACATATTCGGATTTTTGTGGTATCGTTCCACAAGCGCCATCTTTTCTGCCGGAGCGTACCCCTGTCCGTCAAAATATACCTCTTGTAGAGTATCATATTTTCGACAGATTTCCAACGCCTTTTTCGCGGATTCGACAGGAAGTAAATGCTCTTCAATCACTTGTCCTGTGCGTGTATCAATGATTCTTGCCCCATTAGATGTCAGCGCGTAATCCATCCCCGGAAATTCTCTTAATTCTTCCGGTACTCCCATCCACGGACGTCCTGTCGCCACAAGCACAACAACCCCTTCCCGGATTACCCTCTCAAGAACGTTTCGCGTCCGCTTTGTCAGCTCTTTTTTATCGGTCAATAAAGTTCCGTCCAGATCAAGTCCGACCATTTTTATCTTATGTGTCATAATACACCTCGTTTCTCTGTGCCCTGCCTGCATATATCCTTTTTCCGCCCTGGCGTTTTTTTTTGGAAACAGACAGAAAACAACTGTTTTTCATGGAAGATCATGGCTCTATCATATCAGAGTTTGCCAAATAACGCAATTTGTAGTATAATGATTGCTCAGCACCTAAAAATGCTTTAAGAAAGGAATTTAAATTTATGAAATTCTGCAAAAAACGATGGCTGAAATCAGGAATTATCCTGGTCAGTTCTCTCGGAATTGTACTTTCAGTTTTTCCTTCATTCGCAGATGATAACATTGACAATCTACAAGGACAAACTTCTGCACTCGAAAGTGAATTAGACGGTATCAACAAAGACATTCTCAGTTTAAGCGATGAGATTTCCACAACCGAAATGCAGGTTGAGATTTTAAACGGTGAGATTGCCCGTACTTCCGATGATCTAGTTGAAGCTGAAAAAAATGAAAATGAGCAGTATGAAAACATGAAATCCCGTATTAAGTATATGTATGAACACGGGAACGCAACACTTCTTGAAATGCTCTTTTCAGCAGAAAACATGGCAGATTTTATAAACAAGGCAGATTTTATAGAAAATCTGAGCGAGTATGACAAAACTGCCCTGGATGATCTGAAAGAGATTTATAAAAACATTGAAGATCAGAAAAACACATTGGAAACTCAGCAGGACTCCCTTCTTGACCTGAAAGATGAGCTTAAGAAAAAGCAGGCTGAACTTCAGGCGAAAGCCAAAGAAACTTCAACGAACCTTACAGATGTACAGGCAAAATTAGAAAAGGCAAAAGCAGAAGAAGCCGCCCGCATCGAAGCCGAACGGCTTGCACAGCTTCAGGCTCAGCAAAACGGAGGCTATGACGATACCATTACCAATAACGGAGGACATATAGACGCTTCCACTACCGACGTCAAGCTTTTGGCGGCAATCCTGCAGTGCGAAGCACATCAGGATTATGATTCTTTGCTTGCCGTTGCAACTGTCATCTTGAATCGTGTGGAAAGTCCTCGATTCCCAAATTCAATCAGCGGAGTTATCTACGCAAGCGGACAGTTTGAGCCGGTATGGACAGGACGTCTTGACAGCGTTTTAGCAAAAGGACCTACTTCTTTGTCAATTCAGGTTGCAGAGGATGCGATCAACGGCGCAAGACTTGCCGCGGTAGCAGATTGTTACTATTTCCTCTATGCAGGATCAACAAACAGACCAGGCGTTAATATAGGAAATAATCTTTTCTTCCCAAGCTGGTAAAGATATCGGCATCGAAGCCGAAACAAGAAATCCCCGGAACAATAAACCTGTTCCGGGGATTTCTTGTTTTTCCTCTCTATACTGCTGTCTGTCTGACTTAGCTTTTCTTTATAAATGTCGCACCACATTTCGGACACCTTACTTCAATCTTCCCTTTTCCTTTCGGAATACGGATCTTCTGCTTACATGACGGACATGTATAGATATGATATACCTTTCTTTGCTGCCAGATATTCTTCTGATTCTGAAACCAATTCCTGATCTTGCAGGTCTTCATAAGATATGCCTGATTCTCCGCATAACGTTTCGAAACGTTTCTTGAAAACACCCTGAAATAACAATAGATCACGATTGCCCATCCCAGGATGTAAAAAAGCATACTTACCGCAGTCTCTCTGAAAAACGCAGACAGAAGAACCACTGTCAGTCCTGTGACAAGAAGAAACTTTGACAACTGATCAAGGCCATATCTTCCCTGCATAAAACGTATTAATTTTTCTTTCATTTTCATCCATCCTTCTGCACAAATGCCATTTTGATATGAATAACATTCATTCTCTCGTTTCTTCTGCAAAGTCAATTAAAAGATTATAAAATCTTACTGTTTCCGACCTGTTTTTATTCTTCTTCATTTAATATATTTCCGCATATTGTATCGGAAATCAAATACACAATCTTCGAATCATTCAACATCACATATCTGTCATCTCCGATCTTATTTCCTATATATAATGTCAATTTCTTTTCTTTTTCGTCCTCCTTATAAGTCACCTCTGCCACAATCTTTGAAGCTTCATCCAGACCATATTCCGGCAATTCTTCTTCGTCCGCACAATAATCTGCCGTCTCGGAAAGCTGCACAGCCCCAAGTCCTCCGGATATTGCAGTTATCTGCTCTGCCTGTGACTCGTCTGCACTGTCATAGACAACAGAGTTTCCATTTTGTGTGATGACTGCCTTCACAAGATTTCCACTTCCAATCGACGGGTAATCGTCAAGCTGCACCAAATCTTCTTCCGTATAATTCAAAGACTCAATAACCTGACCAGAAACAGTATAAACAGATTTCTCTCCGCCTAATGCTGCATAGATATCGTCCCCTGTATTATTTCCGAAATAAACAGAAGTTATATCGCCGTCATCATCTGTATATTCAATCGTATAAATGGGAACGTCCAAACCATAGTCTTTTGCTTCATCTGCATTTTCCAACTTCCGATTTGCAGAAATACTGCCGACTGTATCTGCAATTTCATCCATAACAGCTTGATTAAGCGGGAAATCATGATCCGAAGCATCATACCACACGCCGTCTTCTTTCTCAAAGTTCATCTCTCCGTTTTCCATATTCAAGGTGATCTTTTTCATCTCGTTTCCATCTGTGTCTGTAATCTGTATCTTCGTATCTGCCCGCGCCTGTTCGTTCTGATTCCACGCGCAAACACCCATGTATACTCCTACAAGCGCAAGGAAAACAAGTACGAGCAGACACAATTTTCTTTTTTTCGTCATGCTTTTCTCCTCCTGTACCAAACGACAAAGCCACTAAGCAAAACTACTGCCGGGATTCCAAAGATCATCAGCGTCCCAAACAATCCTGCATGCTGAACGGCATTATATTCTACACTGAGACTTTTTGCCTCGATTGAAACATTTTTCACATTTTCAAAATTTGCCGCTGCCACATTCATGAACAACTGTGTATTTTCCAATTCTGTAAAGGTATCTGTAATCTGTTCATTGATCAGACTTCCTGCAGAGATCACAGTCAATCTGCTTTCTTTCTCTGTACCTTCCGCAGATTCTTCCGAAACTTCTGCATTTTCTCCTTCATTTTCTTCTGAAGTTTCCGTCTCTTTTGTATCTGAGGAAGACTCGCTTACCGTTTCCTTCGCATATGCTCCGAGAATATACTCTCCCTGCTTCTGATCCTGCTGCGTCACCGCAAACGCCTGATCAGATGTTGACATAAACGGAACCGTCGTGATCGTATCCCTTGCCGGATCGTTCACCGTCATTCCATGAGTATTCATAACGAGTGTCATCTGTGATTTGATCTGTTCTGCCAAATCTCCGCTTACACTCAGTTCCGGGAAAATACAATACGGATTATTCTGATAACACCTCGTCGTATCTGCAATGTAACCGTTTTCCATTGTCATCCCATATTCGGACATGATACTTGTCAGGTTCGGAAGCTTATCTCCTTCTGTTTCTCCCAGCAGGATCGTCACTTTTCCGCCTTGCTGCAAATATGTCTGCAGCATCGTCTTCTCATCTTCCGTCAGATCAGACGTCATCGCATTCATAATAAGAAGATCACAGTCATCCGGTACTGATGTTGACATAAGCAAATTCACTTCTGACAACTCATACCCACTTTTATTCATCATCTCTGTTATCGTTTCTGAAAGCTCCTGTTCCCCGTGTCCTGTTGACACATAGACTTTCTTTGTCTCCTCACTGGTCACATAGTTCAGAGCACTCGTAAGCTGCCCCTCTCCGTCAAACAATGTATACGATGTACTTCCATAATAATGGTAGGAATATTCATCCATCACCAAAATATCGTCAAAAGAAACCGTTATCTTCTTTCCCGTTTCTTCACAGGAAATCACGATCGTATTTTCTGTCGTTTCATATTCTGATAAAGCAGACGGATGAAGTACCGGATCGATCCATTCCATACGGATCTTATCCGATAAAGCCACATATTTATTCAGAAATGTGACGATTCGTTCGTCCGTATTCTCTTTTACCGCAAGCACCTTCATCGATATTTCTTTATCTGTCTCTTTCAGGAAATCTTTTGTCGTATCTGAGATTTCATAAATTTTCGTACTGCTCACATCTATCTTTCGGAACTTCTCCGGTATCTGACATGCAATCAGGTTCACGACAACTATAATTGCAAGAAAAACTGCCGTCATCGTCACACTATACGCTCCGTGTTTTTTAGCAGCGCTTTCCCAAAGTCGTCTTCTGATCGACTGCACTGTCAGAAATAAAAACAATGCGATAATCGACAGATACAGTACGATTCCGCTCACATCCACAATACTGTTTTGCGTGATATCGGTAAAAACATTTGCCAGAGCGAACCTGCCGAGAAGCTCTGTAAACAGATTTTCATAAAGCGTCGCTTTCACGAAATACACTGCTGCCGCTGCAGCGATCCCGACAGCCCCTGCGCCTCCCGCGATCACAAAGCTGTTCGTCATTCTCCATATATAAAAAGCTGCTGCCAAAAGAAGTAAAATCACAAACACAAGTCCGCTCACCGCCGTATTCGGAAAAAGAGATAAAATACCATCCCATAAATACAGCATCAGCAAGATACCAAATGTCCCGATATACGCAATAATCTGACTTTCTGTAAGCGCTGACAAAAACATTCCGATAGAGGCAAAAACACAGCCAAGCAGGAAAAACATCAGAATTGAAATATAATCAACCGTCAAATATGCCGTCCCTTGTGATTTAATAATAAGAGGGAAAATGCAAAATATAAGGTTCGGGATTGCAATTACCGTCGCCATCGCCAGATATTTTCCCGCCACAACGTTCCATAAACTGACTGGCGCTGTCAACAGAAGCTGATCTGTCTTATTCTTTCTCTCTTCTGCAAACGAACGCATCGTAATCAGAGGAATCCCGACAATAAATACAATCAATGATCCTGACAGCGTATAAGAAAAGTACGGATATCCAGCCGTCATGTTATACGCCATAAAATAAATTCCGGTAAACGCAATAAGGAAAGCGATAAATACGCATCCTGTCATAGACTGAAAATAAGACTTTAATTCCTTTTTATAAACTGCCTTCATCTGATTTTCCTCCCTCTGCATTCCTTTCTATCTTGTCATTCTGTGTCAGCTTCATAAACGCTTCTTCCAAACTCGTTTCAGGAACCGACAACGAATACAGTGGTTTTTCCGCCTTCGCAAACGCACGGAAAACCTCTTCTCTTATTTTCCTGTTATGCTGATCGCTTTTCTCTCCGGTCACTTTCATCTGCACATAAGTACAATTTTCGTCTTTCGTGCGGATCTGCATCGTCTGAACTCCAAAAATCTGCCCGAGTATTCTACGGACATCTTCCTCCGAAGCTGCTGTTTCCAGCTCGATCACATCGCGAAAACCTGCCATCTTCTCCAGGTTTTCCAACGTATCCTGCGCCACCAGCTTTCCTTTGGAAATAATCAGAATATAATCGCATACTTCTCTGATCTCCGCCAATATATGTGAACTTAAAATAACCGTATGGTTCTTCGCCAGCTTACGGATCAAATCTCTGATCTCAATGATCTGTTTCGGATCAAGTCCAACACTTGGTTCATCAAGAATAATCATATCCGGAAAGCCTAAGATTGCCTGCGCCAGTCCGACTCTCTGACGATAGCCTTTTGAAAGATTTCGGATCAGACGATGTTCCACATCCTGAACCTTTGCCATTTTTTCGGCTTCATCAACAGCTTCTCTTCGTTCACTTTTTCGAATCCCTTTCAGTTCTGCTGCAAAATCCAAATATTCCCGTACAGTCATATCCATATAAAGGGGCGGATGCTCCGGCAAGTATCCGATATATCTTTTTGCTTTCTCAGGTTCTTTCAAAATGTCATGCCCATTAATCAGCACTTCCCCTTGAGTTGCCCCCAGACACCCTGTCATAATGTTCATTGTCGTAGATTTTCCGGCTCCGTTAGGACCCAAAAAACCGTAGACCATTCCCGGCTTAATCTGAAAGTCCAGGTGATCTACGGCTAAATGATTTCCATATTTTTTTACCAGATTTTTTACTTCGATCAAAATGATATCCTCCTAACTTTGTATTCTTTCTATGGATTTCCGCATGCCTCTTCTGTCCGAGGCATGCATCCTCTTAATATACTTTTCAATATACTTTATATTTCATTTCCACATATTTCATACAATATATTTGTTTAAGACGATATCAAACCTATGTGAATCTTTTGTGTTAGAACTGTGATATTTTATAGCATACATTCATGTATAGCCTGCGGCGTCAGCTTTCCTTCCTCCATCACTTTCAAAAGCTGATCCCTGTCTTTTGGAATCGCGCACCACGCCAGCCCGCAGCCTGCTGAAATAGTTCCCGGAACAGGGATCAGTCTTCCCGGTTTCCCCTCTTCCTTACATCTTTTTTCCATTGCCATTGCATCCGTTGTCGTATAGAAAGTAATGACGATCTTTTTTTCCTTTTTTCTCATTCTTTCCTCATTCTCTACTTTTGCTATCTGCCTTCTGTTACTCTTCTTCCCCGGCAAGTTCTTTGACCGCCTGGATTGCCTTATCGATCTCTTCTTCAGTGTTATAATGAGAGAAACTAAATCTGACCGCGCCCTGCATCTTTGTTCCAAGTGCTTCATGCATCAGCGGCGCGCAATGTGCTCCGGGCCGCGTAACGATCCCATAACCTCGGCTCAACTCATCGCTTACCTGCGCCGAATCATACTCTCCGATATTTAAAGAAACGATCGCCGCCCTTCTGTCCGTCCGAAAATCTCCATACACTCTCACATTCGGAATCAGGGCAACTCCGTCATAAAATCGACGCATCAGCTCCAACTCTCTTTTCCGCAGACGCTCCACTCCTTCTCTTTCCAGGAAAGATAATGCCGCCCGAAGTCCCGCAATCCCGTGACCATTTAACGTTCCTGCTTCAAGAGCCTCTGGCATCTGTGCAGGATGATGCGTATTATAAGAATCAATCCCGCTGCCGCCTGACAAAAGCGGACGGATCTTTACACCGCTTTTCACATACATTCCACCTGTCCCCTGCGGTCCCATCAATCCTTTATGTCCGGTAAAACAAAGGACGGAAATCCCGTATTTCTGCACATCAATATCCCATATTCCCGCAGTCTGGGATGCATCAACAATAAAAAGGATCCCATGCTTTGCCGCAATCTTTCCAACCGTTCCCAATGAGATCATATTCCCTGTCAGATTGGAGGCATGTGTACATATGATCGCCTTCGTATTTTCGCGAACTGCCTTTTCCATCTCTTCATAAGAAATATTGCCGTATTCGTCGCATTTAAGGATCGTCATCTCTACGCCCTGCTCACGGCGCTCATACAAAGGCCGCAGCACAGAGTTATGTTCCAACACAGTTGTGATCACATGATCTTTCGGATCAAGAAGCCCTTTAACCGCAATGTTTAACGCTTCTGTAGAATTTGCGGTAAACACGATTTCTCCGGCGCTTTCTGCATGAAAAAGCCGGGCAAACGCCTCCCTTGTCTCATAGATCGTCTCTGCTGCCGTCAGCGCCGGCTCTGCTGCCCCTCTTCCTGAATTTCCCATCCGTCCAAACGCCTCTGTCACCGCCCGCCGCACTTCCTCCGGCTTTTGCAAAGTTGTAGCTGCATTATCCAAATAGATCATTCCAACTTTCCTCCCTGTCATCAGCGGATATAGATTTTCGCTTCTTCACCTTCTGAGTCCAAAACGGTTCCTACAACAGAGACTTTTGTTTCCATTCCTGCCTTTTCAAATGCCTCAAGCAGCGCCTCTGCCTCTTCTTTCGGAACTGCCGCCAGCAAACCTCCCGAAGTTTGGGGATCACTGAGCAAATCCATATACATCTCATCCGTATCCCCTGCATCGAGCAGAGAAGCCACATGTGCTCTGTTCCGATATGCGCCTCCCGGAACAAGTCCCATCCGGGCATATTCTTTCGCCCCATCAATACAGGCAATCTCCTGTGGATGCAGACAAATCTTTGCTCTGCTTGCAGAAGCCATTTCCGCACAGTGCCCTAATAGTCCAAAGCCTGTAACATCTGTACATGCATGGATCGTAAACTTTCCCAAAACTTCCCTCGCCTTTTTATTTAGCCGGGTCATCACCGCAATCACTTCTTCCTTCGCTGATTCGGATACCATCTGCGCCTTAACTGCCGTATTCACAATCCCAATGCCAAGCTGTTTCGTCAGCACAAGAACATCCCCTTTTTTACAGCCGAAGTTTTTATAGATCCGATCCGGATGTACAAGCCCCATAACCGAAAGTCCATATTTCGGAACATCATCCTGTATGGAATGTCCGCCCACAAGTACTGCGCCTGCCTCACGGACTTTTTCCGCTCCGCCCCGCAAGATCTCTCCGAGATAATCAGGATCAAGTTCCCCCGGAAAGCAGACAATGTTTAAAGCGATCTTCGCTTCTCCTCCCATGGCATAGATATCGCTGAGCGCATTTGCCGCCGCAATCTGACCAAACGTATAAGGATCGTCTGCCACCGGAGTAAAAAAGTCCAGTGTCTGAATCACCGCCGTATCGTCTGAAAGCTTGTACACAGCCGCGTCATCCGAAGTTTCAAATCCGACAAGAAGATTCTCATCATAAAACTTCGGAAGGCTTCCAAGTACCTTTCCCAACGTGTCCGGTCCGATCTTTGCGGCACAGCCGCCATGCTTTGCAAATTGTGTCAAACGGATCTTCTGCATCTTCCTCACCTCATCTATTTCTTTTCATATATCTTCTGTTTTCTCCTACGATGCGTGTATCGTTACAATAAACAGGAATCTTCAATTCTTTTAACAGCCTATGCTCCGTTTCCGATATACAAGAAACATGCCTGCTCCCGAAAGGACTGCGCATACGAGCAGCAGCGCTGCGGTTGTCTGATCTCCTGTCTGAGGAGTCGTCTTATCTGATCTTGGCTGCTCCGGCTGTGGCTGAACCGGCTGCTCCGGCTGCGGTTGAACCGGCTGCGCCGGCTGCGGATTAGGATTAGGAGCTGCAGCCTTCACAAGTTTATCAGCTGCTGTATTCAGTGCGTTTAATGCGTTATTTACTTCTGTCTGAGTTGCATCTTCATCAGCTGCTGTTTCTTTTGCCGCATCCAATGCCGCCTCAAATGCATTCCAGCTCTCTGCTGTGTAATCCTCTTTCTTCAAAGCTTCTGCCTCTTTAATCGCTGCGTTGAGTTCTGTTTTATCTGCTTTTTCCGGCTCCGGGTTCTCACGCTTAGCAACTTTTCTTGCCAGCGCGTTTGTCGCATCTAAAGCGCGGTCTGTCTCGGAGTGAACGAGCATACGGTCTTTTTCAGTTGCTGCTACTGCAGAACCTTGATATGTCCCCTTCTGCGGTTTTGCCAAATGCTCTACAACATCTGTCAAATTTGTTTTTTCTTCTGCTGTTGCGTTCTCGCTGTTCAACAGATATTTTGCCTTTGCTACGTCACGGATTCCCTGTTTAAACAGTTCATAACGCGGTGTGCTGTAGAAGGAAGCGTTGAAGTCCTCTCCTACCGCTTCTCTTTCTATCGGATAAATAAACCATCCGTCGCCCGGTTCCCAGTAACGGTACGTTGCATCACCGTGCATATCGTATACATAGTTATCCCATGCCCAGCGCATATAGCCGTCTGTTCCTAATGTCATCGTGTACCAGATATCCCAGTAGTTATCTCCCGGATCGCTGATCATAAAGTTACTCGGATAATCTCCCGTACATGTGTACATCGTTGTCGTCAGACCTAGTTCTCTGCGGTGATCTGACAGATCGTTCATCTGCTGGACGTTTCCTGTATTTCCCAAGTTGATCGAAATATCATCAATGCGGTCTGTGAACTCATAATATTCCGGTGCGGCATAATTCAACGCCGAAGAAATCTTAAAGTGATTTCCTTCTTCATCTTTCACTGATTCAATCATCTCAACAGCCGGTTCAAGCTGGTCGAGTCCTCTTTCGTCCATTGAAATATAAGTAATCTCAAACCATCCCATTTCTTTGGAATGTTTCATAAAATCTCTTAAGAACGGTTCCCACATTGCTTTCCACGCAGCAGTTCCCGGATTATGTGATTCTTTTACCACTTTATCCTGAGCTTCATCGTAGTAAGCAATCTGATTGTTCCACGGAACGATACTGTAGCACTTAATCTGTCCGATTCCGTTTGCCGGATCTAAAACTCCGCACTCGATCATGAAGTTGATCCACGCGTCATACCATTCATAATCAAATTCCCATGTTCCGTCTGTTTTCTTCGTCCATTTTACCATTGAAAGATCGTTATAATATGACTGATGGTTCCATGCCTCTTCTACGATATTGGCAACTGCGTCATGCCCTCCGATCGAAACATAATCTTTGATCGAGTCTCTCATCAAATTAAAATGTTTTTCTGTAAAATAAAACTCTTCCCGCACTTCATTTGTGATGCCGCCTGACGGTTTTTCACCTAAACCTAAGTAATAGTTTGCAACTGAAAACGGATGCTGCCATACTTGAAGTTCTGTTGCCTCAGGTGCCGGCTGTACAAGGTTCAGCACTTCGATGTTGTACTTAAGCTCGAAGGGCTTATCTAATTCGTCTGCTGAAACTGTAATCGTACCTGTATAATCTCCTGCCGCTGTATCTCTCGGAACGGCAATATTTACCCAGGCGAACTGTACGTCTTGTGCATCGATATCTTTTTTACCGCCTTTGTAGATCACATCCGGATAATTTTTTGTCTGTCCCTGCGCGTTACGTCCTTCTTTCGCCGCAACTTCTTTGAGCCATTTAATATCAATACTGTCTTTTGATAAAACCTGTCCCTTTTCATTCTTGAAATCGCTTGCTGTAATCTGAACATTATGAACGTCTTTTTCTGTCGTTACGACAATTTTAGAATTCAGTTCATCATTAAGCCAGACTGTTCCGTTATAAACGCTTCCACTTCCTGCTTTCAGCTTGTCATAATCAAGCTCTGTCTCCAAAAGCTTTTCATTTCCTATATATGCGTTCATAAATGCCAGCGCCGGATCGACTGTAATCTTAGCTTCTGCCAAAACGCTGTCGTCTTCTGCGCTTGCTGCTGTGATCGTAACCGTCTTTTTCGCCTCTACATCTTTCGCAGTCAGCTTGCCGTTATTCACTTCTACAACGCTGCTATCGCTGCTTGTCCATACAAGCTTCGCATTTGCGTTCCACGGAGTTACAGACGCCGTAAGCTCTGCTGTAGCCCCCGGTGTCATTGTCAGCTCTGTCTGATTCAATACGATAGAATCCGGCACAGTGATCTCATCGTGGAAAACAACAATCTTGTCAAGCTGTATCACTTTTCCATCAATACTTTCTTCCTTTTTCGGAACAACACGAAGCGTATGCTCTGTATTTTCAAGATCTTTTTTCTCAAACAATTTCTGCTTGTGCACCGCACCGTTATTCAATGCAGCAAGTTCCCCAGCCTTCATATCATCGATATAAACATCGCAGTTCATATGAACGGTATTCTTACTGGCGTAAATCTCTACGCCTGTTCCTGTAAAAATCATCTCATAAGATACATCAACGCCTTTTGCGCTGTAATGCTCTGTCCCGTTATAGAACAAATCACCGTTTCCGCTTCCTGCCGTCCATGCGCCCTGCGGTTCGTACTGGATCTTGAACGGCTCATGATTTGTTGTAAAAACAGCGTCGTCAACCTCTGTATATCCCGGAAATTCCGGCTCAACAACTTCTGCCTCAAATGCTTTTGCATAAACAAACTGTACGCCATAAACGCTTCCTGTCCCTGTAGAAGCTTCATTTCTTTTTCCTAATACTGTAATATGTGCTGTATGATCTCCGGCAGCAAGCGTTTCACTTTCAAATAATTTTGCCTCCGATTCTGTTGCTGCAGCATAAGAGTCGCACTCTACAGCCTCGCCTCCGTCAATGCTCACACTGAACATCGCGTGATTCGCCGCTTTTTTACCATAAAGCTCCAGTTTTGTTCCGTTAAATGTAATGTCTAATGTAGCTCCTTCTGTGTTGCTCCAGTGTTCTGTAACCGAAGCGTCTCCTGATCCTGAAGATTCCCAGCCGCCGTTGTTTGCATTGCCGCTTGAATATACAAAGCGTGCGTCTGTGTCGTCGATGATCTCAAAATCATCTGCTGCCGCATTTACAACAAACGGAGAGATCAAAGTAACGACACTGCAAAAAACGAGCAGCAATGACATTACCAGTTTTTTTGTCTTTTTCATCTGTTCCTTTTTCTCCTCCTCATATGTGGATGTCTGTTTTTGTTTTTCTTTTCCCCATATATACTCACCCGAATCAAAAAGACTGCATTCCGGGACAAAATATGCTGTCTTCCATCGGATCATTTTATATTCTATCGAATTCTTACAACGCTGTCTATGCACTTTTATCCATCCGATTATGCTTTTTGACTTTGCTCTCTTCACACATATATCGAATCATTTTTCCTTATATCTGTCTGCTGGCATTACGGAGAAACGATGCTGACTGCGTTTTGAAGAATCTCTGCAATCGTATACATATTTGTTACAGTTCCGACTGCCAATTTCTCCTTTAATCCGTAAAAATCAAGACATGTGCCGCATGTCAGTATTTCCACTCCTTCTTTTTCCAAAAGTTTAATATCTTCTAAGCAATCTGATCCTTCCACCGTAAGTTTTGCTCCTCCGTTATAAAAGAGGATTTTATCCGGAAGCGTATCAAGCTGCGTCTCTGCAAAAAAGAAACTCTTCATTAAAACTGCGCCCAGCTCATCATTTCCGCTTCCCATTTTGTCAGAAGAAACCGCAACAACCGTTCCGATACATGTCGCACATCCCACAGATGCCGACTGCGCCCGGTTCCTTCCCTGAGAGCCGCTGTTTTTTCCATTTTCTGCTGCCATTTCATCCTTGTCAGCCACCGGATTTCGATCCCCTTCACCTGCTGCTTTTATCTCGCCGTCCGTCTGGGTCTGGCCTTTTCCGCCGACATTCTTCTCTTCTACCGTAATCATAACTTTGTATTCCTGCTCGCTGATCTGCTTTGCTTCTGCCGAAGCGCCGCTGCTTTTTGCCATTTTCATCACATTTTTCATTGCAGTCTCATTATCGACAAGCACTTCGATCTGTCCCGATCCGTTTAATTCTCCAAGCGCCTTCTTTGTTTTCACTACAGGAATCGGGCAGTGATCCCCCATTGCATCTACTGTAATTTTCATTTTAATCATCTCCCTAAAAATTTAATTTCTTATTCTATATTGTATCATGGATCTATTTATATTTCATTGACAAAATTTAGATGGTTTTATGCTTTCCTGACGCACACGCTTGTGGTAAACTGTAACTATATTTCGCACACAGTACAAAGAGAAAGAGGATTTTATTATGTGGATTGCAGATAACTGGAAAGATTATGAAGTCATAGATTGTTCTAACGGAGAGAAGTTAGAACGTTGGGGAGAATACCTTCTCGTACGGCCTGACCCGCAGGTCATTTGGGACACAAAGAAGACGCATAAAGGATGGAAACATATGAACGGTCATTACCACCGCAGCAAAAAAGGCGGCGGAGAATGGGAGTTCTTCAGCCTGCCTCAGCAGTGGCAGATCCATTACGGCTCTCTTACATTTAATTTGAAGCCATTTAGTTTCAAACATACCGGACTTTTCCCAGAGCAGGCGACAAACTGGGATTGGTTTTCGGAAAAGATCCGAAATGCCGGACGTCCGGTAAAAGTTCTGAATCTGTTCGCCTACACTGGAGGCGCAACTCTTGCGGCGGCTGCGGCAGGCGCACAAGTCACCCATGTAGACGCCTCAAAAGGCATGGTTGGCTGGGCGAAGGAAAATGCCGTTTCTTCGGGTTTAAAAGATGCGCCGATCCGCTGGCTTGTAGACGATTGTGTAAAATTTGTCGAACGTGAAATCCGCCGGGGCAATACTTACGATGCAATCATCATGGATCCGCCGTCTTATGGACGCGGTCCGAAAGGGGAGATATGGAAGATCGAAGACATGATCCATCCGCTTATTAAGCTTTGCACAAAGATCCTGTCCAAAGACGCCCTGTTTTTCCTCGTTAATTCTTACACAACAGGACTTGCCCCTGCCGTTCTTACCTACATGATCGCAACGGAATTAAAACCTTGGAACGGTCATGTTGACTCTCAAGAGATCGGACTTCCTGTAACGGAATCCGGACTTGTCCTGCCCTGCGGCGCTTCCGGCCGCTGGCAGGCTGACTGATCACACGGTTATCCGGCTTAATATTTCTCCGATCGGAGCTGAAATCATCAGTTCTGATCGGATATTTTTTGCTGTCTCTGACTTATTAATAACAGCAAGATGTTTTCCTCTGAAATAATCAATAAACCCGGCTGCCGGATACACGACAAGTGAAGTTCCTCCAATGAGAAGCATATCCGCAGATGCGATCGTTTCCACAGCATCCTGAATCGTCTGCGGATCTAATCCTTCTTCATACAGAACAACATCCGGTTTTACAACACCTCCGCAGGAACACTTCGGAATGCCTTCGCTGTTTTTAACATATGCGGCGTCATAGAATTTCCCACAGTTCATACAATAGTTTCTGTGGATACTTCCATGCAGTTCATACACCCGTCTGCTTCCTGCTGCCTGATGCAGTCCGTCTATATTCTGCGTGACAACTGCCGTAAGTTTTCCTGCATTTTCCATTTCTGCCAATTTCAAATGCGCCGCATTTGGCTTTGCGTCAAGGATCATCATTTTCTCTTTATAAAACTCATAAAAATCTTTCGTATGGCGCATAAAAAACGTATGGCTTACGATCTGCTCCGGTGAAAACCTCCCCTTCTGACTGTAAATTCCGTCTGCACTTCGAAAATCCGGTATCCCGCTTTCCGTCGAGACACCCGCGCCTCCAAAAAACACAATCCTGCTGCTTTGATCGATCATCTTTTGCAGTTGTTCTATTTCTTTCTCATACATTTGACAAATTTCCTTTCTCCACATGTTTGTCCATGATCTCAAGCATTTTTTCCCATATGATGTCCGACGTTTCAGGGATCTTCTCATTTCTCCTGCAAACTTGTGATTTAGCCACCCCGTGTTCTGCCCAACTCTTTCCATCGGATGCATCGTTGAGCAAAAGGGGCTGAAAATTATCAAGCAAATGTGCAAATTTCGCATCATCTGTACTGTAGTCTTCAAACTCATCCCACAGACTTCTGAAATACGTTCCCTGATCTTTCGGAAGAATACCGAAAATACGCTCTGCCGCTTTGAGTTCCCTCTCTCTTTTAGACTTAGCGCCTTCAGAATCATATGCATAAGTATCGCCTGCGTCAATCTCCACAAGATCGTGGATCAATACCATAACGATCACTTTCATCAGATCCACGGGAGCATCCATATGCTCTTTTAAAAGAACCGCCGATAATGCAAGATGCCATGAATGTTCTGCATCATTTTCTTTGCGGTTGGCATCTGCAAGATATGTCTGCCGGAAAATATTTTTCACTTTATCCACTTCGACTATAAAACGGATCTGCTGTTCAAGTCGTTTTTTCTGTTCTGCTCTTCCGATGACTGCTCCGCCTTTCATCGTTTCTTTCTTGTCCATATTATTCCTTTCCTTTTTCCCATTACAGAAACAAAATACCTCTCTCTGAAAACAATTCCGATAATGCAAAAAACCTCCCTGCCGGGACATTCCCAACGCAGAGAGGGTATCAGCTTTTTACAGGTCGATCTTACCTGTTGTGTCTCCGTTGATCACATAATAAGCTGCAAACTCTTCCGGCTTCAGATAGATTTTCACATCTTTCATATCACCGACTTTATTTTTCAAAACTTTTGACCAAACATGTTTGATTTTATCAAAAATTTCTTTTTCTGTATATTCTTTTCCTGCAAACTGAAGGAACATTTCCGTCTTTGGTTCTGTCTTCTTAGCTGCCGCCTTTTTCACAGGCGCTTTCTTCTCTGCTTTTGCAGGAGCTTTTGTTGTCTTCTTAACCGTTTCCTTCTCTTTCGCAGCCGTCTCTTCTGTCTTAGGTGCATCTACTAAAACTGCAGCTTTCGTCTCGAGTTTTTTTGTTGTATCTTTCTTTGTCTCGATTGCTTTTGCCGCTTCTGTCTTTACCGGCTCTGCTTTTGCAGGAGCTTCTGCTTTCACTTCTGCTTTTGTCTCTGCTTTTACAGGAGCTTTCGCTTCCGCTTTTTCTTCTGCCTTTACAGAAGTCTTTGTCTCTGCTTTTGCTACTGTTTTTTCTTCTGCTTTCGCTTCTTCCTTTACTGTCTTAACAGCTGTTTTAGCCGGTTCTGCGCTTACGCTTTTTGCCGCTTTTGTCGACTCTGCTTTAATCGCATTTACTATTTTAGCCGCTGCCCTTGATGTCGAAGTTGTTTTCTTTGCTGCCATACTTGTTCCCTCCTAAAATAATACAACCAAGTATTTCCGATACTGTTCTCTACTCTATTCAGTATCACTTATTCAACCCAAATCAAAAAGTTTCATAGGGGATTGTACCTCATTTTTCAGAAAACGTCAAATTTTTATCATTCTTGCTATAATCTCTTTCTATACGACTCTCGAAAATTCAAGATACCCGCATCAGATTCCACCGAAAATGAGCCGCTAAAAATCGAAGCAGAACCGTTACTGTCAACCCGAAAACCGTACCATAGGCTTCCCCCAGCAAAGTCCTTCCTGCGACACAGACAATACCGCCTGCAATCGCCGCGCATGCATAAATATGTTTTACTAATATATAGGGAGTCTCCCCTGCCATAATATCACGCAGCACTCCGCCTCCAACCCCTGTTAATGCTCCGATAAATACAAGAAAAAATGCATTTTCTCCTCCGACAGACCGCACTGCTGCCTGCACTCCTACTACAGTAAAAATCCCAAGCCCCGCCGTGTCACACCAAAACATCAGCTTATCATAATACTCCGTCTTAAGTCTCGACTCAAACGCGGTCGGTCTTGCATACGCGATTACAAAAAGAAGTGTCGATGTCACCACAGATATAAGAACATAAATCGGATGGGAGAACGCTCCGGGCGGTGTAAGACCAAGTATAATATCCCGCATAATCCCACCGCCTACAGCCGTCGTCGCTCCTAACACATTTACTCCGAAAATGTCCATCTTCTTCTCAATGCCGATCATTGCCCCTGAAGAGGCAAACGCCACTGTTCCGATCAATTCCAAAATGAAAATAAACTCATCCATGCCACTTACCCTGCCTTATCAGATTTCCTTTTCTATTCTATCATACCTTTATGCCTGATAACTTCTGAAAAATGAGGAAATATCTTTCAGCATTTTCACAAGAACTGTGATCTCTTCATCATCCAGCTTCTCGATCACAGCATTTGTCATCTGCCGATGAAACTGCTCGTGATGATGGTACGCTCTCTCCCCTTTTTCTGTAAGTGCAATATAAACGACTCTTCGGTCTTCTTCGCTTCTTTCCCGCTTCACATATGATTTTCTCACAAGCGCATTGACCGCAGTAGTAAGCGATCCGGCAGTAATTTTAAGTTTTTTTGCCACAGCGGACATCGTACTTTCTCCGGATAATCCGATTGCTTCGATAATATGCATATCATTATTCGTAATATCTTTAAATTCTTCTGTTATGATCGCTTCTTTTTCTAATTCCCATATTTCATTAAACAGATTGACAAGCGTGTCATTAATAGTCTTGTACGCATCCATCGGATCTCCTCCTTTTCCAAATATTGTATTCCACAGCCGTTTTTACCCGTCTGCTGTTTGGCGTCCGCGTACATTATAGCACACCCCTCCTTCGGAAAAGAAGTGTTTTTTACATTTTCCGAAATCTGTCATATCGATGATCCAACAGTTGTTTTTGCCCCATCGATCCATATTTTTTTATAAATTTTTCAAGCTTGTTTTTTAATTCTTCACTCACACCTGCCATAGTCTGAACTGTCAGTACTTTCGGCTCTCTGATCACATGCTCAACGATTCCAAGCTGTTTCAAATCATCCGCCGTCAGTTTCATTACTTCCGCCGCCTCATTTGCCCGGCTGCTGTCCTTCCAAAGTATGCTTGCGAACCCTTCCGGTGAAAGAATCGAATAAACCGCATTTTCCAAAATCCACACTTCATCTGCCACAGCCAAAGCAAGGGCGCCTCCGCTTCCGCCTTCTCCGACCAAAATCGAAACAATAGGAACTTTCATGGAAGAAAGCTCATACAGATTTGAAGCGATCGCTTCTCCTTGTCCGTGTTCCTCCGCTTCCGGTCCGCAAAATGCCCCAGGCGTATCTACAATACAAATGACCGGACGCCTGAACTTCTCCGCCTGCCGGATTAATCGCAATGTTTTTCGATAACCTTCCGGAGACATCATACCAAAATTACGCTGTACATTTTCTTTCGTTGTCTTCCCCTTAACCTGAGCGATCATCGTCACCGGAGTATTTCCAAACATCGCGATTCCACCCATTACCGCCGGATCGTCTCTCAAGAAACGATCTCCATGAAACTCCATAAAATCAGAAAACAACGCATTGATATAATCCGCTCCTGTCGGACGGTCTGCCCTTCTGGACAAAAGAACTCTCTCCCATGGACTTATACGGTTGTTCTCCTGTGCCTTTTGGATCGACTCTCCGCTTCGCCCGAAATTATCCGCACTTTTTCCCGACTCGTTTTCCTTGTCTTCACTCAGAGAAATATCCGATGTCTGATTATGCACCTGTAAAATGCGCGCCAAGACATCCTTCATCTCATCCCGTTCTACAATTCGGTCAATAAACCCATGTTCCAAAAGGAACTCTGACCTCTGAAATCCTTTCGGCAGTTTCTTGCCGATCGTCTGCTCAATCACTCTTGGTCCGGCAAATCCAATCAGAGCCTTTGGCTCTGCCAAAATAATATCTCCCAGCATTGCAAAACTTGCCGTCACGCCTCCGGTCGTCGGATCGGTCAGTACACTGATATATAAAAGTCCTTTCTCGCTGTGCCGTTTCAATGCCGCCGAAGTTTTTGCCATCTGCATCAAAGAGATGATCCCTTCCTGCATCCTTGCCCCTCCGGAACATGCAAACAAAATAACCGGCAGATTTTCTTCCGTGGCGCGTTCTACCGCACGGGTAATCTTCTCCCCGACTATTTCCCCCATACTTGCCATCATAAAACGTCCATCACACACGCCAAGTACAGCCGGATTTCCTTTCACCAATGCCTTTCCGGTCACAACCGCCTCATCCAGTCCTGTCTGCTCTCTTAACTTTCTGACTTTCTCTTCATAGCCGCCAAATTGCAATGGATTTTTAAACGGCATCTTTTCATCCCATTCTTCAAATGTTCCACGGTCTGCGATCAGCTCGATCCTACGTTTTGCATGCATCCTGAAATATCCGTGACACTTGGGACATATATAATGATTCTCTACGGCGTCCTCTGCCAAAATCGCCGCGCCGCACTTATTACATTTTTTCAGCAGTCCTTCCGGAACATTTCTTATTTTTGCATTTTTCGATATTCCGTGATCTTTTCCGCCTGTCTTTTTAAACATGTTATGCAGTTTCACCATTCAGCCTCCGAATAAAATCTACATTAATGTTTCCTGATACAAACTCTTCATTTTCTGCAATCTGGTACTGATAATCAACATTCGTACCGATTCCTTCTATAATAACTTCTCCCAAAGCGCTTCGCATCTTATCTACCGCCTCTTTTCGGTCCTTTCCATGGACGATCAGCTTGGCCAGCATCGAATCATAGTACGGCAATACCTCGCATCCACTATAAACAGCCGTATCTACACGGATTCCGTTTCCTCCCGGCAAATGCAGATCTGTAATCCTCCCCGCTGACGGCATGAAATTGCGTTCCGGAATTTCCGCATTGATCCGGCATTCAATGGCATGCCCTTTCATTTCGATTTCCCCCTGTCGGAAGGGCAGTTTCCCCCCGTCAGCAATCCGTATCTGCTCTTTGATCAGATCGATTCCTGTCACGCACTCCGTCACCGGATGTTCTACCTGTATCCTTGTGTTCATCTCCATAAAATAAAACGAACCGTCCTGTTCCAACAGAAATTCTACGGTTCCTGCATTTGTATAGCCGGCAGCCTTCGCTGCTTTTACCGCCATCTTTCCCATTTTGCCGCGAAGTTCTTCGGATAATGCAGCGCATGGACTTTCCTCGATCATCTTCTGATGATTCCTTTGAATCGAACAATCCCGCTCTCCGAGATGCACAATATTTCCATAGGAGTCTGCAAGAATCTGAAACTCAATATGACGAGGGTGTTCTACGAAATGCTCGATATACATTGTTCCGTCCCCGAATGCTTTTTCCGCTTCTTTTCTTGCCGTCATAAAACAACTTTCGAATTCTTCCGCGTTTTGTGCCGTACGCATTCCTTTTCCGCCGCCTCCCAAGGCAGCTTTAATAATAACCGGATATCCGATACGTTCTGCTTCTTTTTTTCCCTGCTCTGCATCTGCCACAGGTCCGTTTGTACCGCGGATAACCGGAACACCTGCTGCTTCCATCGTTGCTCTTGCTTCTGTCTTATTGCCCATCTTGCCGATCACTTTGGAATCAGGACCGATAAAAGTAATCTCGCATTGCTCGCACAATTCTGCAAATTTTGCATTTTCAGACAGAAATCCAAATCCCGGATGAATCGCGTCCGCGCCTGAAACAAGCGCCGCGCTAATTAAATTCTGCATATTCAGATAGCTTTCTGACGCCGGAGCCGGACCGATACAGACCGCCTCGTCTGCAAGCTGCGTATGAAGCGCTTCCTGATCTGCCTCCGAATAAACAGCTACCGTTTCAATTCCCATCTCTCTGCATGCCCGAATGATCCGAACCGCGATCTCACCGCGATTCGCAATCAATATTTTTTCGATCATAACACTATTCTCCTGCCATAAAGGTCAATTCCGCGCTTACTACTACTTTCCCATTCACACTGGCGACCGCTTCCCCGATTCCTACAGGTCCTTTTATCTTGATAATCTTTGTCTCCAGTTTCAACACATCTCCCGGAACAACCATTCCTTTAAAGCGACATTTTTGTATTCCGCCGAAAAATGCAATCTTTCCTTTATTTTCCGGCATACTTAAAATTGCCACCGCGCCGGTTTGAGCAAGCGCTTCTACAATAAGCACCCCTGGCATAACCGGCTTATTCGGAAAATGACCCTTAAAAAAATCCTCTGTATAAGTCACCGCCTTATACCCGACGGCAAATTTTCCCGGTTCATAGTCTTCTATTCTGTCGATCAGACAAAACGGGTGTCTGTGCGGAATGATCTGTTGGATCTGCTCTATATTCAAGCTCTTCTTTTCTTCTCTTTCCTTTTCCATACTCTGTCTCCTGCTGTTTTCGTTTTTGCTTTCTGCATCCACCGTTTTTCATTTTTATTTCTGTCTGATTACAAAAAGAGGCTGTCCGTATTCCACCGCCGCGCCATTTTCCACAAGCACTTCCTCTACAATCCCGTCAAAATCGCTTTCGATCTCATTCATAAGCTTCATTGCCTCTACGATCCCCAAAACGGTTCCTTTCTCAACCTTGTCTCCAACCTGTACAAAAGGAGCGCCGCCTTCTTCAGGGGAAGCATAGAAAACGCCTACAAGCGGCGCTTTCACCACCTCTCCTTCCGGCAGGACTTTCTCGCAGTCTCCGTTTTGTCCGGTCTTTTGCAGTTCTGTATACAACGGCTCTGTTCCGGCTGTGCAAACGTTCCCGCCTTTTTTCAACTTCAGTTTCACACCGTCTTCTTCATATTCAAATTCATCTAATCCGAATCCCGACACAGCTTCTACTAACTGAAGGATCTGTTCTGTTTTCATTTTCACACCCTGCCTTCGTCTTCATATTTTTTTACGAGAAGAGATGCATTATGACCTCCGAATCCAAGTGAATTTGTAAGCACATAATTTACGTCTTTCTCAATCGGGGATCCTACAGCATAATTCAGATCACATTCCTGATCGACATTTTTTGTCCCCATTGTCTGATGAATATATCCATCTAAAATACTTTTCACACACACAATAAATTCAACGCCTCCTGCTGCGCCCAGAAGATGCCCAATCATTGATTTCGTTGAATTGACGACAACCTGATCTGCCGCGCTGCCGAAGGCGCTTCGTATTGCTCTTGTCTCAAACAGATCATTATGATGCGTACTCGTTCCGTGTGCGTTAATATAATCAATCTGATCAGGGCAAACATCCGCTTCCTTCATGGCAAGTTTCATTGCCATGGCGGCTCCTTCCCCATCCTCTGCCGGAGACGTAATATGCCATGCATCCGCTGTCGCCCCGTATCCTACAAGCTCTGCATAAATTTTCGCACCTCTTGCCTTTGCATGTTCCAGTTCTTCCAAAACAACGATTCCTGCACCTTCTCCCAAAACAAATCCGTCTCTGTCCTTATCAAACGGACGGGAAGCACACATCGGATCTTCTGCTTTCGACAACGCCGTCAGCGCCGTAAATCCTGCCAGTCCTGTCGGCGAGACTGCACTTTCAGCTCCCCCTGCAATCATAATATCTGCATCCGCATACTGGATCGCCCGAAAAGCATCCCCAATACAATGAGAGCCCGAGGCACATGCCGTCGCCACATTCGTACATTTTCCACGGAATCCAAGCTGAATTGAAATGTTTCCTGCCGCCATATTGGAGATCATGAGCGGAACCATCAGCGGATTCACCCTGCTTGGACCTTTCTTCAGGATTGTTTCATAATTATCTTCCACACATTTCAGACTTCCCACTCCAGAACCAACGATCACTCCCGCTCTGTAAGGATCTTCTCTGCTCATATCAATTCCAGCATCTTCAAATGCCTCTTTTGCCGCGGCTGCCGCATATTGAGCAAACAGTTCCATTCGCTTTGCCGATTTAAAATCAAGACGTTCCCGAGCATGAAAATCTTTCACTTCCGCGGCAATCTTTACCTTATAATCCGAAACATCAAACCTCGTAATCGGCCCAATTCCGACCGTTCCTTTCTTAATCTCATTCCAAAAAACTTCCACTGTATTTCCGATCGGAGTGACCGCTCCAAGACCGGTTACAACAACTCTTCTCTTCATGTTTCCTCCTTATTTTAACGGCACAACACAATCACATCGCCATACCGCCATCTACACAAAGTACCTGACCTGTTATGTATCCTGCCTGATCTGATGCAAGAAACGCAACAGTACAGGCAACATCTTCCGCCTCGCCGAAACGCTCCATCGGGATCTGAGAAACGGCTTTTTCTTTCACTTTTTCCGAAAGAACCGATGTCATCTCCGTATTGATAAATCCGGGTGCCACTGCATTTACCGTAATCCCTCTTCCTGCAAGCTCCCTCGCCGCAGATTTTGTCAATCCGATCACGCCTGCCTTAGATGCTGCATAATTTGCCTGTCCCGCATTTCCAAGCAGTCCCGAGACAGAAGAAATGTTAATGATCCGTCCGCTTCTTTGACGTATCATTGATCTTGAAACAAATCTCATACAATGAAAGGCTCCCTTCAGATTCGTATCAACAACCGCATTGAAATCTGCTTCTGACATCTTCATCAAAAGACCGTCTTTTGTAACTCCTGCATTATTCACAAGAATATCAACCCTTCCGAACTCTTCCATGATCGTTTCAAACATCTGTCCGCATGATTCAAAGGAAGCTACATTACATTGAATCAGCTTTACCTTTCCGCCTGCGGCTTGTATCTGCTGTGCAACTTTTTCTGCCTCTTCTTCTGATCTGTTATAATTAATAATTACAACCGCGCCCTCCTCTGCCAGCTGCAGCGCGATTGCTTTGCCGATTCCCCGTGATGCTCCTGTAACAACTGCAATTTTACCTTCTAACATCATTGTCCTTTCGCTCCCCGTCCTTTCTTCCCGTTCTGATCCTATTGTTCTCTTTCTCTCTATTTCTCCCTGTTCTTCTCTTCGTTGTGCTTCCTTTTTCCAGTCCGCTCTGTCCTTTTCTCTTTTCCCCTGTATCAGCCGAACAACTCTGCAGCTTTTTTTGCATCTTCCCATGTACTTACATTCAGACATCTCACAGTTTTGTCAATTCTTCGCAAAAATCCGCACAATGTTTTTCCCGGTCCGATCTCGATAAAAGTATCTGTTCCGGCAGCGATCATCGTTTCCACACTTTGCTGCCATCTCACTGACGACGAAACCTGACGCACGAAAAGATTTTTGATCTCTTCCGCATTTTCCACATAAGCTGCCGTTACATTCGATACATACGGAATAAACGGATCGCTTATCGTAACACCTGCCAAAACCTGTTCCAGTTTCTTTCCTGCCGTTTCCATCATAGGAGAATGAAACGGTCCGCTGACATTCAACGGAAGAACTCTTTTTGCTCCCGCTTCTTTTAGCTTCTCCCCAGCTTGTCTTACTGCTTCTTTTTCACCTGTGATCACCAGTTGTCCCGGGCAATTATAATTTGCGATCCACACATTCGAAAGCTGTTCCAAAACATTCTCGATCTGTTCTCCTGTAAGTCCGATCACCGCCGCCATCGCGCCTTTGTTTGCCGGAACGGCTTCTTCCATATAAATCCCACGCTTTCTCACTGTCATTACCGCATCTTCCAACGAGAGTGCTCCCGCTGAAGCAGCCGCGCAATACTCTCCCAAACTCAGTCCTGCCGTCACATCTGCTGCCACGCCCCACTCTCGAAGCACCTGTTCCGCTGCCATCCCGACTGTCACAAGAGCCGCCTGTGTATATTCTGTCTGATCCAAAAGATCGTTTTTCTCAAAACACAGTTTTCTCATGTCAAGCGATAATAAATCCGATGCCATATCAAAAACTTTTTTTGCAGTCTTGCTGTTTTCATAAAAATCTTTTCCCATTCCCGCCGTCTGCGAACCTTGTCCCGGGAAAATAAATGCTGTTTTACTCATAAAAGACACTTCCTTTGATTCTTCTTTCAGTTTCTTCTGCCAGTTTTTTCACCAACACCTTACAAGATAACTTTTCTTTGACAAGTCCGGCAGACTGTCCTGCCATCACACTTCCGTTTTTTACATCTCCTTCAACAACCGCTTTTTTCAAACCTCCCAAAGTCAATGTTTCCAGTTCTTCAAACGAAGCCCCTTCTTTTTCTTTTTGCAAATACAATTTCGTCATCTGATTTCGAAGCGTCCGTACCGGATGTCCGCATGCTCTGCCGGTAACTTTTGAATCAATATCTCTTGCCCTGATAATCTCATCTTTATAATTTTCATGAACTTGACATTCCTCAGTTACAATAAAAACAGTCCCCATCTGAACCCCTTTTGCTCCAAGCATAAACGCAGCCGCAATCCCTCGCCCGTCTGCGATTCCTCCTGCTGCGATCACCGGAATATTTACCACATCAACGATCTGCGGAACAAGCGTCATTGTCGTTGCTTCACCGATATGTCCTCCTGCCTCCGTACCCTCAGCTACAACTGCAT
Source organism: Mediterraneibacter sp. (assembly GCF_030825015.1). Lineage (NCBI taxonomy): Bacteria > Bacillati > Bacillota > Clostridia > Lachnospirales > Lachnospiraceae > Mediterraneibacter > Mediterraneibacter sp. Next base: position 2,774 of record NZ_JAPJQP010000002.1, on the reverse strand, counting down.
CAGCATGGCATCGTTCCATCCTCTTTGCAAGTGCGACAGATGCAACAACCGGAATTACTTTCACTCCTGCTTCTTTCCACATCTTCATATACTTTTCAGGAGAACCTGCTCCGGTTGTAACAACTTTTACCTCTTCTTCCACAATGACCTGAGCAATCTCATCTGCATACGGACTCATCAGCATAATATTTACTCCAAAGGGCTTATCTGTCAGTTCCTTCGCCTTTTGGATCTGATCTCTCACCCATTCCGGCGGCGCGCTTGCCGCTCCGATAATTCCCAAACCGCCTGCTTCGGATACTGCGGCTGCCAGATGATACTCTGCAACCCATGCCATTCCACCTTGAATGATCGGATATTCAATTCCCAAAAGCTCCGTTATTTCTGTTTTCATTTTAATGCCTTTCTTCTAAACTCTCTTTGATTCCGTGTCTTTTTGTCCTGTTTTCGTATTTTTCTCTTTATTCTTTGTGTGCTTCCATATACGCAGCCGCGTCTTTGATCGTTGTGATCTTCTCCAAATCTTCCGTTGGAATTTCTACTCCAAACTCTTCCTCAAATGCCATTACTAATTCAAAAAGATCAAGTGAATCTGCTCCCAAATCTTCTTTAAATGATGTATCGTCCTTTAAAGTTTCGATTTCTACGTTTAATGCCTCTGCTACGATTTCTTTCATTCTCTCTGTCATGATATGTTCTTCCTTTCTCTTTTCCTTTTCTTTTTTCTCTTATTGCTTCTTTTCTCTTATTTTTTCTTTTCCTTTTAATTGCACAAAATCTTCAGTTTAATTCTCACAATTTAAGCGATTCACCATTCCAAAATACATCCTGCCCATGTCAGCCCTGCGCCAAATCCGGCAAGCAAAATCGTTTGTCCTTCTTTCAGTTTTCCCTCTCTGTTTAATTCATCTAACAAAATGGGAATTGACGCCGCTGAAGTATTTGCATAATTTTCCATATTTGTCGGAAAACGATTCTCATCAACCTTCATCTTCTTCGCCACAGCCTTTACGATTCTTTCATTCGCCTGATGCAAAATAAAAAGAGCGATCTTCTCCGTTTCTAATCCTGACTTTTCCAAAAGTTCATTGATCAATTCCGGTACTTTTCTCACCGCAAACTTAAACACCTCTTGTCCATCCATACAAATCCCAGACTTAGCTGATAGGCCTCCCGGCGAACTTTCAGTCTGTTCTTCAAACTGATCTTTTGAATTCAATGTCAGAACAAAATCTTTCATTCCGTCAGAATGTCCCGCCTGCCAGTACGCCTCTCCTTCTTCTGCCCTGATAAGAACTGCGCCTGCGCCATCTCCAAACAATACGCATGTACTTCGATCTCGCCAGTCTACAAGACGGCTCATGCTCTCCGCACCGATCACAAGAATTGTTTTAAAGACTCCTGCACGAATGTACGCCTGCGCAGTGTTAAAAGCAACCATAAACCCAGAACATGCTCCGTTGATATCAAACGCCAACGCATTTTCTGCACGGATGTTCTTTTGAACGACACATGCAACAGACGGGTAGATCACATCCGGTGAAGAAGTCGCAACTAAAATCAATTCAATTTCTCCTGGATCTATTCCTCCGTTGCTCACCGCCTTCTTTGCCGCTTTCGATGCCATATCAGATGTCGTTTCCTTCACCGCTATATGTCTGCACCTGATTCCGGTTCGTTCTCGTATCCATTCGTCCGACGTATCCACAAGCTGTGAAAGCTCAGTGTTGCTCACGATTCGATTCGGTAAATACGATCCCGTTCCACAAACTTTTCCTATCATTTTTCTTCTCCGTCATATTTTATTTGAGTCTTAAATATTTTGACTTTCAAAGTATATCACTAAAAAATAATTTGTCAACTGTTTTTTTATTTATTTTTAATGTTTATTCCTAATCCTTTTCAAATTTCTTCTCAGCTGCTTTTCTTACTTATTCTCTTTCCAATAGATTCAAAAGGTCCTGATATCCCGATTTTTTCATTAAATCTTCCATTCCGAAAAGAACTTCTTCCTTTGAATATCGGTGTTCCTGCAAAAAATTCTCCTCTTTTTCACTTACATATTGGTAGAAGAGCGCCGCTGCCATAACATCCTCTCTTACCTCATAGTGAATCTCATCTAAAAGAAGGTTTTCCGCCTCATTAATCTCGCCCCGATCAACCATATCATACCATTCTCTCAAAGACTTTCCTGACACTCTAAGCTGATCTTCATTCTCAAGTTCCACAGCGGTAAAAGTCTTCCCAAATGCTAAAGAAAACAACACTCTCGCCATTTCTTTGATCATTCGCATTATATAATCCTTTTCGTCGGTATATCCCATCTTAACCTTCCTCTCTTTTCATAATATCGAGTAGGAGGCTAATCATTAATTAATTAGCCGACCTCTCACACCACCCAGCATACCGTTTGGTACCAGGCGGTTCCTTAGTTTTCGCAAACTACTAGATAATAGTCAGGCATGGATGTATATCCTAGCTTGGCTGTATCCTTCCCACTGCCAGGGGATTAGGGTCTTTCACCCATTAGAGACTGCGCCGCAAAGCGCACACAAAAAATGACTCAAATCTTTGAATTGAGTCATTTCGAAATGCCGCAGACCGGAATCGAACCGGTACGGGTATCACTACCCACGGGATTTTAAGTCCCGGGCGTCTGCCTGTTCCGCCACTGCGGCAACTATAAAATTGTTCTCTCTTATGAATAAAACCATAAGAGAAACGACCCAGAAGAGACTCGAACTCTCGACCTCCGCCGTGACAGGGCGGCGCTC
>NZ_JAPJQP010000022.1:0-27835 GCF_030825015.1 Mediterraneibacter sp. | reverse complement strand
TATAGAGCGAGGGCATCGCTCAATCATCTAATCTGATGATTTTGCGACACCCTCTCGTCATAGCATAATAGCACCACCTATATCAAGAGTGATACAACCGCAATATATCGAGTGAATAGACCTTTAACTTTCTTGCAATGGGTACAATGGTACTGTAAAACAAAGTATCACTGTATATTCCAATTTATTTGCAAGAAAAGTTAATCATCTTTTCACCTCACTTCTAGTTTTATGTGTGTTAGTGTATCACAAAGACACAAGCAAGTCAAGGAAAAGGGCAACGATGATAATGAGTAAATAAGGCAGCGTTCTTTCTATTTTTTTGATTCTCTGCGGGATATGAGATTTCGTAAAATCCGATTTAGATGTTAAGGCTCATGTATAAAGGGGATAAGGATTGCTCTGTTCGTCAAAAAATAATTATGAAACAAAAATAGTAAAAAGTGTCGAAGAAAATGGCAATTATATTAAAATGTTTATTAAATCTTTCCAAAAGTGTTGATAAATTGTCCAGTATCAAATATAATATATAATTATACTGAAAACTGTTAAAAATTGATAGGGACTGGCACTGGATTTACATATTGTTGTGTGTATACATTGTGGTGAGGGAGGAATTTGTGCGATTTTAGAGTTCCGATTAATTGACGGAGAGGAGGATAGACAAAGAGCAGTTTATTTTTACAGGAATAGGATGAATAAATTAGAAAAATATAGAAAGGATAATAGGGGATGAATTTAAAACAATATGGAAAACACAGGAAATTGTTTTCCTCCGTTGTTTCGCTGCTCTTAATTGTTACTATGATTTTGTCATTTTCTGCGCATGTATTTGCTGAAACTCCTGTTTTCACAGGTACAGAACCACTAGAAGTCGAAGAAAATCAGACAATCGATTTGTTGCAGGGTGTCACTGCTGTGAGTCCGAAGGGAGAAGACTTACAGGTAGAGGTTAGTAATGTAATATGCGAAACAGATGAGAATTATGAATATGACGGTTCAAACGTATTGCTTTCAGAAAAGGCTGGTTCGGTCTATCGTGTGGAGTATCAAGCGGCATCTGCTGTAAATGAAAAAGAAATTTATACAGATTTCAGGCAGATTACAATCGTTCCGCAGAAAAGATTTCAACCAGAAGAGGCAGTACAAAGTTTATTACAAGTAGATGGAGAAAATAGTTCTGTTGAAAAAGCAGAAGAAATAACAGCGAGTGAAAAAGGGCTTCCCATTATATTTGAAGGTGGAATTCATTACATAGAAGATCCGGCGTATCCGGGTGAAAAAATTACGTTGTTTTGTATGAATAATGAGCGTCATTGGCCTCATTATACGGAAGATATGGGGGATGTGCAGGTTCCGGAATATACAGAAGGCTATTTGACTTCAGAGCAGTTTAATTCCGAGGCTGATTATGAAGAATGTATGCGCAGGTTGTCAAAATTGCTCTACGCGGGATACCCATATAATGGGGAACGTCTTTACACAACAGTAGATGATTCGGAACTGCGTACTCCGACGGAAAGTCAGTTTAATGAAATGCTGATTCCCACACCTGTGCTGCAGACAGCATTTCCGCAGTTAGGTCATCACTCCTTTACATATAAGGATTGGGAGGCAAATGATGAAGAGCATTTAGCTGTATTGGAAAATTTTATTATAGAAGTCGGAAAATTATACCCGGATGGACAGACAGCGAACGGAGTTACATATTCAGATATTACTGCGATGCCATTTTATAAAGCTGCATATTGCATGTCGTCAGCAGGAGAGAATGAGACACCGCTGGAAGTTTTTGCAAAATTTTATTCAAGTTCATATTTTGTGACAGAAGAACAGGCATATAATTCCACGCAGAATGCAGTTTGGAAATTGTTGACAGAATATGGAATAGAGGATAACACTTTAGAAAGTCTGGAGCATGATGCATTAGCGAAAGTTTTGGATATTTATTCGGAAAGAGGAGGTTTGTTGAATTATGAGCCGTCTCTTCAAGATGTACATTTATCCGGTGATCTGAAATTTACATATAATCCGAAAGACGGGTATTGGCACAGTGGAGTCTTGCAGATAATCGAGCCATTAGAATATAATGGATTATATCGTTTGGAATTACCGAAGGGTATGACTGCTATGTGTGATAACCTGACATATGTATATGGAAATGAAGAATACGAATTGGTTTCAGATCATAAGCCGACAACCGAAGAAACATTTACAATTAAAGCAGAATTTATTTGGATGAAAGAATTTAAGCAATATGCTCCTATGGGGGATGTAGAAGTAAATGGGAAAAAGTTTCAAAACATGGTTGGAGCCGTTATTCGAAATGCGACAGTGTCGGCTGCAGTTCCGATAGGCGCTGATGAAGTGGGCGGTTTATCTATCACGAAAGAAGTAGTTGGAGAGGAAAATTGTCAGGAAGAATTTCAATTTGAACTTCGCCTTCCGTATCATACAAATCTGAACGGGGTATATGGAGATTTAGAATTTCATGAAGGTATTGCACTGTTTTCTTTGAAAGACGGGCAGACTGTGACGGCAAATAATCTTCCGGCAGGCGCACATTATGAAATAACAGAGGCGCAGACAGACAAATATAGAGTTGATGTTGCGGATAATATCGGAGAAATCCCTAAAAATGATACAAAAAAGATTTTATTTACGAATACAAAGTATCCGAATTTATCTTTGAGTAAAACAGTTACAGGTGAAAATGGAGATAAAACAAGGCCATTTACATTTACGATACAATTAAAAGATGAAACAGGGAATCCGGTAAACGGAACGTATAGTTATATAGGAAGTATTATAGACGGATTTGAAAAAGAAGCGGAAAAACCGGACGATGGAACACTTACATTTGTTGACGGAAAAGCTGAAATAAAACTGATGCACGGACAACAAATATCGCTGCAGTATCTTCCTTTAAATGCAGGATACGTTGTGACGGAAAATGAAGCGAATACAGATCAGTATGTCACGACTTATAACGGAAAAACAGAAGCGGCAAAAGGTGTATTAGTTCAAGATACTCAGATCCAGGTGATTAATAAGAAGCAGTTAAATCAAAGTCCTTCATCGGGAAAAGATGAAAAAAAACCATCTGATACAAATACTTCTGTAAAAACAGGAGATCATACAAACATGCGGCAGTATACTTTTACGGCAATCGCTGCACTGATTATGATTGGTTTGATATTCAGCTTGAAGAAATGGAAGGCGGAATATAAAGAATAGAAACATAGAGAATTAAAAGAAGGCTGATATGCTGCCCTCATATAGGACAATGAAATATAAAAGTCCTATATGGGGGTATTTTCATGTCTAGAAAAAGTAAGATAAATCCAATAGAAAAGGTAATAAAAATATCGTCAGTCATAACTCGGCTGACGATACAAAATTTATTATTTTTTATTGTCCTCTTAACAGGCCAGCATACCGCCTCTCCTAAGAAACAGGTATCTGTTATTTTATTTGTCCGTTCGAAAGAGAGCAGATCAACTCAGTTACGACAGTTCCTTTGTATATCTGCAAAAGTATAATTAGAATCCTAATACTTTTTGTGTCAATTTACGTTCATCTGTATCAGCAGTCCGATAGTGTGTGATCAGATCAATCTCTTCTTTTGTCAAATAGATAGTATCGCTGCTGTCAACAACCATTGCTGTAAAATACGGACCAGAAGTTTCGTTGATCACCCCATCTTTTGAACAAGTCTGTGTAAGCAAATCTTCAAGAGAAATGTGATAAATATTTGCGATGCGAATAATGATATCCAAATCGGGAATCCGCTTTCCGGTTTCGTAATTTGAGTACGCCTGCCGTGAAATATTCAATTTTTTGCTGAATTGTGTTTGTGTAAGATGATGATCTTTTCTAAGCCGTTGAAGATTGGATGCCAGTTGAATATTAGACACGAACATACCTCCATTTATAAGAAATTTGAAATTTTTAAAGATAACATTGCTATTATATCAATTTTTCCTTTAAATGGATTTGTGTGCAACCCAACAAAGAAAATATTATAAAGGCAACAAATCGTTGCCGAAACGCGCGAGGTGTTTTATTAGTAGACAGCGAAGTTATGCAGAAGATATCAGGATAAAGAAACAGAACAAACATTCGATTTTGTTCTGTACTTTTATTTTATATTCTGCTATAATGACGGAAGAAAAAGAAAATAATATTGTAAAGGAGAATCCAGTTATTCGAAAAACTTGGATAGCTACCAGAATATAAAGGAGAAACGTATGGATCATTTTGAATTAGTATCAGAATACGCCCCAACCGGCGATCAGCCCCAGGCTATCGATCAGCTAGTCAAAGGCTTCCGAGAAGGCAACCAATGCCAGACCCTTCTGGGTGTTACGGGTTCCGGTAAGACTTTCACGATGGCAAACGTCATTGCACAATTAAATAAACCAACGTTGATCATTGCTCATAATAAGACGTTAGCTGCCCAGCTATATGGAGAATTCAAAGAATTTTTCCCGAATAACGCGGTGGAATACTTTGTGTCCTATTATGATTATTATCAACCGGAAGCTTACGTTCCTTCTTCTGACACTTATATTGCAAAGGATTCTTCGATCAATGATGAGATAGACAAGCTTCGTTTATCTGCGACTATGGCATTGACAGAGCGTCGGGATGTGATCATAGTAGCGAGTGTGTCGTGTATTTACGGTTTGGGAAGCCCGGTGGACTATCAAAACATGGTAATTTCCTTGCGCCCTGGCATGATAAAAGATCGTGATGAGGTGATGGCAAAACTTATTGAAATACAGTACGATCGCAATGACATGGATTTTCATCGCGGAACATTTCGTGTCCGTGGTGATGTGTTGGAAATCATACCGGCGTATGAAAGCGATGTGGCAGTTCGCATTGAATTTTTCGGAGATGAAGTTGAGCGGATTACGGAAATTGATATTTTGACCGGTGAGATCAAAGACGAATTATCTCATGTGGCAATTTTCCCGGCGTCTCATTATGTAGTAGATAAAGAAAATATAAAACGTGCGGTAAATGATATAGAGCAGGAATTAGAAGACCGTGTAAAAGAGTTCAAGCATCAGGATAAACTTTTAGAGGCACAGAGAATTGCAGAGCGGACTAATTTTGATATCGAAATGCTGAAAGAGACAGGCTTTTGTTCGGGTATTGAGAATTATTCACGACATTTGGCGGGGCTGAGTCCGGGACAGCCGCCGTATACATTAATTGATTATTTCCCGGATGATTTTATTATAATGATTGATGAGTCGCATAAAACTATTCCGCAGATTGGAGGAATGTATCACGGAGACCAGTCGAGAAAATCTACGTTGGTGGATTATGGCTTTCGTCTTCCGTCGGCAAAAGACAATCGACCGTTGAATTTTGAAGAATTTGAGAGTAAGATTAATCAGGCGTTGTTTGTATCTGCGACGCCGGGAGTTTATGAGCAGGAGCATGAACTTCTTCGAGCGGAGCAGGTGATTCGCCCGACGGGATTACTGGATCCTGAAGTTGTCGTGCGTCCTGTGGAAGGTCAGATTGATGATCTGATCGGGGAGATAAATAAAGAGATTGGAAATAAGAACAAAGTTCTTGTTACAACATTGACAAAGCGAATGGCAGAAGATTTGACTGATTATATGCGCGAGATAGGTATTCGCGTAAAATATTTGCATTCGGATGTCGATACATTGGAACGGACGGAGATCATTCGTGATATGCGTTTGGATGTATTTGATGTGCTTGTGGGAATTAATCTTTTGAGAGAGGGATTGGATATTCCGGAGATCACACTTGTTGCAATATTAGATGCAGACAAGGAAGGATTCCTGCGTTCAGAGACGTCGCTTATTCAGACGATCGGGCGCGCGGCGCGTAATGCAGAAGGTCATGTTATCATGTATGCAGATAAAATTACGGAGTCGATGCAGTTGGCGATTGATGAGACGAAACGTCGTCGTGAGATTCAGATGAAATATAATGAAGAACACGGTATTACTCCGAAGACAATTCAAAAATCTGTACGCGATTTAATCAGCATTTCTAAAAAAGTAGCTGCGCAGGAGCTGAGACTGGAAAAAGATCCTGAGTCTATGAGTGAGAAAGAACTTCAAAAATTGATTGCTGATCTTACAAAACAGATGAAAAAAGCAGCGGCAGAATTGAATTTTGAAAGTGCGGCAGAACTAAGAGATAAATTAGTAGAATTAAAAAAGGTGTTAAATGAAATAATGTAACTGCAGAGAGGAAATAAGGTAGATTATGAGTACAAAAATGGATGCTCGGAAATATATTAAAATCCGGGGAGCAAATGAAAATAATCTTAAAAATATAGATGTAGATATCCCGCGTAATGAACTTGTTGTTCTGACGGGACTGAGCGGTTCGGGAAAATCGTCCCTTGCATTTGATACAATTTATGCAGAAGGGCAGAGAAGATATATGGAGTCTCTGTCTTCTTATGCAAGGCAATTCTTGGGACAGATGGAAAAACCGGATGTAGATAGTATTGAGGGTCTTTCGCCTGCTATTTCGATCGATCAAAAATCAACGAATCATAATCCGAGGTCCACGGTTGGAACAGTAACGGAAATCTATGACTATTTTCGTCTTTTGTATGCGAGAGTAGGGATTCCTCATTGTCCAAAATGTGGGAAAGCGATTTCAAAGCAGACGGTTGATCAGATGGTCGATCAAATAATGGCAATGGAAGAGGGAACGAAGATCCAGCTGTTGGCTCCGGTAGTGAGGGGGCGAAAAGGAACCCATGCAAAGTTATTAGAAAGAGCAAAGAAGAGCGGATATGTGCGTGTGCGCGTAGACGGAAATATGTATGAGCTGACGGAAGAAATCGTGCTTGATAAAAATATTAAGCATAATATAGAAATTATTGTGGATCGTTTGATTGTAAAGCCGGGAATTGAAAAAAGGCTGACAGATTCGGTAGAAAGTGTTCTGCATTTATCTGAAGGATTATTAAGTGTTGATGTGATCGGTGGAGAAATGCTGAATTTCAGTCAGAGTTTTTCGTGTCCCGACTGTGGGATTAGTATTGAAGAGATTGAACCGAGAAGTTTTTCGTTTAATAATCCGTTCGGGGCATGTCCGAACTGTTACGGACTTGGGTATAAGATGGAATTCTCAGAAGAATTAATGATCCCAGATCCATCGCTTTCTATTAACGAGGGTGCGATTGCAGTGATGGGCTGGCAGTCGTGTACAGATAAATCAAGTTTTACTCATGCGATTCTTGAAGCGTTGAGCAGAGAATATGATTTTGATTTGGATACTCCGTTTGAAAATTATTCGAAAAAAGTCCACGATGTAATTATTCATGGTACAAACGGTAAAGAGATCAAAGTGTTTTATAAAGGGCAGAGAGGCGAAGGCGTTTACGATGTGGCGTTTGAAGGGTTGATTAAAAATGTAGAACGCAGATACAGAGAGACCGGATCCGAAACGATGAAAGCAGAATACGAAACTTTTATGAATATCACTCCGTGTTCGGCGTGTAAGGGACAGCGATTAAAACCGGGAGCTTTGGCGGTGACAGTCGGCGGCAAAAACATCGCGGAAGTGACGGCGTTATCCATCGGAAAATTACAGGAATTTCTTGAAGAACTTGTATTAGGCGAAACACAAATGCTTATCGGAGGTCAAATCTTAAAAGAAATCAAAGCGCGGATCAAGTTCCTTATGGATGTAGGGCTTGATTACCTGACACTTGCCCGAGCTACCGGAACGCTTTCCGGAGGCGAAGCACAAAGAATCCGTCTGGCGACCCAGATTGGATCGGGACTTGTCGGAGTGGCATATATTTTGGATGAGCCTAGTATCGGACTTCATCAGAGGGACAACGATAAGCTGCTTGCGACCTTAAAGCATCTTCGTGATCTTGGAAATACGCTGATTGTTGTGGAGCATGATGAAGATACGATGCTGGAGGCAGATTACATTGTAGATATCGGGCCCGGAGCCGGAGAGCATGGGGGAGAGGTCGTCGCTGTCGGAAATGCGAAGGAAATCATGGAAAATAAAAATTCAATTACGGGGGCGTATTTGTCCGGAAGAATTCAAATTCCGATACCGCAGGAACGCAGACAGCCAAAGGGATGGCTGAAAGTGATCGGAGCAGAGGAAAACAATCTGAAAAAGATTGATGTGGCATTTCCTCTCGGAGTTATGACTTGCGTGACAGGGGTTTCGGGATCGGGAAAGAGTTCTCTTGTAAATGAAATTTTATATAAACGTCTTGCCAGAGATCTAAATCGTGCAAGAACAATTCCCGGAAAGCATAAGAAAATAGAAGGGCTGGATCAGGTTGATAAAGTGATTGATATTGACCAATCGCCGATCGGACGTACACCACGATCGAATCCGGCAACTTATACAGGCGTGTTTGATTTGATCCGCGATTTATTTGCGGCGACACCGGATGCGAAAGCGCGGGGATACAAGAAGGGACGGTTTAGTTTTAACGTAAAAGGCGGACGGTGTGAAGCGTGCTCAGGAGACGGTATTTTGAAAATAGAGATGCATTTTTTGCCGGATGTATATGTTCCCTGTGAAGTTTGTGGAGGAAAAAGATACAATCGTGAGACTTTGGAAGTGAAATATAAGGGGAAAACGATTTATGATGTCCTGAATATGACAGTAGAAGAGGCTTTGGAATTTTTTGCTCATGTTCCGAGTATCCGCAGGAAGATAGAGACATTAAATGATGTCGGACTTTCTTATATCCGTTTAGGACAGCCCTCCACAGAATTATCAGGTGGTGAAGCGCAACGTATTAAGCTGGCAACAGAGCTTAGTAAGAGGAGCACAGGAAAAACTGTGTACATTTTGGATGAGCCGACTACAGGATTGCATTTTGCAGATGTGCATAAGCTGACAGAGATTTTGCGTCGTTTGGCAGAAGACGGGAATACGGTGATTGTGATTGAGCATAATCTTGATGTTATAAAAACAGCAGACTATATTATTGATATTGGACCGGAAGGAGGAGACCGCGGCGGTACAGTTGTGGCGTTTGGAACACCGGAAGCAGTGGCAGAGAATGAAAATTCGTATACGGGGAAATATATAAAAAAGATGCTGTAGTAGAAAAGATAATTGGAAAAGTTATAAAAAATCAGTAAAAAACTGCCGGGTAATAAAAAAAGGGGTTTTCATTTTTAACTGAGTCGATTATACTTAAGAATGCAGATTGGTTGGAAGGGGAATCGATCAATCTGTTTACGTGTTGATGATAAGACCCGTGCGGGGAGAGATACAGATGTTTTCAGAAGGGGTTGAAAACATTGGCGGGAAAAGAGTATGAAGATTTAGAAGGGAGAATAGAATATGTCGGTAGATATCGGAATAGATTTGGGAACAGCCAGTGTGCTTGTCTATGTCCGCGGCAAGGGAGTCGTTTTAAAAGAACCTTCAGTTGTTGCATTTGACAGAGATACGAATGTGATCAAAGCAATAGGAGAAGAGGCAAGGCTGATGCTTGGAAGGACGCCGGGCAACATTGTTGCGGTACGTCCTCTCAGACAAGGTGTGATCTCAGATTATACGGTAACAGAAAAGATGATTAAGTATTTTGTCAGGAAATCTCTTGGCAAGAGAACATTTAAAAAACCTAGGATCAGCATCTGTGTGCCGAGCGGCGTTACAGAAGTGGAGAAAAAAGCAGTAGAAGAAGCGACCTATGCGGCTGGGGCAAGGGAAGTCCATTTGATTGAAGAACCGGTAGCGGCTGCCATCGGAGCTGGAATTGATATTGCAAAACCGTGTGGAAATATGATCGTAGACATCGGCGGAGGTACTGCGGATATAGCGGTGATTTCACTGGGAGGTACAGTTGTAAATACATCGATCAAAGTTGCGGGAGATGATTTTGACGAGGCGATCGTTCGCTATATGCGTAAAAAACATAATCTTCTGATTGGTGAAAGAACTGCGGAAGATATAAAGATAAAGATAGGAACAACATATCCTCTTGTGGAAGAGGAGACGATGGAAGTTAGGGGAAGAAATCTTGTAACCGGATTACCGAAAACGGTTACGGTAACTTCGTCAGAAACAGAGGAGGCTTTGAGGGAGGCCACCGGACAGATTGTGGAGGCTGTAATTGCGGTTTTAGAACAGACACCGCCGGAGCTGTCGGCGGATATACTTGACCGGGGAATCGTTTTGACAGGCGGCGGATCAATGCTTCGCGGTTTGGAGGAACTGATTGAAGAGCGGACAGGCATTAATACGATGACAGCGGAGGATCCGATGAAAGTTGTCGCAATCGGGACGGGTCAGTTTGTTGAATTTATGAGTGGACGAAAAGAAGTCTGATAGAAAAATTCAATTTGACAAAGAGAGAGAAAGGGCAGGGATGTGAGCAGTATGGCACATCCCTGTTATAATGTGTACGGGAAAGTCAGAATTGTGAAAAAGGATAGTGAAAAGAGGAAAGTGCTGTGGAAAAAGTTACGGGATATGTAGGACACATCGTGTTTCGAAATGCAGAAAACGGGTATACAGTGTTTCATTTGGAAAATGACGACGGTGAAGTGACTTGTGTCGGTAATTTTAATTATATAACAGAAGGAGAATTGCTGGAAGTGACGGGAGAGTATGTGAACCATAGTGTGTATGGGACTCAGTTGAAAGTGATGTCACATGTCGCGAAAGAGCCGGAGGATTTGGTGTCGATTGAGAGATATCTCGGTTCCGGTGCGGTCAAAGGGATTGGCGCTGCACTTGCCGGACGGATTGTTAAGAAGTTCAAGGAGGATACGTTTCGAATTATAGAGGAAGAACCGGAACGTCTTGCTGAGATCAAAGGGATTAGTGAGCGTATGGCAAGAGAGATTTCAGCACAAATGGAAGATAAAAAAGATTTGAGAAAAGCGATGATCTATCTTCAAAAGTATGGAATTTCTGCGAAGCTAGCTGCAAAGATATATCAGTATTATGGAATGCGTGTATACAAAGTTATGGAAAAAAATCCGTATGAACTGGCAGATAATATTGAAGAGATTGGATTTCGCACTGCGGATGAGATTGCGGCCCGCATCGGAATACATACCGATTCTGACTATCGGATCAAAAGTGGATTGTTTTATACGCTTCAGCAGGCGGTAAGTGAAGGTCACATTTATCTTCCTCAGGATGAATTGCTGCGGCGGGCAGGAATTCTATTGGAAGTGGAAATTGAAGATATCGGAAAGCATGTTATGGATTTGTGTATAGAGAAGAAGACGGTTATGAAAGAATGGACTGATGGAAGCAAAAATGAGATCAGAATCTATCCTGCCCATTATTATTATATGGAACTGAATACAGCGAAAATGCTTCATGATTTAAATATAGACTGTAATATGCCGGAAGACCTTATGGAAAGACGCCTGCGAAAAGTAGAACAGGCAGAAGAAATTCAACTGGATCCAAAGCAGCATATTGCTGTGATCGAATCGATCAAACATGGTCTGCTCGTATTGACCGGCGGCCCGGGAACGGGAAAAACGACGACGATTAATACGATGATTCGTTTCTTTGAAAGCGAAGGTATGAGTATTTTATTGGCGGCGCCTACAGGAAGGGCTGCAAAAAGAATGACAGAAGCGACAGGGTATGAAGCGCAGACGATTCATCGTCTTTTAGAAGTGAATGTGAATCCGGAAGAGACGGAAAGTACAGGCGGATTTCTGAGAAATCGTCAGAATCCTCTTGAGACAGATGTGATCATCATTGATGAAATGTCCATGGTTGATCTGACGTTAATGCATGCTCTTTTGTCGGCGATTGTGCCGGGAACAAGACTGATTCTCGTAGGAGATGTGGATCAGCTTCCGTCTGTAGGTCCGGGAAGTGTTTTAAAAGATATTATTGCATCTGATCGGTTTCATGTGGTCACTTTGACCCGTATTTTCCGGCAGGCGGGGGAGAGCGATATTATTGTAAACGCACATAAGATCAATGCCGGAGAACCTGTGATTTTAGATAATAAAAGTAAGGATTTTTTCTTTTTGCGGAGGCAGGATGCGGATACGATCATAGGAATTGTGATTATGCTTATTCAGAAAAAACTACCGAAGTATGTAGGCGCCGGGCAAAGGGAAATTCAAGTTATGACGCCGACACGAAAAGGACTTCTCGGAGTGGAACGTTTGAATGTAATCCTGCAGAAATATTTAAATCCGGAAGAGCCGAAGAAGGCTCAGCGGGAGATTAACGGGCGTTTGTTCAGAGAGGGCGATAAAGTAATGCAGGTGAAAAATAATTATCAGCTTGAGTGGGAAGTATCGACGAAATTTGGCTTGACGGTAGATAAAGGAACCGGTGTGTTTAATGGAGATATGGGTGTTATTACAGAGATAAATGAATATACAGAAACAATGGAAGTGGAGTTTGATGACTCACGCAAAGTGAAATATGGGTTTGATATGGTGGAAGAATTGGAATTGGCATATGCGATTACGGTACATAAGTCTCAGGGAAGCGAATATCCGGCGGTGATCATTCCGCTTCTGCCCGGACCTAAGCTTCTTTATAACCGAAATTTATTGTATACAGCCGTAACAAGAGCAAAGAAATGTTTGACGATCGTAGGGAGTGAAACGGTATTTCAAGAGATGATACAAAACAAAAACGAGCAGGTACGATATACAAGTTTGGCAGAGTATATCAGAGAATTTTAGATCTTCTCTATCCAAAGGTTTGTCCTTTTTGCGGGGAGATCTCTCCAGAAGGAATATGTGCGGAATGCAAAAAAAAGATAGTGTATGTTAGTCAGCCAAGATGCATGAGATGTGGGAAACCAATCAGGGATGAAGATAAAGAATATTGTTTTGACTGTGAAAAAAAGGCGTCATGTATTACTCAAGGGCGAAGCTTGTGGCTCCATAAAGAACCGGTTTCAACTGCTGTTTATAAATTTAAGTACAAGAATAAACGCAGTTGGGGAGAGGTGTTTGCAGGAGAGATGGCCAAATATTATACAGATCAAATTAAAAAATGGGAAATAGAGGAAATGATTCCTATCCCTTTACATCAGTCTAGGCGGAGAAAAAGAGGATACAATCAGGCGGAAATTTTGGCAAGGTATCTGTCAGAAAAAACAGGAGTGCCGTATGCGTCAGACGTTCTGTTCAGAACGAAAAAAACAACGGCGCAAAAGCAGCTTGACAGACAGGAACGGATGGCCAATCTTAGAGGAGCTTTTTCTGTTTCAAAAGAGTGGAAACCTGCGGAAAATGTGCTTTTGATTGATGATATATATACGACCGGAGCAACTCTTGAGCAAGCTGCAAAAATATTGAAAAAGGCAGGAGTGCAAAATGTTTACTTTTTGACTATAAGCATTGGACAAGGTATTTAAACATATGGTATAATAATCATACATATGTAATTATTTACTGTATTTAGAATATAGTATATAGATTTTGGAAAATACATAGGAGGACGAGAAATACGTCATGTTGGATAAAAGGAAAATACGTCTGATGACTCGGGCTGCTATTTATGAAAAAAAATATGGAGAAGAAGATCTTAAAATCAGCAGTTATTATAAGAAAGATTATTCTAGTTTAAATACGTGGATTACGCTTATTTGGATTACGATCGGTTACGGATTGGCAGTGGCAGTACTGTTCCTCGGCTGGGGCGATTCTATAATGGAAGGTCTTACCCTTGCCAAATTATTTATTTTTGCTGCGGTTGCGGTCGGCGTTTATGTGTCGCTGCTGATCGCATATGGAATCGGGGCCGGAAGCTTTTATAAGAATAAGCATGTGAAAGCGAAACAAAGAGTGAAAAAATATTTAAGAGATCTTTCACAAATTGAAAAGATCAACAATAAAAAGGAGATAAACAAATCATGAGTACATTGCTTGTTTGGAGAGAAAAACTGCAGAGGATCTATGCATTATATTCCATATATATTCAGAAAACGCTGCAGTTTGTGACAGGGCTGGTTCTGTTTTGGTCGATTAATTCTAATATTGGGTTTATGAAACCGGCTTCATCTGTTTTTTGTACATTAGGAATGGCGGTGATTTGTACTTTCCTTCCGATGACGGTGACTGTTTTGGCAGCAACAGCGTTGATACTTGTACATTTTTATGCATTGTCACTTCCTATTGCTCTTGTGGCGCTTGTTTTTTTCATTTTGATGTATATTTTTTATTTTCGGTTTACTCCGAAAAAGGCATGGCTGGTAGTGCTTTCAGGACTTGCGTTTAGCCTGAAGATTCCCTTTATAATTCCAGTGGCTTTCGGACTGCTCGGATCTCCGGTTTGGATCGTTCCGGCATCCTGTGGAATTGTTACTTATTATATGGCGGATTATGTGAAGGCTTCTGCTACGGTTTTGAAGGAAGCGGATGCAACCGGAATAGCCGTTAATCTGATGAGGTTTACGAAGCAGGTGCTTGCAAGTAAGGAAATGTGGCTCATGGTCATGACAGTGATGATTGGTATTCTGGTGGTGAATTTTATTCGGACAAGAGGTGTAGATCATTCATGGAAGATTGCGTCGGCAGCAGGAGCGGCAGTTTGTGTTGTTGTTTCAGCAGCAGGAAATGTTATCTTGAGCACGAATATATCTTATATCGAAATTATCTTGAGCGCAGTTCTCGGAGCGGCGGCAGGGCTTGTATTTGAATTACTCTTCTTTTCTGTGGATTATTCCCGTACGGAGAATGTTCAGTTTGAGGATGATGAATACTACTATTATGTGAAAGCTGTTCCGAAAGTGGGAGTAGCTGTTCCTGAAAAGAAAGTGAAACGGATTACGGAAAATCAGCCTCAGGCAACTACAGTAATCGGAGAAGAAGCGGAACAGGAGATCCTTGATCAGGGCAATCTCCGCAGACGGTTTGGGAAAAAAAGCAGGAAAATAGAGACAGAGATGGATGCAGATGAAATTCTTTTGACAAGAAGTTTGAGTAAAGAACTCGGACTGGAAAAAGAAAAATCAGAGTAGATAAAGAACGATGTATTAAAGACAAAAACAAATCATAAGGTGGTGATTACGGTATGTTGGATTGGATAAGGAGTATTTTGGACAATTATACAAATGGTATGTATTTTCCGGATATCCATATCAAAGATGTGATCGAGATATTGATCGTTGCCGTAATCGTGTATGAGATTATGCTTTGGATTAAAAATACAAAGGCTTGGATGCTTTTAAGAGGAATTATTATGCTTGGTGCATTCATTCTTTTGGCATGGATCTTCCAGATGCATACAATCTTATACTTGGCGGCACAGTCGATCAATGTACTTGCTATTGCGGCAGTCGTTGTGTTTCAGCCGGAACTGCGGCGCGCGCTGGAGAAGCTCGGAGAGAAAAATCTGCTCAGCAATATTAATCCTTTTGATAAAAACAGAGAGAATGAACGTTTTTCTGATCAGACAGCAGAAAGTATTGTGACAGCTTGTTTCGAGATGGGAAAAGTCTGTACAGGTGCTTTGATCGTAGTAGAACAGGCAATTCAGCTTACGGAATATGAGATGACCGGGATTGACTTGGATTGTAAAGTGTCATCCCAGGTGTTGATCAATATTTTTGAACATAATACACCTCTTCATGATGGCGCTGTTATTATACGGGGCGACAGGATCACTTCTGCGACATGTTATCTCCCTCTTTCCGATAATATGCGGATCAGCAAAGATCTTGGAACGAGACATAGGGCTGCTTTGGGGATGAGCGAGGTGTGTGATGCTCTTGTGATTGCAGTATCGGAGGAGACGGGACTTGTTTCTGTAGCAATGGGCGGTCAGTTGGACAGAGGAATTACAAGAGAAGAATTAAGGCAGCGCCTTAGCCGGATTCAGTATAGAAACGCTGACTCAAAGCGGTTTTTCTTACGGAAAGGATGGCGCAGAAAATGAAAAATCATAAGTTTACGGATAATTTAGGACTAAAGATTATAGCAGTTATTTTTGCGGCATTTTTGTGGCTTATTGTTGTAAATCTGGATAATCCTGTGAGCACACAGACTTTCAGTGAGGTTCCGGTAACGATTGTAAATGAAGATATTATTTTGTCAGCGGGCGATACTTATCAAGTGCTTGGGGAAGAGAAAGTGAGTGTTGTCGTATCGGCAACAAGACAAGTACGGCAGAAATTGACAAAAGAAGATATTATTGCAACGGCAGATATTAAAGAGATGGATACGAGTACAGGGCTTGTTCCGATTAAAATATCGATACCGAATTTTGCCGGGAAATATGAATCTGCGGAGGCGGCTCCGAGAAATTTGCAGATTCAAAGAGAAAAATCAGGGAAAAAAGTTCTCTCTCTTACGGTAAGTACAGGAGATTCTAAAGTCAGGGACGGATATATATTAGGTGATATGACGGTAAATCCAGATAAAGTGACGATCACAGGTCCGGAGTCTATTTTGGATCAGATTGACCGTGCTGTTGCACTTATTGATGTAGAAGGATTATCAAAAGACAGTGAAGAAACTGCAAAACTTGGATTGTATGATATTAGCGGAAATCCCGTGAGTCAGACACGATTGGGAAATAACCTTGGAGAAAGCGGTATTACAGTATCAGTTGAAGTATTGAAGATTAAGAGTGTTCCGATCGCACTTAGTGTTTCAGGAACGCCGGCAGAAGGATACAAATATACGGGATATAGCAGTGAACCGGAGACAGTTCAGATATATGGGGAAAAAGAAATAATTGACAAGATTGAGGAGATTGACGTTCCGGCAATCGATGTCAGTGGGGCGTCGGAACCGGTTCAAAAAGCAGTTGATATTTCGGAATATCTGCCGGAGGGGGTTCGCCTTGTAGATGAGAAAACAGCAAATGTAACTGTTACGGCAATGGTAGAAGAAGAGGGGACAAGAACGATCAATTTCATGGTGAGTTCTATACAGATCAATAATTTGGCGGAAGGACTGCAAGTTTCTTATGAACCGGATGCAGAGATTTCGCTCCGTTTCAGCGGAGATCAAAAAGCTTTGGAAGCGCTTGATATCAGCAGTGCGGTTTCTGTGGATATGTCTGCCTATGTAGTGCCGGGCGTCTATAATGTGCTTGTAGAAGTAGATATTCCAAACGGTATTACATTAATGAAAAAAGTGACTGTGCAGCTTACCGTTGGAGAAAAAGAGAAGGAAAATGATAGCGAAACCAATACGGACTCAGACCGCGCAGAGCAGTAAATTACGGCTTTGATAAAAAAGTCTGTCAGTCATATCAGAAAAAGAAAGACAGCGGGTCAGAGAGTGGGATCAGAATAAAGGGAGACGAAGTAATGGTAAGAAAAAAGATAGTGATCAATAATCCTACAGGACTTCATTTAAGACCGGCAGGAACATTTTGCAAAGCAGCGATCCAGTTTAACAGTAAGATTACAGTGGAAAAGATTACGAAAAACGAAAATGTGACGGCAAATGCCAAGAGTGTACTCAGCGTACTTGGCGCTTGTATCAAAGACAGAGATGAGATTGAGATTATCTGTGAAGGAGAAGATGAAGAACAGGCGCTGCAGGAGATGCTTCGCGTTGTAGAAAACGAACTTATATAAGTGATGATAATAGTAATGAATACTAAGAAACCGTGTCAGAATGATAATGAATGATACGAAAAAGGAGGAAAAAATGAGCAGAGCAGCATTGGTGATCATGGCGGCAGGAATAGGAAGCAGATTTGGGGGCGGAATTAAACAGCTTGCTCCTATTGGACCAAATGGTGAAATTATAATGGATTATTCAATTTATGATGCGATTGAAGCCGGGTTTGACAAAGTTGTATTTGTTATAAGAAAAGATTTAGAGAAAGATTTTAAAGAAGTGATCGGAAACCGGATCGCGCAGAAAATAGAAGTTGCTTATGCTTATCAGGAAGTTTCAGATATTCCGGAGCAGTTCGCAGGGAAATTTGCAGGAAGAACAAAACCGTGGGGAACAGGTCAGGCAATTTTATGCTGCAAGGATGTTGTGGATGAGCCGTTTCTCGTAATTAATGCAGATGATTATTATGGAAAGAGCGCGTTTAGAGAAGCATATTCCTATTTGACAAGCATTACTGCTGCTGATAAAATACAAGTTTGTATGGTTGGCTTTGTATTAAAAAATACATTGAGCGATAACGGCGGCGTAACAAGAGGAATCTGCCGTGTAGATGAAGACGGAATGCTTCAGGAAATTATTGAAACGCATAATATAGAAAAAGACGGTGACAGAGCGGTTGTCAGAACGGAAAACGGTGAAACAGAATATGATGTGGATTCGCCGGTATCTATGAATATGTGGGGATTGACACCGGAATTTTTCGAGATATTAAAAACGGGCTTTGGACAGTTTTTAAGCGAAACGGATGCAGAGAATCTGAAAGCTGAATATTTGCTTCCGACAATTATCGGAGAACTTTTGGAAGATGGAAAAGTAAGTGTGAAAGTATTGAAGTCCGAAGATCAATGGTTTGGAGTGACATACAAAGAGGACCGCGAGACGGTTGTAGAAGCGGTGAAAAGTCTGGTAGATCAAGGGGTTTATCCGGACAAGCTGTAAGGAAAGACCGGGGGGATATAAGAAAAACCGTACATTTCAAAAACGGAAAAAGGAATTGTTAAAATGTCAAAGAAACAAAAACCAAATGGAAATACCGGGCGAAAGAATCATAATAAGGGAAAATATGCGGAGCGGTCAAGGAAGAACGGTTTCGGGAAATTTTGTCTGATTCTACAGGCAATTATGAGCGTGGCATTTATGGGAGTTCTTATACTGCTTGACATGCTTCCGATGAAATATTTGGGACTTGCAGCGTTGCTTCTTTTTTTCTTGTGGTGCATTGCATTTACAACACAGGCAGTCAGGAAGAAAAAAGGAACAATGGGAAAGATATACAGTCTTCTGATGATAGCGGTGCTTGCTGTCGGTACATATTATATTGCAAAGACAAATAATATGATTGCAGCGATTACGAGCGGTGGTTCAAAAGTAGATAAGATGGTTGTTGCAGTTCTTAAAGATGATCCGGCAGAAACTCTGGAAGATGCGTCAGACTATAATTTTGGAGTACAGTTTAACACCGGAGCGGAAAATATGAAGGCTGCTGTTCTTGATATTCAGGATCAGATAGGAGATATCGCTACGACAGAATATACATCGGTTCAGGAACAGGCAGAAGCTCTTGCTGCGGGCGAAGTTGATGCGATCATTTATAATCAGTCTTATACAGAATTGATGGAAAGTGCAGTGGAAGGTTATAGTGATCAGATTCGCATTATTTATAAGCATGAGATTGAAACAAAATTTGATTTCGGCGGTTCTTCCAAAGATGACAGTCTGACAAAAGAACCATTTACAGTATATATCAGTGGAATTGATACATATGGGGAAGGAGCAGATGATGATCGTGATTCTATCCGAAGTGATGTGAATATTATTGCGGTCGTGAATCCTACGACCCATCAGATCCTACTGATTACAACGCCGCGAGATTATTATATTCCGATACCTGGAATATCCGGAGGAATGAGTGATAAACTGACGCATGCCGGAACGTATGGAATTGATGTGTCAATGGAAACTCTTGGTGCGTTGTATGAAACAGATATTAATTACTATGTTCGGTTGAATTTCAGCTCTCTTATAGAGATCGTTGATATTTTGGGCGGCGTTGATGTTTATTCAGAGTATGCATTTACTACCGGATGGGAGTCCGGCTATGAAATGGAAGTGCAGCAGGGAATGAATCACTTTAATGGAGAACAGGCGCTTGCATTTAGCCGGGAACGTCATGCTTTAGAAGGCGGAGACAATCAGAGAGGTAAGAATCAGCAGGCTGTTATTACGGCGATGCTTAAGAAAGTTCTCTCCCCGTCAATGCTTTTGAAGGCGAATTCGATCATTAATCAAGTGAGTCAGGATATTGAAACAAATGTTTCGCAGGGACAGCTGAATTCTCTTGTAAAAAGTCAGCTTAAGTCTGGAGCAAAATGGACGATTCAGTCAGTGGCAGCAAGTGGAACAGATGGTGAAGATTACTGTTACTCTGCACCGGATATGCCGTTGTATGTGCTTTATCCAGATGAAGAGGTTGTGAACAGTATTGTTGAATTGGCAAATGTTGTGGAAGAAGGCGGCAGTCTTGAGAGCGGAGAAGCATTGAACTAGTAAAATAATGCGGGAAATATGGATTTTTTTTGGTTATATTTAAAAAAGAACTGAAAATAGTAGGATAGAATAGACAGAGCTGTTTGCAGATGGTTGAGTAAACTATGGTGAGCAGTTCTGTTTTTGAGTGGGAATGGCTTTTGGAGCTTCTGTAATATGAAAATGTTTAAAAGGAGAATAAGAAAAAGTAATTAAATTAAGAATGTTTTGGATATAAAAAGTACATTGTGTTGTTGCATAAGTCTTTTTGATGAGGGCAAAAATTTGGTTGACATTAATTTTACAAAAAGTTAAACTAGTAAAGGATTTGCGTTAAAATTAAAAAAAACTTAAGAATATACATATAACAGGAGTGCAAAATATGGGAATAGTTCAAAAACTTATTAAGTATTTAGGAACGGTTCTATCCATTATAATGGTTGGAATAACGATATTGTTGGGCTTTAGTGTTCGCTGGATGTTTAAAACATGGCCTAATTTAGCTGTGGATGAATTGGTATTTCATCTTACAGAACCTTTGGATGGTACGAATCAAGATATGATTATAGAATACATAATGCAGTGTATTATTCCAATGGTATTTGTTTTAATTTTGTTTTCTGTATTTTTAATAATAAAAAGGAAAACAAAATATTATAATTCGTTTGTTATAACCGGCATATTTCTTTCGATGGGCGGAATTGTGATTTCTTTGTATGTAGCATGGGAAAAGATAGGGATAGGAGAGTATCTGTATAATCAATTTGCAAAATCTAGTTTTATAGAAGAACATTATATAGATCCTAAAATGGCTGATCTAGAGTTTCCTGAACAAAAACGAAATCTTATTTATATTTATTTGGAATCTATGGAAACTACATATGCAGATGAAAATAGTGGGGGTGCGTTTTCGGAAAATTATATACCGGAATTGACAAAGCTCGCACAAGAAAATGAAGATTTTTCAGGTGAGTCTGCAAATCTTAATGGCGGTCATACGGTAGAAGGTACAACATGGACTATGGCAGGATTGTTTGCTCAAACATCAGGGATTCCATTGAAAACAAACATAAATGCAAATAATATGGATACGCAGGAACACTTTTTCCCAGGTATTATGACTTTGGGAGATATATTAAAAGAACAAGGGTATTCTCAAACGCTGCTTATTGGATCAAAAGCTGAATTTGGGGGAAGAAAAGTATATTTTACAGAACATGGGGATTATTTCATGGATGACTACGACTATGCAATAGAAAGTGCTAAGATACCTTCTGATTATAAAGTTTGGTGGGGATACGAAGATGAGAAGTTGTTTGAGTTTGCAAAAGAAAAATGTACGGAACTTTCTCGTCAAGAAGAGCCATTTAACCTTACAATGCTTACGGCAGATACGCATTTTGAAGATGGATATGTGTGTGAGAAATGTTCAAATGATTATGAAGACCAGTATGCAAATGTTATGGCATGTTCAAGTAAACAAGTTTATGAGTTTATTGAATGGGTAAAACAACAGCCGTTTTACGAGAATACAACAATCGTATTATCAGGGGATCATTTGACAATGGATAGTGACTTTTGTGCAAAAGTAGATGAAGAGGAAGAATACGATCGAAGAACGTATACAGCATAT
Source organism: Mediterraneibacter sp. (assembly GCF_030825015.1). NCBI lineage: Bacteria > Bacillati > Bacillota > Clostridia > Lachnospirales > Lachnospiraceae > Mediterraneibacter > Mediterraneibacter sp. Next base: position 6,094 of record NZ_JAPJQP010000022.1, on the reverse strand, counting down.
ATTAATTCTGCTGTTAATCCGATAAATAATATGAAGAGAATGTATACAACAATGGATAATTTTCCGACAACGTTGGCTGCTATGGGAGTTAAAATAGAAGGAAATAGGCTGGGACTTGGAACAAATTTATTTTCAGACCAACCAACATTAATGGAAAGTGTTGGGGAGGAAATGCTAAAAGCTGAGTTGAAAAAGAAATCGGAGTTTTTAGAAGAAATTTCAGGAATAGACAAAAACAATGAAACTGTATTAATCAGAGAAGGGAAAAAAGAAGGAGCATACATTGAAACAAAAGTTGAATCGGATTCTATAAAAGTGAGCATAGAAAAAATAGATCCTGCGATAAAAGAAAAAATAAATACGATTGTTTTGGCTGTATGGACAGAAGAAGGTCAAAGAGATTTACAATGGATAGATGCTGAAAAAATTAGTGAGACGGAATATGAAGCGAATATAAAATTTGATTTGTTCAATAATGCAAAAGGAAAATACTATATTGATGTTCGGGCAATAGAATTTACAGATGTAGAATATGTAATAGGAAGTACTGCGTGTAAAGTAAAATAAAAAGAAGATCTGATCCGTCCTTGAATGGAAGGATCTTCTTTTTTGGAATAAATTTTAATTGTAAAGAAAATTTGTTTTTGTTATTATTAATGAGTAATATTTTGACAATGGTGAATTGAAGGAGCGTGGCGATATGAGGAAAAGATATTTATCAAGGATGGTAATAAGTTTGTTTTTGGGCGTGTTTTGCCTTACTATGGTAGGATGTGGTAATAAAAACGGTGAAGATAAAGAAGATGCGAAAATAGAACAAAATATAGAGGATAAAGAAGATATAGAAGATTTAAATGAAAAAGACGAAAATGTAGATGAGAGTAAGATTGAAAATGATGGAGAAGGAGCATTTGAATCAGAAAAGTCAAAAGAGGTTAGGATTTATTATGTTGATGAAATGACAGGGGAAGTGACGGGCAAAACTATTATGGCTAAGACGGAGAATGATATATGGGGAGCTCTTCAGGAAACAGGAATTTTAGCAGAGGACTGTCAGTTATTAAGCTTTAAAGTAAATGAAGAAGCGCATACGATTGATTTGGATTTTAATGCTGCAACAGGAAATCGTATACGAAGTATGGGAACAACTGGTGAAACACAGATTATAGGGTGTATTGTTAATACATATCTTGAAGCGTATGATTGTGATGGGATAAAATTGACTGAAGAAGGAAAAACTTTGCAAACATCTCATGGAGCTAATTATGATGGGTATAGTGGAATAATGTCGTTTTGATATTTGATTTGAAGAATTGATGCAGGAAGAAAAATAGGTAAGGAGATATACAAGAAAAGAATGAAAAGAAAAATAAAAAAAATAATTGCAGGAATGTTGTTTACAAGTATGCTTGTTGGAAGTGTTCCGACGAATGCTGTTTATGGAATAGAAAATCAGGCAGACGAAATAAAGGAAGATTATTCGTTTGATATGGAAGGTGAGAATAAGCAATTTGTTGAAGAGCATGATACGCAGGAAGAAAATCAGGATGGAGTAAAAGATGATTCCTCTAGTGATATAGACGCTGTTGAGGAAACAGAAAACGTGACAGAAAGCGGTGGTTTGGAGATTGCTTATGGACAAGTGAATTTTGTATATATTGAAAGTCCTTATGTGCAAACTCCTGATACACAAAGAATTGTATTTTCGTTTGATAAAGAAATTACGGGTGCAGAAACAGTTGCTTTAACTATTGAGGATGAAGAAGGTAATCAAGAAGAGTGGAATCTTGTAAAACAGTCGGGGAGTCTATATCTGTTTGAAAAAGAATATGTGCAAGGTGCATCAGCAGGAATTTATAAAGTAATAAATCTTCTTATAAAAAACAGCTCGGAAGAAAAGAAAATTGTACTTGATGATATTAGTGTCAAAGCAGAGTTCGGCGTGGATACTGAATATGAAGGAATAGAGGAGTTAAAACCAGTTGAAGGTCAGCTTTCTGAAGGAGAATCAAGTGTAGAGGCTTCGGTTGTAACCATAGATGAAAATGGGGTTGCAGAAGCACAGGATAATATTGTGGAAGCATTGGAAACAGTTAGTACAGATCAAATGAATTCGATAAGTACTTATGGAAAAGCTGCTGAGACGAAATCGGGAAATATCGTGGTAGCGCTAGATCCGGGTCATGATGCGAATGATGCAGGAGCGCAGGGGCATGGATTGCGGGAAGAAGATTTAACATTAAAGATTGCTAATTATTGTAAACAGGAGTTGGAACAATATGCAGGTGTTACAGTATATATGACACGAACTGGCGCTGCATGCCCTTATAATAAACCTGGAATTACTTGTATGGAAGACCGTGTAAAAGCAGCGGTGAAAGCGGGCGCTAAGATATTCGTAAGTTTTCATCTTAATTCTTCAGTATCATCGGCTGTAAATGGAGCGGAAGTGATTGTACCTAATAATAGTTGGAAGGCGGAAGTTGGTGCGGCAGGTCGCCAATTAGGAGAAGCAATATTAGATGAACTTGTAGCACTTGGTTTGACAAGAAGGTCTGTGTATAGTAAAGATACTACGATTAATGAAAGATATCCTGATGGTTCTATTTCAGATTATTTTTCGGTTCAGATTAATTGTAAGGAACAGGGAATTCCGGGACTTATCGTGGAACACGCTTTTCTTTCAAATAGTAGTGATGTGAATAATTTTTTGACGACAGAATCAGGACTTAAAAAGCTTGGTGTTGCAGATGCTACAGGAATTGCAAAGTATCTTGGCCTGCAAAAGATTGGATTAAGAGTAAACATTCCAGAGGGAACATACACTTTGGATAGTGTATTAGCTGCAGGGAAAGGCATTAAAATAAGTAATGGTTCGTTTGTATCGGGAGCAGGAACGGTTTTATCAACAAAAAAAGAAAATGTTTCATCACAACGATTTGAAATTGTTAGTGTTGGTAATGGTTATTATAATATTATCGCTGAGCATTCAGGAAAAGCATTGCAAGTAATAGGGGATGGTAGTTCAGGTTATGCATATGTAGAACAAAGAGAACGGAATAGTGATTCAGAAGCACAAAAATGGTGTTTTATTGATGCAGGAAATGGAATGTATTATATTATGTCAGCTGTGAATACTTGCATGGATATACATTCAGGAGTGACTAGTGATGGAAATACAGTATGGACATATAGGTGTAATCAGAGTAATGCGCAAAAGTGGAAATTGACGAAATCTGATTATAAAACAATAGAAAATGGTACATATACGATAGCTAATAGTGGAAATAAAAATCAGGTTCTTACAGTGGCAAGGGAATCTTTGGATAATTTTGCAAATGTGGAATTAGGAGTTTTACAGGGTGTTTCAGCACAGAGATTTGAAGTAGAATATGCTGGAAATGGATATTATAAGATATTGCCGGAACATTCTGGAAAAAGCTTAGATATTTTAAACGGATCTGAGAAAAAAGGCGCCAATTTGCAGCAATATGCATGGAATAGTAGCGATGCTCAACTTTGGAAATTTGTAAAAGCAGATAATGGGACATATTATATAAGATCAAAATTAGGGACAACGATTAGTTTGGTGACATCAAATGTTACATCAGGAACCAACGTATGTATGGATCAGGTGACAGGGGGGAATGTTCAAAAATGGATACTTGAAAGATCAGAAAGCGCACCTGTTTCAGATGGGAGATATGTTATTTCAAATGCAAAATTTCCTAAGAATGTGATTTCAATTAATGGTCAAAATGCTGTACTTGGGACATATGTAGGTACGGAAAATCAAATGTTTGATGTAAAGTATATGGGAGATGGGTATTATCAAATTTTATCGGCTTCGTCAGGAAAATCATTGGATGTGGCTAATGCATCAGCTTCGTCAGGAGCAAACTTATGGGAATATTCATGGAATGGAAGCGATGCTCAGCTTTGGAAATTTATTATTAATTCCGATGGAAGCTATTATATAAAATCAAAACTGGGGACGGTTGCAGATATTTTTAGTGGAATTATTGCAGAGGGAACAAACATTCAGATGTATATGGCGAATGGGAGTGATGCTCAAAAATGGAAGTTGGAATCAGGGAAAGAAACGGTAGATGAAAGACCGCTTGAAAATGGTACATATACGATATCAAATGCAACAAATAGTAAGCAGGTTCTTGATATAGCATCTGCGTTGGAAAGCAATTATGCAAATATACAGACGTATGCGTTTAATAATACATCAGCACAAAGGTTTGAATTATATTATGTAGGAAATGGGTATTATCAGATCCTTTCTGAAAAATCAGGGAAGGCATTAGATGTAGCAAACGGATCTAAAAATAAAGGCGCAAATGTATGGCAGTATTCATGGAACGGATCTGAAGCGCAGCTTTGGCGGATTATTGAGGCTGAAGATGGAGGGTACTATTTACAGTCAAAATTAGGGACATACCTTTCAATTAGTGGGAATACGGCTTCATCGGGTATGAATGTACAAACAGATTATTTGGGAAGCGGTAAAAATCAGAGATGGAAATTTGAAGTATCTTCGTATCAGCCCGTAAAAGATGGGAAATATACATTGAGGAGTATCAAAGATTCTGGATATACTGTTGATATATCAAACGCTTCTAAAGCGGATGGTGCAAAGGCATGGTTGTATTATTATAATGGTACAAAACCACAACAGTTTAATATTTTTTATGTTGGGAAGGGATATTATAAGATTATAGCGGAACATTCAGGAAAAGCGTTAACGGTTGAGAATAATACTCGAAAAGATGGTGTGAATGTAGTACAAAAGAAATGGAGTGGAAATTCAGATACGCAGCTTTGGAAGTTTGTAAGTACGAGTGAAGGAAGCTATATTCGTTCAAAAACAGGGACGGTTCTTGATGTTTGGAGTGCTGCATATGCACCATATACAAAGGTTTGGACCTACACAGCAAACGGTAGTTCTGCACAGAAATGGCGATTGGAAAAAGAATACGATTCGATTGAAATTTCTGAGGGAACATACACGTTTCAAACTGCATTAAGTACATCGAAAGTGTTGGATATTGCAAATGGTTCTAAAGTAAATTTTGGAAACGTATGGATTTATAATATAAATAATACAGAAGCACAAGAATTCGATGTTAAAAAAGTTTCGGATGGATATTATAAGATAGAGTCGAGGTTGTCAGGAAAAGTATTGGATGTAGCAAATGGATCGAGAGCAGCAGGATCAAATGTATGGCAGTATTCATGGAATGGCTCGGATGCTCAGCTTTGGAGGTTTTTGGATGCGGGGGACGGGAAATATTATATACAGTCAAAGTTGGGTACTGTATTAGATGTTACATCTGCATCTGCAGCAGCGGGGACAAATGTTCAAACTTATACTTTTAATCAATCGACAGCACAAAAATGGACACTTTTAGAAACAGAAAAAACGTTGTACTCTATTATGGGTAAAACAAATGTGTCTGTTTCTCAAATGGTTAAGTTTTATAAAAATAAGGCGACGGTATCATATCCATACAGTAATGTGAGCGAAGCGCCTACAATAGAGAAGTTCTGTCAGATATATAAGGAGGAAAGTGAAGTAGAAGGCGTAAAAGCAGAGGTCGCTTTTGCACAGGCAATGATGGAAACTGGGTTTTTGAAGTTCGGTGGAGATGTTAAGAAAGATCAATATAATTTTGCTGGGATAGGAGCTATTGGCGGGGGATCATCAGGAGCAAAATTTGATTCTATTCGGATTGGAATCAGAGCTCATGTTCAGCATCTGAAGGCATATGCTTCAAAAGAAGCATTGAAACAGCCTGTTGTAGATCCACGTTTTCAATATGTGAAACGTGGAAGCGCGGAATATGTGCAGTGGTTGGGACAAAAAGAAAATCCAAATGGATATGGATGGGCGACAGCCCTAAATTATGGAAATAATATTGTAAAATTATATATTCTTCCTATGAAGAGATATTGATAAATTTAGAGCATTCCAATAAGCAGACACTATGATGTTAAAAAGGAATGCTCTTTTAAATTGGATCTTTGGTGCCTTAGAGTATAATTATCATTGGCAAAAATAAAGGGAAGAGATCGAAACCTCTTC
>NZ_JAPJQP010000039.1:0-3022 GCF_030825015.1 Mediterraneibacter sp. | reverse complement strand
AAGAAAAACACAAATAAAAAGAGGAATAAAAAAATCGGGAACGAGAAATACTATTTTTGAATTAAAAAACAGGAGGAAAATACAATGGCTAAAAACTACAGTAATGCAAATAATTCAGAAAAAAATGCAGAGTCCAAAAACGGCGCTTATTCTTCTTATTCAGATTCACAGAACTGCGGTAAAAATTCTGAGAAGAGCGCTGCAAAAAATGCAAGTAAAAACGCAAGTAAAAATGCAAGCAAAAACAGCACAAAATCCGCGATGAGTTACGGCGGAAACAAAAACTGCGGAAAGATCAGAGATGCGTTTGACGAGTCTGACAAATATTAAAAGCAAAGATGGAATGACCGGTATTTCTCAAATCTGTTTGTGAAATAAAATATCCGGTGAAACAATGGCGGGACAGAGTAAACTTCAACTTTACTCTGTCCTGTTTTTATAGTAATATTGTAGGAAGAAAAAGGTAAGGACGGATATAGTTCATGGATAAAATAGAATGGATCGCCCCGTGTCATTTCGGATTGGAGTCAGTGCTGAAACGAGAAATCGAACAGCTCGGATACGAGATCGCGCAGGTGGAAGACGGAAGGGTTACTTTTCGCGGGGGTTTAGAAGCAGTTTGCAGGGCAAATATATTTTTGCGGACTGCAGAACGAGTATTAATGAAAGTCGGAAGCTTTCAGGCAAGGACGTTTGACGAGCTGTTTGAAAGAACGAAAGAACTGCCGTGGGAGGACTACATACCGAGAGACGGCAAATTTTGGGTTGCAAAAGCAGCTTCTGTAAAAAGTAAACTGTTCAGCCCGTCTGATATTCAGTCGATCATGAAAAAGGCGATGGTTGAAAGATTGCGGGCGAAATACGGGATCAAGTGGTTTGAAGAGACGGGAGCATCTTATCCGGTGCGAGTGTTTCTTATGAAAGATACAGTGACTGTAGGACTTGATACGACCGGTGTTTCTCTCCATAAGAGAGGTTACCGTCCGGTAGCGGGGAAAGCTCCCATTGCCGAAAATCTGGCGGCGGCGCTCATCATGCTTACGCCATGGAGAAAAGACAGGATTCTCGTAGATCCGTTTTGCGGAAGCGGTACGTTTCCGATTGAGGCGGCAATGATCGCGGCGAATATCGCTCCTGGAATGAACCGCTCTTTTACGGCGGAAACATGGGCGAATATCATTGCAAAAAAAGCGTGGTATGAGGCGGTCAATGAAGCGGCGGATCTGATTGATGATGACATTGAGACGGATATACAAGGATATGATGCGGATGGTTCCGTTCTTCGCGCAGCCCGCAGAAATGCGGAAGAAGCGGGGGTTGGTCATCTGATCCATTTTCAGCAAAGAGAAGTGAAGGATCTCAGTCATCCGAAGAAATATGGATTTATTATTACAAATCCACCTTACGGCGAGCGTCTTGAAGAGAAAGAAGCGCTTCCGAAGCTGTATAAGGAGTTTGGAGAAGCGTTTAAGAAGTTAGACAGCTGGTCGGCTTATATGATTACAAGTTACGAGGAGGCCGAGCGGTATTTCGGCAGGAAGGCAGATAAAAACCGGAAGATCTATAATGGAATGCTGCGCACGTATTTTTATCAGTTTCAAGGGCCTAAGCCGCCGCGCAAATCTGCAAAATAACAGATCGGATATAAGAGAAACGCGGTTGGAGAAGAAAAAGGAAAAAAGCAGTGCTTTGCAGAGAGAACAGAGGAAGGCATTATGAAAAGAAGAATTGTATTTGCGACGGGAAATGAAAATAAAATGAAAGAAATCCGAATGATTTTATCGGATCTGAATACAGAGATCGTGTCGATGAAAGAGGCGGGAGTCGATATCGACATTGTGGAAGATGGAATGTCTTTTGAAGAAAATGCGGAGATTAAGGCAAGGGCGGTAGCAAGAATTCTTACGAATGATATTGTGCTTGCAGATGATTCCGGGCTGGAGATTGATTATCTGGATAAAGCGCCGGGAATTTATTCCGCAAGATTTGCCGGAGAAGATACTTCGTATGATATTAAGAATCGTATTTTTCTTGATCGGCTGGAAGGAGTTCCTGACGAAGAGCGTACAGCCAGGTTTGTATGTGCAGTGGCGGCAGTGTTCCCGGATGGAAGTGTAGACGTCGTTCGGGAAACGATTGAAGGGCAGATCGCGCATGAAGCGGCTGGAACTCACGGGTTTGGATATGATCCGATCTTTTATCTCCCAGAGTATGGATGTACGACGGCGCAGCTTAACCCGGAGCAAAAAAATGAAGTGAGTCACAGAGGCAAAGCGCTCTGCGCGATAAAACGCAGATTAAAAGGGAAAATCGGAGATGATTTGTTATGAAGGTGTTGATAGTCAGCGATACACACGGCAGACATACGGGATTGGACCGTGTACTTGAAAAAGAAGGGAAAATCGATCTGTTTATTCACTTGGGAGACGTGGAAGGCGGAGAAAGTTATATTGATTCCGTAGTAGATTGTGAGAAGCATATGGTGAAAGGAAATAACGATTTCTTTTCAGACCTTCCGCGGGAAGAAGAGTTCATTCTTGGGGGATATAAGGTATTTATCACTCATGGGCATCCGTATTATGTGTCTTTGGATACGGAATATATAAGAGAAGAGGGCGTGGCAAGAAAAGCAGATATTGTCATGTTCGGACATACGCATAAACCGCATTTTGAGCAAAAAGACGGTATTACAGTGCTCAATCCCGGAAGTTTGGCTTATCCGAGGCAGGAAGGCCGCAAAGGCAGTTATATGATTATGGAAATTGATGAAGACCGGAAGATCAGGTTTGAGCAGAAGTATTTAGATGAATGAAAAATCATTTGAAAAGGGCGATGAGCCAAGGTTTTCAGGGGGGAAATAAAAAAACAAAATAAAAACTAAAAAAAGTGAAAAAAAGTTATTGACAATCTGAAAACCTTATAATATAATAGGCATTGCGCTACGGGAGAGACAGGAACGTAGTAACGCCGGGGTGTGGCTCAGCTTGGCTAGAGCGCCTGGTTTGGGACCAGGAGGTCGCAG
>NZ_JAPJQP010000021.1:0-31089 GCF_030825015.1 Mediterraneibacter sp. | reverse complement strand
AAAAGGAGGCGACTTTTTTTATGGCAAGTCAAGTAATGAGAATCACATTGAAAGCGTATGATCATCAGCTCGTTGATGCATCCGCAAAGAAAATCATCGAAACTGTAAAAAAGAATGGGTCACAGGTGAGCGGACCGGTGCCGCTGCCGACAAAGAAAGAGGTAGTGACAATTCTTAGAGCGGTACACAAGTACAAAGACTCAAGAGAGCAGTTCGAGCAGAGAACTCATAAGAGACTCATCGATATCGTTACACCGACACAGAAAACTGTGGACGCACTTTCCAGACTGGAAATGCCGGCAGGTGTTTACATCGATATCAAAATGAAAAATAAGTAAGCGAAAACCGCTGAACATTCAAATTAACAGTAACAATCCTAACATTTAGGATGAGCGCGAAAGCGTTCCGCTGTAAATCACAGGAGGTATTTATAATGAAGAAAGCTATTTTGGCTACAAAAGTTGGAATGACTCAGATCTTCAATCACGAAGACGGAGTACTGATTCCGGTAACAGTTCTGCAGGCTGGACCGTGTGTAGTTACACAGGTTAAAACAGTTGAGAACGATGGCTACAGCGCCGTACAGGTTGGATATGTTGACAAGAAAGACAAGATTGTCACAAAAGACGGAAGCGGAAAGAAAGCAATCGCACACAGAAACGGTGTGACAAAAGCTGAGAAAGGTCATTTTGACAAAGCAGGCGTATCCGGAAAAAGATATGTAAAAGAATTTAGATTTGACAATGCAGAGGAATATGCTCTTGCTCAGGAGATCAAAGCTGATATCTTCGCAGAAGGTGATCACATCGATGCGACAGCAATCTCCAAAGGTAAAGGTTTCCAGGGCGCGATCAAACGTCACGGACAGAGCAGAGGACCTATGACACATGGTTCCAAGTTCCATCGTCACGCTGGTTCCAATGGTGCGGCATCTGATCCGAGTAAAGTATTCAAAGGCAAAAAAATGCCTGGACAGATGGGTAACAAGAAAATTACTGTTCAGAACCTTGAGATCGTAAGAGTTGATGCAGAAAACAATCTGCTTCTCGTAAAAGGTTCCGTTCCGGGACCGAAGAAATGTCTCGTAACGATCAAGGAAACAGTAAAAGGAAACTAAGCTGACAATAAGAAAGGAGGAACACACAGATGGCAAAAGTATCTGTTTACAATATCGAAGGTAAAGAAGTTGATACAATCGAATTAAATGATGCCGTATTCGGTGTGGAAGTAAATGAACACCTTGTACACATGGCAGTTGTAAATCAGCTTGCAAACAATCGTCAGGGAACACAGAAAGCCAAAACACGTTCTGAGGTTTCAGGCGGCGGAAGAAAACCGTGGAGACAGAAAGGAACAGGACACGCAAGACAGGGTTCAACAAGAGCTCCGCAGTGGACAGGCGGCGGTGTTGTATTCGCTCCGGTTCCGAGAGATTATTCATTCAAGATGAATAAAAAAGAGAAGAGAGCTGCTCTTAAATCCGCACTTTCTTCCAGAGTAGAAGAGAACAAATTCATCGTAGTTGACGAGCTGAATTTTGATGAGATCAAAACAAAGAAATTCCAGAATGTTCTGAACAACCTGAACGTAAACAAAGCGCTTGTTGTTCTTGAAGATGGAAATGCAAATGCAGAGATTTCCGCAAGAAACATTGCTGGTGTTAAGACAGCTCACACAAATACGATCAATGTATATGACATCCTGAAATACAACACAGTGATCGCAACGAAAGCTGCTGTTGCAACAATCGAGGAGGTGTACGCATAATGGCAAATATTCAGTATTATGATGTAATCCTTAAACCGGTTATTACAGAGAAAAGCATGGACCTGATGGCTGACAAGAAATATACATTCCTTGTACACACAGAGGCTACAAAAGGTCAGATCAAAGAAGCTGTTGAGAAAATGTTCGAAGGAACAAAGGTTGCAAGTGTTAACACAATGAACCTTGAAGGAAAGAACAGAAGACGCGGAATGGTAGTCGGAAAAACAGCAAAGACAAAGAAAGCAATCGTACAGCTTACAGAAGACAGCAAAGAGATCGAAATCTTCGAAGGTCTGTAAGATATAGAATAGGAAACACCGCAGCCGCTAAGCTCGAAAATACTTCGCTGAGCGGATCGGGTGTACTTTCGCACGAAGCGTGAGAATATTTCGCTAAGTGCTCAATGTATACGGTGCAAATCCGTGAAACTGATAATTAGACGAAACGAAAGGAGAGAAAGTAATGGGAATCAGAACATATAACCCATATACACCTTCCAGAAGACAGATGACAGGATCTGATTTCTCCGAGATCACAAAGACAACTCCGGAAAAATCACTTCTTGACTCCAAGAAAAGAAAAGCAGGCCGTAACGCGCAGGGTAAAATCACTGTAAGACATCGTGGCGGCGGTGCAAAGAAAAAATATAGAATCGTAGACTTCAAGAGAAAGAAAGACGGAATTCCGGCAACTGTAATCGGTATCGAATACGATCCGAACAGATCTGCAAACATTGCATTGATCTGCTATGCAGACGGAGAAAAAGCATACATTCTTGCTCCTGAAGGACTGAAAGATGGAATGACAGTTATGAACGGTGCAGACGCCGAAGTGAGAGTAGGAAACTGCCTCCCGCTTTCTGAGATCCCGGTTGGTACTCAGATCCATAACATCGAGCTTTATCCTGGAAAAGGCGGACAGCTTGTTCGTTCTGCAGGAAACAGCGCACAGCTTATGGCTAAAGAAGGAAAATATGCAACACTCAGACTTCCGTCAGGTGAGATGAGAATGGTTCCGATCATCTGCCGCGCATCTGTAGGTGTGGTAGGAAACGGAGAGCACAACCTGATCAATGTTGGTAAAGCAGGACGTAAGCGCCACATGGGTATCCGCCCGACAGTTCGTGGTTCTGTTATGAACCCGAATGACCATCCGCATGGTGGTGGTGAAGGTAAGACAGGTATCGGCCGCCCGGGTCCGTGTACACCGTGGGGTAAACCGGCACTTGGTCTTAAGACCCGCAAGAAAAATAAAGCTTCTAACAAGTTGATTGTAAGAAGAAGAGACGGTAAAGCGATTAAATAATTAGATTCACAAGGAGGTTAGAACCTATGGCTCGCTCACTTAAAAAAGGACCATTTGCAGACGAAAGCTTACTGAAAAAAGTAGATGCTATGAACGCTGCAGGTGATAAATCAGTTATTAAGACATGGTCACGCCGTTCTACAATCTTCCCGTCATTTGTAGGCCATACATTTGCCGTACATGATGGAAGAAGACATGTGCCGGTATATGTTACAGAGGACATGGTAGGACACAAACTCGGTGAGTTCGTTGCAACAAGAACTTACAGAGGACACGGCAAAGACGAGAAGAAGTCGAAAGTCAGATAAGATTCATATATTTTGAAAGGAGGGTTCATCCATGGCAAAAGGACACAGATCCCAAATCAAGAGAGAAAGAAACGAGCAGAGAGATACAAGACCTTCAGCTAAGATTTCTTACGCAAGAATATCTGTTCAGAAGGCATGCTACGTTCTTGATGCCATCAGAGGTAAGGATGTACAGACAGCACTCGGTATTTTAGCTTACAATCCGAGATATGCTTCAACAGTTATAGAGAAATTACTGAAATCAGCAATCGCTAACGCTGAGAACAACAACGGTATGAGCGTTGACAACCTTTACATTGAGGAGTGTTACGCAAACAAAGGACCGACAATGAAGAGAATCAGACCGAGAGCACAGGGTAGAGCTTATAGAATCGAAAAGAGAATGAGCCACATCACAATCGTGCTGAATGAAAGATAGGAGGACAATATGGGACAGAAAGTAAATCCTCATGGCTTGAGAGTCGGCGTTATCAAAGAATGGGATTCCAAATGGTACGCAGAGAAAGATTTCGCTGACAACTTGGTTGAAGACCACGAGATCAGAACATTTTTGAAGAAGAGATTATACAGCGCCGGAATCTCCAAGATCGAAATCGAGAGAGCTTCCGATCGCGTAAAAGTCATTGTTTATACAGCAAAACCGGGCGTTGTTATCGGTAAAGGCGGTTCCGAGATCGAAAAAGTAAAAGCAGAGCTTGCACAGTTCACAGATAAGAAACTTATCGTTGACATCAAAGAGATCAAAAGACCGGACAAAGATGCACAGCTTGTAGCTGAGAATATCGCTCAGCAGCTTGAGAACCGTATTTCATTTAGACGTGCTATGAAATCCTGCATGTCCAGAACAATGAAAGCAGGAGCTCTTGGAGTTAAAACTTCTGTATCCGGACGTCTTGGCGGTGCTGATATGGCTCGTACAGAGTTCTACAGCGAGGGAACAATTCCGCTGCAGACACTTAGAGCAGACATTGATTATGGATTCGCAGAAGCTGACACAACTTACGGAAAAGTCGGTGTAAAGGTTTGGATTTACAAAGGCGAAGTTCTTCCGACTAAAGCAGATAAGGAAGGGAGAGATAAATAATGTTAATGCCAAAAAGAGTAAAACGTCGTAAACAGTTCCGTGGTACCATGAAAGGAAAAGCTCTCAGAGGTAACACGATCGCATATGGTGAGTACGGTATCGTAGCAACAGAGCCGTGCTGGATTCGTTCCAATCAGATCGAGGCAGCCCGTGTTGCCATGACACGTTACATCAAACGTGGCGGTAAAGTTTGGATCAAAATCTTCCCGGATAAGCCGATCACGGCAAAACCGGCTGAGACTCGTATGGGTAGCGGTAAAGGTACAGTTGAGTATTGGGCAGCTGTAGTGAAACCGGGCCGCGTGATGTTTGAAATTGCAGGAGTACCAGAGGAAACAGCTAGAGAGGCACTTCGACTTGCAATGCATAAATTACCTTGCAAATGCAAAATCGTTTCTCGCGCAGACTTAGAAGGCGGTGATAACAGTGAAAACTAATACATTTGTAAAAGAATTAAGAGGAAAATCCGTAGAGGAATTAAATCAGGAATTAGTAGCTGCTAAGAAGGAACTCTTCAACTTGAGATTCCAGAATGCCACAAACCAGTTGGATAACACAAGCAGAATCAAAGAAGTAAGAAAAAATATCGCACGTATCCAGACAATGATCACAGAGGCTGGACGATAGGCATCTTAACTTTCTTATTAGAATGATTGAAAGGAGAATAGAAGTGGAAGAGAGAAATCTGAGAAAAACCCGTACGGGTAAGGTCGTAAGCGACAAGATGGACAAAACAATCGTTGTTGCAGTAGAAGACCATGTAAGACACCCGCTTTATAAGAAGATCGTAAAAAGAACTTACAAGCTGAAAGCTCACGATGAGAATAATGAGTGTAAGATCGGTGATACAGTAAAAGTTATGGAAACAAGACCTCTGTCAAAAGACAAAAGATGGAGACTTGTGGAGATCATGGAGAAAGCAAAATAATTTTTAAGGAGGTTTACCTGCATGATACAGCAAGAAAGCAGACTGAAAGTAGCAGACAACACAGGCGCTAAAGAATTGCTCTGCATCCGTGTGCTTGGCGGTTCTACAAGAAGATATGCGAGCATCGGTGATGTGATCGTTGCAACTGTAAAAGATGCAACACCAGGCGGCGTTGTTAAAAAAGGTGACGTTGTGAAAGCTGTTGTTGTTCGTTCTGTAAAAGGCGCTCGTCGTAAAGACGGTTCCTATATCAGATTCGATGAAAATGCTGCTGTTATTATAAAAGACGATTTGAATCCGCGTGGAACACGTATTTTTGGACCAGTAGCCCGTGAGCTTAGAGAGAAACACTTCATGAAAATTGTTTCCCTTGCTCCGGAAGTACTGTAGGGAGGTGCCTAAGAATGTCAACTATGAAAATTAAAACAGGCGACACTGTAAAGGTTATCGCCGGAAAAGATAAAGACAAAGAGGGCAAAGTTATCGCCGTAAATAAAAAAGACGGTAAAGTCCTCGTTGAAGGCGTCAATATGCTGACAAAGCACACAAAGCCGAGCGCAGCGAACCAGAATGGCGGTATCGTACATCAGGAAGGCTACATCGATGCATCAAATGTAATGCTTGTATTTAAAGGTCAGGCAACAAGAGTAGGCTTCAAGATGGATGGAGACAAAAAAGTTCGTTTCGCAAAGAAGACTGGCGAAGTTATTGATTAATTCGGGAAGGAGGACCAAGGACTTTGAGTAGACTGAAAGAACAGTACCAGAATGAGATCGTTGACGCAATGATCAAAAAATTCGGATATAAAAATATTATGGAAGTACCGAAGCTCGACAAAGTTGTTATCAACATGGGCGTTGGTGAAGCAAAAGAAAACGCAAAGGTTTTAGAGTCTGCAATCGCTGATATGGAAAAGATCGCAGGTCAGAAAGCCGTTGTTACAAGAGCAAAGAACTCTGTGGCTAACTTTAAAATCAGAGAGGGTATGCCGATCGGATGTAAGGTTACGCTTAGAGGCGAGAAAATGTATGAGTTCGTTGATCGTCTGATCAACCTTGCGCTTCCGCGTGTGCGTGACTTCAGAGGTGTAAACCCGAACGCATTTGACGGAAGAGGAAATTATGCACTTGGAATCAAGGAGCAGCTGATTTTCCCTGAGATCGAGTACGATAAGATCGATAAAGTCAGAGGTATGGATGTAATCTTCGTTACAACAGCCAAAACTGACGAGGAAGCACGTGAATTATTGAGACAGTTCAATATGCCGTTTGCAAAATAAAGGAGGAAAATCATGGCAAAGACATCTATGAAAATCAAACAGCAGCGCAAGCCTAAATTCTCCACAAGAGAATACAGCCGCTGCAGAATCTGCGGACGTCCGCATGCGTATTTGAGAAAATATGGAATCTGCCGTATCTGCTTCCGTGAACTGGCATACAAAGGACAGATCCCGGGAGTTAAGAAAGCCAGCTGGTAAGCCGAAAGCAGCCTTCTGGAAAGGAAGTACAGCGGGCGTGATCGGGCTGGGGAAAGAATTTCCCCGGTGAAGGCAGAAAATAGAGAACAGATAAAATATAAAAGGAGGATACATCCACATGACTATGAGCGATCCTATTGCAGATATGCTTACAAGAATCCGTAATGCGAACACTGCAAAACATGATACAGTTGATGTACCTGCATCCAAGATGAAACTTGCTATTGCAAATATTCTTCTTGATGAGGGATATATCGCAAAATATGATCTTGTAGAAGACGGACACTTTCAGACAATCCATATCACACTGAAATACGGTGCTGATAAGAATGAGAAAGTTATTACAGGACTTAAGAGAATCTCAAAACCGGGTCTTCGTGTTTATGCGAACACAGAGGATATTCCGAGAGTTCTCGGCGGACTTGGAACAGCGATCATTTCTACAAACAAAGGCGTTGTAACAGACAAAGAAGCAAGAAAACTCGGCGTAGGCGGAGAGGTACTTTGCTACGTTTGGTAAGCAATGAACACCTGGAGAAAAGAATTTCTTTGAAAATAGAAGCGCAGAAAGAACATGAAGGAAACGCACCCGGCACTAAACTTATGAAAAAGATTAAGTGTCGAGTGTAATTCACAAGATATGTGAAATTCCGAAACATGTTCGCTGCGGATGAAAACTGAAAACAGAATAGACAGAGCATCTATTCCGAGAATCTAAGTTAAGGAGGAAAAAGGTATGTCACGTATAGGAAGACTGCCAGTTGCAATTCCTGCAGGCGTAACTGTAGAAGTTGCAGAGAATAATGTAGTGACTGTGAAAGGTCCGAAGGGAACTCTTACAAGAGAGCTTCCGACAGAAATGGAAATTAAAGTTGAAGGTGAAGAAGTAACTGTAACAAGACCGAGCGATCTCAAGAAAATGAAATCTCTTCACGGTCTGACAAGAACACTGATTAACAACATGGTTGTTGGTGTTACAGAAGGATATCAGAAAGTCCTTGAAGTAAACGGTGTAGGTTACAGAGCTGCAAAATCAGGAAATAAACTGACACTGAACCTTGGATATTCTCATCCGGTTGAGATGATCGATCCGGAAGGCGTTGAGACAGTTCTGGAAGGTCAGAACAAGATCACTGTAAAAGGAATCGACAAAGAAAAAGTTGGACAGTATGCGGCTGAAATCAGAGATAAGAGAAGACCGGAGCCATATAAGGGCAAAGGTATTAAGTATGCTGATGAAGTAATCAGACGTAAAGTCGGTAAGACCGGTAAGAAATAAATAAGGAGAGTGTGAAAATGGTTAGTAAGAAATCAAGAAGCGAAATTCGTAGAAAAAAACACATGAAATTACGCAACCGTTTCAGCGGAACTGCTGAAAGACCGCGTTTGGCTGTTTTTAGAAGTAATAATCATATGTATGCTCAGATCATCGACGACACTGTTGGAAATACTCTGGTTGCAGCTTCCACTCTTCAGAAAGATGTGAAAGCAGAACTTGAGAAAACAAACAATGTTGAAGCAGCAGCATGCCTCGGAAAAGTAATTGCCGAGAAAGCAAAAGAAAAAGGTATTACAGAAGTTGTATTCGACAGAGGCGGCTTCATTTATCAGGGTAAGATCAAAGCACTGGCAGACGCAGCAAGAGAAGCTGGGCTGAATTTCTAGGAAGGGAGAACACAGATGAGACAGGAACGCATTGATGCTAGTCAGATGGAATTATTAGAAAAAGTGGTATCAATCAAACGTGTTACCAAAGTTGTTAAAGGTGGTCGTAACTTCAGATTTACAGCTTTAGTTGTTGTCGGAGACGGCAACGGCCATGTTGGTGCAGGTTTGGGAAAAGCTACTGAAATCCCGGAAGCAATCCGCAAAGGGAAAGAAGATGCTATGAAGAAAATGATCGAGGTTACATTCGATGAGAACGGAAGTATTACACATGATGTACTCGGAAAATTCGGAAGCGCATCCGTGCTTTTGAAAAAAGCTCCGGATGGTACAGGAGTAATCGCCGGAGGTCCGGCTCGTGCCGTAATCGAGATGGCGGGAATCAAAAATATCCGTACAAAGTCTCTCGGATCAAACAATAAGCAGAATGTCGTACTTGCTACGATCGAAGGACTCAAAGACGTTAAGTCTCCGGAAGATGTTGCAAGACTTCGCGGCAAATCGATCGAGGAGATCATGGGCTAAGCAGATAGAAGATGTTGAAAAACAAATTCTATCCTATCGCATAAGGAGGTAAGATTGAAATGGCAAACTTAAAAGTTACGTTAGTAAAGTCTACAATCGGATCCATACCAAAGCATAAAAGAACAGTTGAGGCCCTTGGTCTCAAGAAAACCGGCAAAACAGTTGTACTGCCGGACAATGCAGCTACCAGAGGTATGGTACAGCAGGTTAGACATTTAGTAAAGGTTGAAGAAGAGGCATAAAAAGATAAGGAGGTAACGTCATGGACTTATCAAACTTAAGACCGGCAGACGGTTCAAAACAGAGTGATAATTTCAGAAGAGGCCGTGGACATGGTTCAGGAAACGGTAAGACAGCCGGTAAAGGCCATAAGGGACAGAAAGCACGTTCAGGTGCTACAAGACCTGGATTCGAAGGCGGTCAGATGCCTTTGTATAGAAGAATACCGAAGAGAGGATTCACTTGCAGAAACTCTAAGACAATCGTAGGTATCAACGTAAGCGAACTTGAGAGATTTGAAGACGGAGCTACAGTATCCGTTGAAACATTGATCGAGAGCGGTATCGTGAAAAACCCGAGAGACGGAGTTAAAATTCTTGGAAATGGAGAGTTAACTAAGAAGCTTACAGTTCAGGCAAATGCATTCAGTGCAAAAGCAGCCGAAAAAATTGAAGCACTTGGTGGAAAAGCAGAGGTGATCTAATGCTGAAGACAGTGCGTAAGGCATTTCAGATTGAGGATATCAGAAAACGAATTTTTTATACATTCGTAATGCTTATCATCGTAAGACTGGGATCACAGCTTCCGACTCCGGGAGTTGATCCGACATTTATTAAGGAATTTTTTGCACAGCAGACGGGGGACGCTTTCAACTTTTTTGAAGCGTTCACCGGAGGCTCGTTTACAAACTTTTCCGTGTTTGCTTTGAGCATTACACCGTACATTACTTCATCCATCATTATGCAGCTCCTTACGATTGCTATTCCGAAGTTAGAGGAAATGCAGAAAGAAGGAGAAGAAGGAAGAAAGAAGATCGCAGCGATCACACGTTATGTTACGGTAGGTCTTGCGTTGATCGAATCCACTGCAATGGCAGTAGGTTTCGGACGTCAGGGACTTCTTGAAGAATACAATTTCGTAAGTTGTGCAGTTGTCGTATGTACACTGACAGCAGGAAGTGCATTCCTGATGTGGATCGGTGAGCGTATCACTGAAAATGGTGTCGGAAACGGTATTTCTATCGTTCTTCTGATCAATATTATTTCTCGTGTACCAAGTGATCTTGTTACACTTTATGAGAAATTCATGAGTGGAAAGAAACTTGCTCAGGCAGGTCTTGCAGGGCTGATTATTTTAGCAGTGATCCTTGCAGTCGTAGTTTTTGTTGTTCTTCTTCAGAGCGGTGAAAGACGAATTGCGGTACAGTATTCTAAAAAAGTACAGGGAAGAAAAACATATGGCGGACAGTCAACACATATTCCGCTCCGTGTAAACACTGCCGGAGTAATCCCGGTTATCTTTGCATCATCCTTGATGCAGACACCGATCGTTATTGCTCAGTTTCTTGGAAAAGGAAACGGAACAGGCATCGGAAGCCAGATCCTTGCTGCAATGAATTCAAACAACTGGTGTAATCCGGCAAAACCGATTTATTCTCTCGGTTTGATTGTGTACATTTTGCTCACAATTTTCTTTGCATATTTCTATACATCGATTACATTTAATCCGTTGGAGATTGCAAATAATATGAAGAAGAGCGGCGGATTTATTCCGGGTATCCGTCCGGGAAAACCGACAGTTGAATATTTACAGAAAATTTTGAATTACATTATTTTCATAGGCGCATGCGGATTGATCATCGTTCAGGTCATCCCATTCTTCTTTAACGGTATGTTCGGCGCAAACGTTTCTTTCGGAGGAACATCACTTATCATCATCGTAGGTGTTGTGCTTGAGACGATTAAGAAGATTGAGTCACAGATGCTTGTGAGAAATTACACAGGATTTTTAAATAACAAAGGAAGCAATATGTCAAATGGCTTTCTTGGATATTAAATAACAATATTTAACAGCTCGCCCTGTTTTGCCTTCTTTTGAAGGCAAAACGCAGCGGGCTCAAGGTGTATTTTAAGATAAAACAAAAAAACAGTTACAGGGGCAGGAAAATCCTGCCGTGAAAATTGTTTGCGTATCGATCGGAGGTAAAAGTTATGAAGATTATCATGCTGGGAGCACCGGGAGCCGGAAAAGGAACACAGGCTAAAAAAATCGCAGAGAAATACTCCATTCCGCATATTTCTACAGGAGATATTTTCCGTGCCAATATTAAGAACGGAACAGAACTTGGGAAAAAAGCAAAAACATATATGGATCAGGGTCTTCTTGTGCCGGATGAATTAGTAGTTGATCTTGTCGTAGACAGAGTGAATCAGGATGATTGTGCAAACGGATACGTTCTTGACGGTTTTCCGCGTACAATCCCGCAGGCAGAAGCGTTAGATAAGGCGCTTGCCGAAATGGATCAGAAAATTGATTATGCCATCAACGTGGAAGTGCCGGATGACAATATCGTGAACAGAATGTCAGGAAGAAGAGCCTGCGTAGATTGCGGAGCAACGTACCACCTTGTATATGCTCCGACAAAAGAAGAAGGTATTTGTGATAAATGCGGAGGAACACTGATCCTTCGTGATGATGACAAGCCGGAAACCGTTCTGAAAAGACTCGGTGTTTATCATGACCAGACACAGCCTCTGATCGATTACTATACACAGTCTGGTGTTTTGAAAGAAGTAGACGGAACGATCGACATCGATGATGTATTTTCAGAAATTGTAAAGATTTTGGGAGAGTAAAAATGTGAAACGGCGTGTGACGCCGAAATTCAGGAGGATTAAGTAATATGTCAAAAGCTGACGTAATCGAAATTGAGGGAGTAGTAGTAGAAAAACTCCCGAATGCAATGTTTAAAGTGGAACTTGAGAACGGACACATCGTTCTCGCGCATATCAGCGGAAAGTTAAGAATGAACTTTATCAAAATTCTTCCGGGAGACAAAGTGACGCTTGAGATGTCACCGTACGACCTCAGCAAAGGAAGAATTATTTGGAGAGATAAATAGACTGAGATCAGCTTATGAAGGAAGTTCCGCAGAGTAGACTGCAGCTAGTCAGAGACAGGCTGCGTCTGCTGTCGGAGCTTTTTTACATTTATTATATATAGGCAAGGTTGTTTCCGGGGAAGTAACCCCTTGGGGATCTGTGGAGCACACTTCTGTTCCATAAGAAAGTGTGAGGATGCAGAAGTTCGAGAAAATTCGGGAAAATTATTCGGAAAAACTTAGAAAAATTCAGAAAATAGAGGTTGACGAAAAGAAGTATTTGGTGCTATACTATGAAATGGTCATTTTTGGTGAGGTGTGCCCAAATGACCGGAAATTGTAGGAAAGCAAAGAAGGGAAGGAGGATTTGACATGAAGGTTAGATCATCAGTAAAACCAATTTGTGAAAAATGCAAGATTATTAAAAGAAAAGGAAGCGTCAGAGTAATCTGCGAGAATCCGAAGCATAAACAGCGTCAGGGTTAAGACAAAGTTTATGTAATGATTTAGGCGGCTGACAGCATGACACACAAGGGTGTGTGTAGAGCTGTTTAATATACAGTAAGGTTACACCGCACCTGTCCGACAGGTACCGGCAGTGCGCGTGTCCTATATCCTGAGAAAAGGTATGCCATAAGACGTTGCAGAAACAGGCAGTTCGACGGATATATTGTATATTGCTTCTAATACCCGGCATTTGCATTGGCGGATCAGATCCGTGCCGGGAAAGGACGCGAAGAGAACGCGTCTGGGCTGGGATATCGGCAAAAGGCCGGTAGGACGCAGCATTATAATAGGAAGAGCGTCCGCAGCCTCAATTAAAGACAGTATAAACAAAGAAAATGGAGGAAAGACACATGGCTCGTATTGCAGGTGTAGACTTACCAAGAGACAAACGTGTAGAGATCGGCTTGACTTATATTTATGGAATCGGAAGAACAAGCGCAAGCCGTATTTTGGCAGATGCAGGAGTAGATCCGAATACTCGTGTAAGAGATCTTACAAGTGAAGAAGTAAAGAAGATCAGCGCAGTGATCGATGAAACTCAGGTTGTAGAAGGTGACCTCAGAAGAGAGATCCAGCTCAACATCAAGAGACTTAAAGAAATCGGATGCTACCGTGGAATCCGTCATAGAAAAGGACTTCCGGTGCGTGGTCAGAAGACAAAGACAAACGCAAGAACATGTAAAGGTCCGAAGAGAACAGTAGCAAACAAGAAGAAATAAAACACTTAACGAAAGCAAGCTGATAAGCGCAGCTTGAGGTTGGTGTGAACTTTGTTCGATGAAACTTAAAGAGATGTTTTCGAATTTAGTGAATCGAATTACCTTAGAAATCAAAGAGAAAGAAGAAAGTAGGTTAGTTTAAATGGCAAAGAAAGTTGCAAAAAAAGTAACAAAAAAACGTGTCAAGAAAAACGTTGAACGAGGACAGGCACATATCCAGTCATCTTTTAATAATACAATCGTTACATTAACAGATACACAGGGAAATGCTCTTTCATGGGCAAGTGCAGGCGGTCTGGGATTTAGAGGTTCAAGAAAATCTACTCCATATGCAGCACAGATGGCAGCTGAGACAGCAGCTAAAGCGGCATTGGTACACGGACTTAAGTCTGTAGATGTATTCGTAAAAGGACCGGGATCAGGACGTGAAGCAGCAATCCGTGCTCTTCAGGCATGTGGTATTGACGTAGTAAGTATCAAAGACGTAACACCGGTTCCGCACAACGGATGCCGCCCGCCGAAACGCAGAAGAGTGTAATCGACGGCTGAACATTATCATACACCGGAAAGTAACTTGGAAAGCGGTATAAAACCGCTCGTATGTATAAATTAGGAGGATAGACATGGCAGTAAACAGAGTTCCTGTTCTTAAAAGATGCCGTTCTTTAGGCATGGATCCGATTTACCTCGGAATTAATAAAAAATCTAACAGACAGTTAAAAAGAGCAAACAGAAAAATGAGCGAGTACGGTCTGCAGCTTCGTGAGAAACAGAAAGCGAAATTCATCTACGGCGTACTTGAGAAACCGTTTAGAAACTACTATGCGAAAGCAAAACAGATGGAAGGAATGACAGGTGAAAACCTGATGAGAATTCTTGAGTCCAGACTGGATAACGTAATCTTCCGCTTGGGACTTGCCAGAACAAGAAAAGAAGCAAGACAGATCGTTGATCACAAACACGTTCTTGTAAACGGCAAACAGGTAAACATTCCGTCTTACCTTGTAAAAGCCGGAGATACGATTGAGATCAAAGAAAGCAAAAAAGGCTCACAGAGATATAAAGAAATCCTTGAAGCAACAGCCGGCAACATGGTTCCGGAGTGGCTCGATGTTGATGCAGAGAACCTGAAAGGATCTGTAAAAGAACTTCCGGCAAGAGAAGCGATCGATGTTCCGGTAGATGAGATGTTGATTGTCGAGTTATATTCTAAATAATATCGGCTGCAACAGCGTATCCCTTCAACATTTTAAAACCCAAAAGGAGGGTCTGTGTAGTGTTTGATTTTAATAAACCTAATATTGAGATTACGGATGTTTCAGAAGATAAAAAATATGGAAGATTTGTCGTAGAACCGCTTGAGAGAGGCTATGGTACAACACTCGGAAATTCTCTGAGAAGAATCATGCTTTCCTCTCTGCCGGGATCGGCAATCAGTTCTGTTAAGATCGACGGTGTTCTTCATGAATTCAGTTCGATACCGGGTGTGAAAGAAGATGTGACAGAGATCATCATGAACTTGAAATCTCTTGCCATCAGAAACGCGTCTGATTCAGACGAGCCGAAGACAGCATATATTCAGTTTGAAGGTGAAGGTGTCGTAACAGGCGCTGATATCGAGACAGGAGATCCGGATATCGAGATCGTAAATCCGGACCAGGTAATCGCTACATTAAGCGGTGGGAAAGACTGCAAGCTGAATATGGAATTGACGATCACAAAAGGCAGAGGATATGTAAGCTCCGATAAGAATAAGACGGAAGATATGCCGATTGGCGTGATTGCAATCGATTCGATCTATACGCCGGTTGAACGTGTAAATCTGACTGTTGAGAATACTCGTGTCGGACAGATTACGGATTATGATAAATTGACACTTGATGTTTGGACAAAAGGAACAATGCTTCCAGATGAGGCAGTAAGCCTTGCAGCAAAGGTGCTGAGCGAACATTTGAAACTCTTTGTTGACCTTTCAGAAGTTGCTCAGGTTGCGGAAGTAATGATCGAGAAAGAAGATGACGAGAAAGAGAAAGTTCTTGAGATGAGTATCGATGAACTTGAACTTTCTGTTCGTTCCTATAATTGTCTGAAGAGAGCCGGAATCAATACAGTAGAAGAACTTACAAATAAGACTCCTGAGGATATGATGAAAGTCCGTAACCTCGGACGGAAATCCCTTGAGGAAGTGCTTGCTAAGTTAAAAGAGCTCAATCTTGAGCTGAATCAGGGCGAGGAGTAATCGCTGTATAGAAAATCGAGGATTTTTCGGAAAATAGATGTGCGATGAAAGCCATGCAGAATCTGCGATGTGCATTTAAATACATTTATAAATAGAAGAACGATCCGCGAGCATTTGATTAATAAGCCCGAAGATGCATAATTGAATGTGTAGTTATGGTTCAGGCATACCTTGGCAGAAACAGAAAAGATGCCTTACATTTTCCTGAAGGAAGATGTGTGTGCCGGCGCTTGTTTAGAACTAAAAAACCGCGGAAAGCAGCAATCCTGCTTGGCGGATGGCGCGTATGGACTATGACGGAAAGATTAGGAGGAAATATAAAATGGCAAAGTATAGAAAACTCGGCAGAACATCCAGCCAGAGAAAAGCATTGATCAGAAACCAGGTAACGGCTCTGCTTAACAACGGAAAGATCGTTACAACTGAAGCGAAAGCAAAAGAAATTCGCAAAGAAGCAGAAAAACTTATCGCATTGGCTGTGAAAGAGAAAGATAACTTCGACGAAGTAACAGTAATGGCAAAAGTTGCCCGCAAAGACAAAGACGGCAAGAGAGTGAAAGAAGTTGTTGACGGAAAGAAAGTTACTGTTTACGACGAAGTAGAGAAAAAGATCAAAAAAGATCAGCCGAGCAGACTTCATGCAAGACGTGAAATGCTGAAAGTTCTTTACCCGGTTAAAGAGGGCGAGAACAAGAAAGCAAAAGAAATCGATATGGTTGCAAAACTGTTTGATGAGATCGCTCCGAAATACGCAGATCGTAACGGTGGTTACACAAGAATCGTAAAGATTGGTCAGCGTAAAGGTGACGCAGCGATGGAAGTTCTTCTTGAGCTTGTATAAGAGCTGAGTGGACGAAATATTTTAGCAGATCAATATTGAATTAGTGAGAAAACTCTTTCTATGGATTTCATAGAAAGAGTTTTTTGTAATGTCAGAATTGGATAGAAGAGGCTGTTTTTAAGGTTGTTTTATGAGCTTTTGTAGAAAGTGCACAAATAATTTTTGAAAAATACCGTTAAAATATTAACAAATATATTGTTGACAATTATTTAACAAACGGATATACTTGAAGTTGTGAGAAACAAGATAGATAACGGTTTGAGAAGAGGAAACCGGAACTCAATTACAGGAGGAATTATCAAATGGCAAAGAAAGAAAAAACAGTCGTACCTGAGATTGTTGACAGTGTAGAAGCGCTTGAAGCAAAAATGAAAGCAATGCGCGAAGCACAGAAGATTTTCGCGACATTTACTCAGGAGCAGGTTGACAAGATTTTCTATGAAGCAGCTATGGCAGCCAACAAACAGCGTATCCCGCTTGCAAAAATGGCAGTAGAAGAGACGCAGAGAGGTATTGTTGAAGATAAAGTTATCAAAAACCACTACGCTGCAGAGTATATATATAACGCGTACAAGAATACAAAAACTTGCGGCGTGATCGAAGAAGATACAGCTTACGGAATTAAGAAAGTAGCAGAGCCGATCGGTCTTGTTGCGGCGGTTATCCCGACAACAAACCCGACTTCTACGGCAATCTTCAAGACATTGATCTGTTTGAAGACAAGAAACGCGATCATCATCAGCCCGCACCCGGCTGCAAAAGCATGTACGATCGCAGCAGCAAAAGTTGTACTTGACGCAGCAGTAAAAGCAGGAGCACCGGAAGGAATCATCGGATGGATCGATGCACCGTCACTGGAGCTTACAAATACAGTTATGAGAGACGCAGATATCATTCTGGCAACAGGCGGTCCTGGAATGGTAAAAGCTGCTTACTCTTCAGGAAAACCGGCTCTCGGCGTTGGTGCTGGAAATACACCGGTTATCATTGATGACACAGCAGATGTAAGAATGGCTGTAAACTCTATCATTCATTCTAAAACATTTGATAATGGTATGATCTGTGCTTCCGAGCAGTCTGTAACTGTTCTGGAAAGCGTATACGAGCAGGCGAAGAAAGAATTTGCTTACAGAGGATGCTACTTCCTGAAACCGGGAAAAGAGCTTGACGCAGTTCGTAAAACAATCATCATCAACGGAGCGCTTAACAGCAAGATCCCTGGAAAATCTGCATATGAGATTGCAAAACTTGCAGGCGTAAATGTTCCGGAAGATACAAAGATCCTTATCGGTGAAGTTGAGTCTGTAGATATCGCAGAAGAATTCGCTCACGAGAAACTGTCACCGGTACTTGCAATGTACAAAGCAAAAACATTTGACGAAGCTCTTGATAAAGCTGCTCAGCTTGTAGCTGACGGTGGATACGGACATACATCTTCTCTGTATGTACATCCGGCAGAGAAAGAAAAGATCCAGAAACATTACGAAGCAATGAAAACTTGCCGTGTTCTGATCAATACACCGGCTTCACAGGGTGGTATCGGAGATCTTTACAACTTCAAACTTGCTCCGTCACTGACACTTGGATGTGGATCATGGGGCGGAAACTCTGTATCAGAGAACGTTGGTGTAAAACATCTTCTGAACGTGAAAACAGTTGCCGAGAGGAGAGAGAATATGCTGTGGTTTAGAACACCTGAGAAAGTTTACTTTAAGAAAGGCTGTATGCCGGTAGCGCTTGACGAGCTTGGAACAGTAATGCACAAGAAGAAAGCGTTCATCGTTACAGATACATTCCTTTACAAAAACGGATATGTAGATCCGATCGAGAAGAAACTGGATGAGATGGGAATTCAGCATACATGCTTCTACAACGTAGCTCCGGACCCGACTCTGCAGTGCGCTCAGGAAGGTGTAGCTCAGATGAGAGCATTCGAGCCGGATACAATCATCGCACTTGGTGGTGGATCTGCAATGGATGCTGCTAAGATCATGTGGCTTATGTATGAGCATCCGGAAGCAAACTTTGAAGACATGGCTATGGACTTCATGGATATCCGTAAGAGAGTATTTACATTCCCGAAAATGGGTGAGAAAGCATACTTCGTAGCGATCCCGACATCTTCAGGAACAGGTTCTGAGGTTACACCGTTTGCGATCATCACAGATGCTGAAACAGGCGTTAAATGGCCGATCGCTGACTACGAACTTCTCCCGAACATGGCAATCGTTGACGTTGACAATGCAATGACAGCTCCGAAGGGACTGACAAGTGCATCAGGTATCGACGTAATGACACATGCAATCGAGGCTTATGTATCTATCATGGCAACAGACTACACAGATGGTCTTGCAATGAAAGCTGTTAAGATGGTATTTGAAAACCTTCCGTCAGCATACGAGAACGGAGCAAATGATCCGAAGGCTCGTGAAGAGATGGCAAATGCTTCCTGTATGGCAGGTATGGCATTCGCAAACGCATTCCTTGGTGTGAACCACTCTATGGCTCATAAACTTGGTGCATTCCATCACTTGCCGCATGGTGTTGCAAATGCTGTAATCCTTACAGAGGTTATGAGATACAATGCAGCAGAAGTTCCGACAAAGATGGGAACATTCTCACAGTATCAGTATCCGCATGCACTTGCAAGATATGCAGAACTTGGACGTTTCGCAGGATGCACAGGAAATACAGATGAAGAAGTATTTGAAAACTTCATTGCAAAACTGGAAGATCTGAAAGAGAAGATCGGCATCAAGAAAACAATCAAAGATTACGGTGTTGACGAGAAATATTTCCTTGAGACTCTGGATGATATGTGCGAGCAGGCATTTAATGACCAGTGTACAGGAGCAAACCCGAGATATCCGCTTATGAAAGAGATCAAAGATATCTATCTGAAATGCTACTACGGCAAATAAGATCGGGGAATTGATTTATAAATAGTATTTTACATCAGAGCGTTGCAGGCAGAGGAGAAATCCGATGCTGCGGCGCTCTTTTTTGCATGGCGACGAGCCGAAGTTCGGGATTGCCGAGACCCTGCAACTGTTTACAATCCAGGAATGTGCATTTTGGCATCTCCGGTGATTGTATGGTAATTTTCAGTGAAATGTATTTTGGAAAAAACAGTATTATAATCTTAAAAAAGTATAAAAAAACCGACAGAGTGATAAAAATTTAACAATTAGATAATTTGTAAAAATATAGTTAAAAATTGCACAAACTTTGCTTAGAGGGGTTTCTTTTCTGAAAATCAGGGTGTATAATGAGCTCATCAAAAACAAAAACCCATTAAGGAGGCCACTATTATGAAACTTGAAGAAAAAAATATTATCGTAAAACGTCCATATAAAACAGTTTACAAATGCGACGACAGTATCGTAAAAGTATTTAATGAAGAGCATCCGAAGTCAGACATATTTAACGAAGCGCTGATTACAGCAAGAATTGAAGAGACCGGACTTGAGATCCCGAAAGTGAAAGGGGTTACTCAGGTAGAAGGCAAATGGGCGATCGAGATCGAGTATAAAGATGGCAAGACGATGGAAGATATGATGAATTCCGATAAAAAGAATATCGAGAAATATATGGAAGATTTCGTAGATCTTCAGCTTCAGATTCACAATGAGACATCACCTCTTCTGAAAGGCATGAAAGACAAACTTGCGCGTCAGATTAACAGCCTGAAAGAAGTGGACGCAACAACAAGATACGAACTTCTTACAAGATTGGAAAGTATGCCGAAACATAATAAAGTATGCCATGGCGATTTTAATCCGAGTAATGTAATCGTAGGGAAAAACGGTAAGATGACAGTTGTAGACTGGGCACATGCAACCCAAGGTAATGCAAGTGCAGATGCAGCTATGACATATCTCCTCTTTGCATTGAAAGATCAGGAAACAGCTGATCTGTATTTGAAATTATTCTGCAAGAAGAGCGATACAGCAAGACAATATGTACAGCAGTGGCTTCCGATCGTGGCAGCAGCACAGCTTACAAAAGATAATGAGTTAGAAAAAGATTTCTTGATGAAATGGATCGATGTTATTGACTATCAATAGAAGTTTCGGTATGATTATCGGTGAAAAAGGAGTGGATTAGAGGAAGGAAATTTGCCGAACATGGAAGATAAACGGATCGTAAAGACAAAACGAAATCTGAAAGATGCAATGATCAGAATGCTTTCAACAGAGGATTTTGAACGCATTTCCGTTACAGAGCTCTGTAAAGAAGCGAAAGTCAGCAGGATTACGTTTTATTCACATTACAGCGATAAATATGCGCTTTTAGAAGACATTTTCAATGATATGCTTTGTATTGGCACAGAGGATTACTATCGGCGTCAGGAAGAGAATAATCCGGAGCGAGGATTGGTTCGCGGGTATGTGAATATGCTTAGTGCGATCTTGGATCTTTACTATGATCGGTTTGATTTTTTTCAATATACTAATCCCGAGGTTAATCCGTATTTGGCATCCCGACTCTATGGGATTATCTTGGAAACGGTCGAGATGCATACGATTCATGTGAATCAGAAATTAAAATATTCTGC
Organism: Mediterraneibacter sp.; assembly: GCF_030825015.1. Classification (NCBI taxonomy): domain Bacteria; kingdom Bacillati; phylum Bacillota; class Clostridia; order Lachnospirales; family Lachnospiraceae; genus Mediterraneibacter; species Mediterraneibacter sp. Next base: position 10,066 of record NZ_JAPJQP010000021.1, on the reverse strand, counting down.
GAAAAAAATAGCAGGCTTCGTTTGTTTTGGCATGCTTGGCTTCGTAAATGAGTGTCAGAAGAGCAATGAATCTCTTGAAGAGACAAAAAGAGAAACACGGGTTCTGCTGGAAGACGTCTTGAGATCTGGGATTTTGACAGAATAGATCAGATACGGTTTTGCTAAAATACGAAATTGTGGAAATACAAATCAGAATAAGAAAATGCAGCGGCTTTACTGTTATTGTAGAGCTGCTGTTTTTTTAGAAATCAGGGGAAGATAAAAAGCAGGTAATCAAAAAGTAATCAAAATACTCTCTCGAATTCGTTGCGGAACTGTATGTATATCAACTTTGGATAAATTGCTTATTTATAGAAATGCTTTATAAGGAAATAAAAAAATAAGAAACCTTAGATTTGCTAAGGTTTCTCGCTTATGTCTGCAATGCGGAAGAAGAGACTTGAACTCTCACAGGATAAACTCCCACTAGAACCTGAATCTAGCGCGTCTGCCATTCCGCCACTTCCGCTCGACAAATGATATTTTATCATAATTAATGGCGTTTGTAAAGCATTAAATAGGTTTTTATTGTGTTTTATGGTGAATCAGGGGAGTCTACGCAGCGTAGACCGATGGAAAATGAACGTGTATTGTAAAAATTTCATAGTTTGGTATGATTAGGTCAGTAAAATATTTTACTTTCTGCGAGACAGTGTGGAAGGAGGAGCTAAAATGGCAGACAGAATAGAAAGCGAAACAGAAAAAGAAAAAGAAGCAGAATATGAAAGAAAAAGCAAACCGAAAAATAAAACAGAAAATAAAACAGAAAACGGATCAGAAGATAAAATGAAAAATAAAGGAGAAAACAGGACAGGAGAATTTATTGCGCGGAGGAGAAAGGAACGCGGAATGACTCAGAGAGAAATGGCGGATCGGCTTGGTGTAACGAATAAAGCGGTGTCAAAATGGGAAACGGGACAGGGAATGCCGGATGTCGGAATTCTTTCTGAGCTTGGAAAAGTGCTTGGTGCAACGGTGGATGAAATCTTAACAGGGGAGCAGATTGAACAGAGTCAGCGGTTAGTATATGGCGTACCGGATGATGACAGGAAGCTTTTAGATATTGTGTTGGAGCGAGCTGAGAAAAGGGCGGAAACGATTCGGATTACATGGAAGGACGTTTTAGGCTGCCTTCTGTTTTTGTTTGCAGTAGGTTTGATTTTGGTACAGGTTTGGGTTTTGGTGCGAGGAAGAGAACTTGGATTAGAATATATAATGAAAGGAATTCCGTATGTAATAAACGCAGCGGCAGTGTTCTTTTTATGGGCAGGCGGCATGTGTATCGGAAAACTTCATCCGATCTGGAAAAGAAAATCGAGTGTTGCTGCCGCGGTGATTTTATTTGCAGGAGGGATTGCAGTCTGTCCGTTTTTATTTCCGTCACAGCGGGAAATTGTTGATCTTGCGCCTGACTTTTCAAATATAATGCGCCTGAAAATCGACGAAAACGGGAGAGCGGTCTTTTACCGCCAAAGAGGATTGTTATTTGGTGTTCAGGTTGATGTGTTTCCGTTTACGGTGAAAGACGATGTGAAAGTGCAGTGGCTTGAAAATGATGTGTGCGCGCTTACATATGAATCGACGGAAGATCGTTCGGTGCATCAGTTTGTGGCGACTTACGGAGACAGGAACGGAGCGGTATCCTATTATTACGTAGGAAATGCGGCTTACGGTTCGTGGAGCGCGGAAGATCAGGGAGAAAATTATAAGCTGGAAGTGGGGACGGGAGAAAACGGTGGAATTGACATTGAAACGCCGGAAGGAAAAGAACATTATGAATTGGAAGAGTGCCTTCAGTATGGAACGCTTGCAGTTGTATTTCCGAGCGATAATCCAAAATGGACGCTTGTATTAAATCAGGACTGCGTATTGGAAGAAGGCGGAAGCCGGGTAGAAGAAGGCGGAACGGTTACTTTGTGCAAAGTGTCGATGGAGAAAACAGCTCCGATCATTATGCATTAGGAAACCGGTCAAACAATGAAAAGATTAAAAATTTCAATAGAGGAGAATAAAACTTATCTCAAAAGGATTCGGAACGAGAAGGATAAATTCGAATTAAAAGGATGAAAAGCAGGAAGAATGGACTTGGATTAAAAGGATCAAAAGAATCGAGAAGGAGAGAAGAAAAATGGGTATCAATAAAAAGAAAGGACGAGTTGTAGAACGAAAAGAAAAATGCGATGAAAAAGAAAGAAGCAGTCAGACGGGGCGAAAAAGCGGAGCAGGATTTCTTGTTGTGCTCGGTATTGTCGTGATCGTGATGGCAGCAGTCGTATTTTTTGCTGGAAAGTATGCTTATCATTTGTTAAGAGAATACATAGAGTATGCATCGAAACAAAGTACGGAAGTTGTCTTGGAAAAGGACGGACTGAAAGGAGTTATTGAATGGATGTCAGAAAAAGAAAAAGAGACACTTCCGAAGCATTTCCTCGTTTCCGGTATAGAGGCGGAACTGTGGAAAAACGGAGAGGTGTATGACTTTTCGTTTTCTATTGAAGAATTTAACGGATCAGATGAATATGTGAAAGATATTTATTACAGATATGACAGTGCAGAAGGAAAACTGAGCAGAACAGAGGATGTAAATGAGGCGTTTCCGACGGAGTATGATCCAAATGCAGAAATGGATTACTTGGACAGTCAGATAAAAATGCTCCCGCTTATGGCTCAGATGAAGAAACTGGATTTCGATAGATATGTTGTGGAGTACAGTAAGGACAGACGTCTTCAAGATGCAGATGTGGTGATAGATGGAAGAGACGGAACCGGATTTCCGGTATTGACTGAGAAAGAATATCGGCAGGGAGCAGGAGGTGCAAGCGACGGAAGTTCGCAGGTTGTCATTGCTCTGACTGACGGCAGCGGAGCGATGGGAGAGCGGATCGAATACGTCTGTCCGCCGGCAGATGAAAATGCGCTCATTGGTCAGACAGAGACCGTGATGCAGAATGATTATTATTTCAGAGGAGAGGAACTTGTGCTGACAGATGACAGCGGGGAAACATGGATTTCAAGTGGTCTGACGCCAAAGCAGTTGGAAGAAACGAAAGCAGTATATGGGAAAGGTGATATGATCCCGGAAAACAGCATTTACGCAGATGGAAACGGAATGTTTGCCGTATTTTGGGGAGAGATCCCGACGCTTCATATTTCAAAAGATGATGGTGAGACTTGGACAGATTTTGTATTTCAGGAAGATTATCCGAGACTGTGCACTTCGAGAGTAGTTCGTTTTCTTGATCCTGAAAACGGGTATGCAGGTCTTGGAACAGACTGGTCAATGGGAACCGGAGGAGGCACTTACGTTGGTTGGACGCATGACGGCGGTATCACTTGGGAGACAATATCTGTGGATGTGGAAAGCGGATGGATTTTATCAGGACTTGCATTTGCCGATCTGTCATCAGGGATGCTTACGATGGATGAACAATTTGGAGAAAATTCGTGGCCGCATGTACTTGTGACAGAAAACGGAGGGGCGTCATTTACGGAAATAGAGCTTCCGTGGGACACTGTTTCGGAAGAAGTGATGTTCTTGAATAAAGTGGACAGTTTGAAATATGAGAATGGAGTTTATTACTTAACCCTCGGTCAGGGCGAATATGGAAATAAAAAAGCTGATTTTACAAGTACAGATTTGAAGAGCGGATGGAAATTCGAGAAAAGTTATATCGGAACGGTTCATTTGAATGGGTAGGGGATTGTTCATAAAAATATCGCACCTTAAATGCCAAGTTTAAGATGCGATATTTTAAGCTCATTCTTTTTATCTTTACGTTTCTCTTTTTTATGATTTTTGCAGCATAAATATAGTACGCATAATTAATGCATTCGCAAAAACAGCGATTCCGGCGGATAATATATCTAGTCAGTTTAAAATAAAAATTGTAATAAATGTAAGTGAACAGAGGGCAAGTATTTGATCCTTGAACTTCTGTGGGAAATTTGTATTTTCCCTCAAATTTCTTGATCTCATTATGAAGTGGGGGGCATGACTGGAATGCTCTGTTTCCCGACAGCCTCATATTTATTAAAAGTAATTAAATGGCGTTGTATACAATTTCTCCTCTGCATACAGTCATCTTTACTTTTCCGTACAATTCCCAACCGATAAACGGTGAATTTGACGACATGGAAGCGAAGGATTCCGGTATCCATTTTGTTTCAGGATCGAAGACCACCAGGTCTGCGGGAGCGCCTTCTTCGATTCTTCCGCCGTCTAAATGATACAGTCTGGCTGGATTGATCGTCATTTTTTCGAGAAGCTGCATAAGTGACAGATGCCCTTCGCGCACAAGAGAAGTGATCCCGAGCGCCAGTGATGTTTCTAGACCGATAATTCCGCTTGGAGCTGCAGTGATGGAGCGTTCCTTCTCTTCTTTGCTGTGCGGGGCGTGGTCTGTCGCGATAATATCGATCGTTCCGTCGGCAAGTCCGGCGATGATTGCCTGACGGTCGGCTTCAGAGCGAAGCGGCGGGTTCATCTTTGCAAGCGTTCCGTATGTCAGCACAGCCTCGTCTGTCAGTGTGAAATGGTGCGGCGTTGCTTCTGTGTGAATATTTGCGCCGAGAGATTTAAAATGGCGGATAATGTCTACGGAACGTCCTGAGCTGATGTGCTGCATAACAACGTCGGCGCCTGAATTTAGCGCGATCATACAGTCTCTTGCAACGAGAGATTCTTCGGCAATGGAAGGAGAACCGTAAATGCCAAGCTGTTCGGAAACTGCGCCGTGGTTGATCCCATTGTTTTTAATAAATGACGGATCTTCTTCATGAAGACTGATCGGTACGTTTAGTTGTTTGGCTTTTTCCATTGCCTCGTATAAAAATGCGGCGTTTTTCAGCGGAATACCATCATCAGTAAATCCACATGCTCCGGCGGTTTTCAAAGCTTCCATGTCGGTCATTTCTTCGCCGCGCAGTTTATGGGAAACAGCAGAGGCCTGATGAACGTGTATTTTTTCGTCTTTCGCTCTATTTAAAATATCTGTTAGCGTCTCCACGTTGTCTACGACCGGAGATGTATTTGCCATACAGATGACAGAAGTAAATCCTCCTGCGGCTGCAGACTGCGAACCTGTGTGGATATTTTCTTTGTAAGTGAATCCGGGGTCGCGGAAATGGATATGTGTATCGATAAGTCCCGGTGCGACAGTCAGACCATCGGCATCTGTTACTTGTTCATTTGGAGCAGGCAAAAGAGTGTTTCCGATTTCTGTAATGATACCGTTTTCGATTCGGATATCGTAATTTCCTGATTTTTTAGTGGCAGGGTCTATAAGAAAACCATTTTTAATAAGCATGAGAAAACCTCCTTAATCGTAAGATTGTTGCGCTATTTACTTTATGAATTAACGATGTGCAGTGGAAATAGAGTGGTTCATATATAAAATCCAAAACACATCTTCATATAAGTAAAGTATAAAGGAAGAATAAGAAAGAGACAAGAGAATAAAAAGGAGCATTGTTATAAAACCGGATATAAAAAACTGCCGCGTCCCGATAGTGAACATATCATAGATATCAGGAGCGGCAGTATTTAAATTAATTTTTTCGGTAGAGGTGACGCGGAATGCCGTCAACCATTACAGGCGATACATCGCCCTGAATAAGCGGGCGTACATAGGAAACGAAATCGTCGGTTACATAAGATCCGTCTTCTGTAACCCATTCGCGCGGAACGACTTTTTCATCGTTTGCAATCTTATGCACATCTTTCACTTCTGTTCCGCACTGATACGGATCGTCGGAGAGACGCTGGAGAACAACCATCTTGCCGGAATCTCCTTCGTCCGCAGCCTTTACTGCCGCACCGCCTACCTGATAAGCTTCGAGAATATCGACTCTGGAAGAGCAGTGGGAAGCAGAACGCTGCAAGGTGCTTAATTCAATCGCGCGGGTCTTGCATCCGAATTCGCCGGCGATATAGCTTGCGAGATAGTTCGCAGTTCCTGAAAGCTGTTTGTGACCGAATGCATCGACAAAATCAACGCTTTGTCCGAGTTCGCATACATATCTTCCGTCAGCGAGACGGATTCCTTCTGAAACGGCAACGACAACCGACGGTTTTTTCGCCAGAAGATCTTTTACTTTTGTACTGAAAGCTTCTATGTCAAAAGGAATCTCAGGCAGATAGATAAGATCCGGTCCGGAGCAGTCCTCTCCTTTTGCAAGAGCGGCCGCGCCTGTCAGCCATCCGGCATTTCTGCCCATGATCTCAACGATAGAAACAAGACCTTTTCCGTATTCAAGACAGAAGCTGTCTCGGATGATCTCTTTTACAGAAGTTCCGATATATTTTGCCGCGCTTCCGTATCCCGGCGTATGGTCTGTAAGTGCCAGATCGTTGTCAATCGTCTTCGGACATCCGACAAATCGAGTACGGTATCCTGTTACGATGGCATAATCGGACAGCTTTTTGATCGTATCCATTGAGTCGTTTCCACCGATGTAAATAAATGCTTCAATGTCCAGTTTATCAAGAATGGAAAAGATTTTTTCGTAGACATCTTTATTTTCGTGGATTTCAGGCAGTTTATAGCGGCATGATCCGAGGAAAGCCGCAGGTGTTCTTTTCAAAAGTTCTGTGTCAAGATCGTTCGTAATGTATTCGGACAGATCAATGTAACGCTCCTGAAGGAGTCCTTGAATACCGAAAAGCATACCGTATACTTTGTTTGCGCCTCTGTCCTTGGCGGTGCGGTATACTCCCGCGAGGCTTGAGTTGATTGCCGCTGTCGGACCTCCGGATTGTCCGACGATTACATTTCCTTTCATGATGAAGTACCTCCGTTCTGTATGTTTGCCCGCAGAGTGACACTGCGGACGGATATACAATTATTTTAGTGCATAATGACTAATTTGTAAACAAAAAAATCAAAAACATGGGCAAAATAACGAAAATGACGAAAAGCGTCGCATTATAGGAAAAATTGCGGAAAAAATGATATTCTGTTAAAATACAAGATAAATCAGTGCGGCATAATATTTTGCGGTGCGGAAAGAGAGGCTTTGTATGAAAAAATATGATTATCTGATCGTCGGCGCAGGACTGTACGGCGCGGTTATGGCATATGAGCTTGGAAAAAAAGGAAAGTCCTGTCTCGTAATCGACAAGCGGGATCATATAGCGGGAAATATTTATTGTGAAGATGTGGAAGGAATCCATGTGCATAAGTACGGAGCACATATTTTCCATACATCGGATAAGAACATATGGGATTATATAAACCGGTTTGCGGAATTTAACCATTATATCAATTCGCCTGTGGCGGTCTATAAAGATGAGCTTTATAATCTCCCGTTTAACATGAACACATTTAGCAAGATGTGGGGAATAAAAACACCGGAAGAAGCGAAGAAGATCATTGAAAGACAGCGGAAAGAGACGGGGATCACAGAGCCGAAAAACCTCGAGGAGCAGGCACTTTTCCTTGGCGGAAAGGATATTTATGAAAAACTGATCAAAGGATATACAGAGAAACAGTGGGGAAGAAAGTGTACAGAACTTCCGGCGTTTATTATTAAGAGGCTGCCGTTTCGTTTTGTGTACGATAATAATTATTTTAATGACAGATATCAGGGCATTCCGATCGGTGGTTATACGCCTATTGTAGAAAAAATGCTTGAAAAGGCAGATGTCCGTACAGGGGTGGACTTTTTTGAGTTTCGAAAGCAGAATGCAGATATCGCTGAGAAGATTATATTTACGGGAATGATCGACGAATATTTTGATTATCGGCTCGGGGCGCTTGAATATCGCTCAGTGCGGTTTGAGACGGAAGTGCTTGACTGCGATAACTATCAGGGCAATGCGGTTGTCAATTATACGGACAGTGAAGTGCCGTATACCCGCGTGATCGAGCATAAGCATTTTGAGTTCGGGAAACAGGAAAAGACAGTTATTTCGCGAGAATACTCTTCGGAGTGGGTAGTTGGAATGGAACCTTATTATCCGGTCAATGACGAAAAAAACAATGCGCTGTTTGAGCAGTACAAGAAGCTGGCAGACAGCGAGAAAAATGTGATTTTCGGTGGAAGACTCGGTAATTATAAATATTATGATATGGATAAAGTGATTGCCGCCGCTCTTGAGCAGTTTGAGAAGATCATGCAGACTGCAGAATAGATTGTGAAGACGGCAGCAGGAACAAACGAATAAAACAGGCGCTTGCTTTTCTGTGCAGATTCGGGTAAGATACAAATACTTATTAAATGCGTCTGATTGAATGACACATCTGTTACGGCTTGATTCAGCCGAAATTCGCCAAGAATAATATAAACTCATTCGGGAACGGTGCAGAGGGAAGCACCGTTCTCGACAATGCGCATCCGATGAAAAGTAAATATGGAAAAAATGAACGAAGGAAAAATGTATGAAGTGTTAAAATTTGTCGAGCATGGAGAATACTGCAGGCAAAGTATGGATTGCGTTCATGGAATGCTGCTGATCGATTGTATGAGAAAGGAAGGGAGAATCGATAAGGCAGTTTTGTTTGCGTGGTTTCAACAGATTGCGGTTTGTGCAGATCAGTATGAAAGAAGCGGGACTGGGAAAAATTATAAATATTTGAATCCTTATGGAATCGTTATATCTGATGAAGGCGACGTATTCTTTCTTAATACAGAGTCCATAGAAAATGCAGAAGTGATGAAACAGATGCAAAAAAGAGCAGTTCGAAGTCATTTTATCAAACCGATCTATGAGATGGAAACTGGCGGGAGCAGGGAAGCGGATTTGTTCGGATATGGGAATACAATGCGTTTCCTGCTGGCATATATGGAGGTAGAGCCTGTGCTTACAGGCCGGGAAACAATGCGCCTTTCGAAAGTAAGCGGGAGGTGCATCGGAGAAGCAAGAAAAAAATACGAATCTTTCCGTCAGGTTTTGAGGGATCTTCCGTCAGTTCGTAAAGAGAACGGGCAAGATAGAAAAAAGCATAGACAGGCAAGGACTGCGATTGCAGCAGGCGCGGCAGTCTGCCTTTTATCAGCAGTTTTTTGGCAGAAATATAAATTTGCCGGAGGTGAGATGGAAATTCAAGAAAAAGCAATCTATGCAGAAAATAAAGAATCTGCGGAAGCGAAAGAGCAAACAGAAGCGAAAAAGCGCTCAGGTGCAGAGAAACATACAGAGAACAAGGGAAGCGCTGCGGGTGAAGATCGGACAGCAGGTCGGGAAAACGCAGCGGATAAAGCTCTTACAGCGGGGCAGGGGAGCACAATAGAGGAAGAACGTACGGCAGGAGAGGAACGTATAGGTGCTCAGGAGCGTACAGAAGATGGAACAGATCCGGAAGTCTGGAGCAAAGAACTTGAGAATGTTGAAGGAACAGATGCAGCGGCAGAATGGATGGAATTGTATTTGGAGCAGCATACAGACAGCGGAAATCGTAAAGCAATCGAAATCGGAGAGAAGGCAAGGCTGTCTGTTTTGTGGAAGTTAGCCGATGCGTATGGGCAGGCAGAGATGAGAGATGAACAAATGGAAATATACGATCAGTTAATTGGATTAGAAACAGATCCCCAAAAATTGGAAGAGGCAGGGGTACGGAAAATGAAACTGGAAGCAGAAAGCGGAAGTTATCAAAGGGCGGTCGAGACCGGCAGACAAGTGTTAGAACGGCTGGAAAAGTCGGAAGAAATTACAAAATTGATCGAGGGATATATTTCCTCAGAGGGGAAAGAGGTTTTGCCTTAAAAGAAAAACTAAAAAACAAGGCTCAAAAGAAAAGCTTAAAAAAATGAAAATTGTCTGTTGAAAGGGAAAAAGGGAGGATGCCGGGTAATCAAAATGATTCCCGGCATGTATTATGAAAAAGTTTATGCAAAAATAACTTGTAATCGTCATTGATTTGATGATGTTAGTATATGCGAAAGAAATGAAGAAAGCGTGAGGAGAAGATGAAAGAATTTTAAATGATAAATGAACAAACTGTGAACAAAACGGCGAAAATAGACGAAAAAGATAGTAAAAGACCGATGGGGGAGCCATCGGTCTTTTGAGGGGAGTATAAATAATTAA